>CANGWA010000063.1 GCA_947457335.1 Sphingobacteriaceae bacterium
CGATATATGCGGATAAAGGAATGGACAGTAACATGGGACCCACAAACGAAATGCCGATTAACCCGAACCGTTGTTTAATGCTGATAATTCTACGGTTGAGGGGTGTAAAAATGCGGCGAGTGTGAATTTTATGGTGTTGACTTCTGTAGCGGTGAATCCACTTGATGATATGGTAACTGAGGTTGACAAAAATAATATTCCCAATCAAGCCCGAAAGTCCCGTAAAGAGCAGAATAGGCAAGAGTTGGTAATCGAATAACAGAATGGCGCCCGGTACACCAATTTTACCAAAAAAGGTCATGCACATGAGTGCCGCCATGAAGTACTTGATAAAATTACCCATCAACCAAATGTAAGCAAAAGCTATCTGTGAAAAATGCAAACGTTGGTTAAAGCGCTTGAAGAATGGCGTCAAGAAGGCATTAAATCCCTAATCTTTGCTAAAAACACGACGCTTGTGCTGCTTTTGATAGCAATTGTCTTTCATCTCCCTAACCAACGTCATGTTTTAGCCTTGCGATAAGCGCTATTTTTAGTCCATGCGTCATTCCTCTTTACTCCTCATTATCCTCGTTGTGGTCGGTTGTCAGTCCCCTTCTGCAGAACCAGCCGCTACCGCCACCCCTGCTGTGCAGGGCGATACCGTTTTGCCAGAGTCGTATCGCAACGCGTTATTGACCATTCAAGCCAATCTTGAAAAGCTGACAGCGCGACAAGCGCAATTGCGTATAGAAAAAGGAGAACTTTCTGGGGATGTATTGGCGCGGATTAATGCAGACATTCATCAAATCAACTGCTTACTCGACAGCAACCGTGCAACCATTCGGGACTTGAATTTGGCTCTTAAAAATGAAAAGCAAGTGCAAACGCAATTACAGGCGTTGATAGACAACATGAATAACCGTTTGTTGGAAAAAGAAGAAGAGCTCACCGCCGCTCGCGAAGCGTTAGAAGAATACGATGTAGAGGTTTTGTACCTGCACGCTACAACTGGTCAACTAAACACCACACTTGCTACAGCACAACAAAAAAACGCGCGGTATGAAAAAGGGTGGTATGCCCTTGGTACAGAAAAAATACTCGTTGAAAACAATGTGATCACCCGTGAAGGTGGATTTTTAGGCATGGGTAAGACCACAAAAATCAATCAAGTGCTGAATAAGAAAAAATTCCGTGAAGTGATGATTTATAGAACCACCGAAATTCCCATCCAATCGGTAGCGGCCCGTTTGATTACCCCATACGATCCAGAAAGTTATGAATGGGTGAAGGAGCAGGGACAGGTCATGAGCCTAGTCATCAAGGATCCTGAAAAATTTTGGAGCATTTCGCGCTACTTGGTCGTTGTTATAGAATAAGGCTTAACCGACCATACGTTGATAACGCTGCGCCATTCACGTTGCTTCAGCCGTTGAGTACTTCATCAATTGCCGCATCCTCGATGTTTGCTTCACCAGCAAACCGCCGGTATACGCGCGCAAGCGTGATGACATCTTTTCGGCAGTACCGCGCAATGCGCTCAGGGTCTCTTTCTTCGTACCAGACCTTTGCTACTTGACTCCCTTCTATATCGTCTTTTGGCGAAGGAAATCCCAATACATGCGCTAACAAATTCAAAGAAGTGAAGTTCTTCACATCCCCAAATTTCCATAATTCCATAGTATCGATGTGTGGCACCTGCCAAGGTTTCAATCCCTGCATGCGCAACAAACGCGGCAAGGGCACTGCGTTAATTAACATGCGGCGACATAAAAAAGGAAAATCAAATTCCTTGCCATTGTGCGCACAAAGCAAGTGCCGATCGGTGTTGAATTTTTCGTTGAGCAGTTGAGCAAAACGCAACAACAAAGCCTTTTCATCACTACCGGTGTAAGTCGTCACGCGAAAGCGGTTGTTGTGCATGTAGCCCAAACCGATGCATACCACCTTGGCGAATTCAGCAAATATGCCGGCCTTGGCATAATGTTGTTCAGGCGTGTTATCCCTTTGGTACTGCCATTTGCGGTTCCATAAATCACGCGTTGCCTCATCCAATTCACCATATTGGTAAACGAGTGGTACCGTTTCAATGTCCAAAAAAAGGATGTTCGCCGTTTCCGTTGCAATCATGGATTCAAAGTAACAAATTTCAATGTTGATTCATTAGTACCCTGCCTAAACCATCAAAATTTATTTCGCGGGTGACTAATTTGTTTAGTAAAAAGATATGGGCGTGTCCCCACGCAGCAAAAGGGTCTTATCTGAACAATACATCCACCCTTTTGTGCGGGGGTCGGGCTGCTCCAGGCTCCGCTGCGCTGCGGTTTTTTTTGGCGACCTCACCAACCGTTCTAGCGCCAAAAAAGAACCAAGCCTTGTGCATCCCTCACGCAGGGTTGACGGTGGGTGGGGACATTATTGGGAAACATCCCCCTTCGTGAGAGGAACTCTTAAAGATCGACGTGAATGAAGACAAGTTCAGCAGCGACAACCGCTTCTAACGAAACAGCTGAATCGTCTAATTGCAACAAATCGCCCGCCTTAGCACTGCGGTTATCTCTAAAACGCACCTCTCCCTCCGCCACAAAAACAAATTCAAAGGCGTGTATTTTATTTCTTGTCCATACTTTTCCTTCCATCACAGCAGCATGCACCAAGCCACCCGTTGCGCCATTTTTAAGCATCAAGTTAAAATCGGTGACCTTGCCATTGCTGCGCGTGTTCCACTCTCCAGAAAACACATCCTGATCATAGGGTTGCATCTTTTTGGTATAGCGGCCTTCGTGAATCAATTCGAGTGAGCCCTTCAAAATCATCAAGTGGCGCGTTATGCCTTCAAAAAAGGTAAACGTTGAGGACTCCGCTTCTACCGTTGCCGTGCTGATTCTAAATGTAAAGGAGCGTTCAGCAAAATTTCCGTCAGCAGGAAAAACAAAAATTTCGGTGCTGGTGCCACTGGCCCATTGAATGGATTTGCGTTGTTCAGGAGTATAGCGATGTATGGCCATGGTGCGGTTATTTAGCGGTACCAGAGCTGTAGTCGACCGGACCAATCAGCAACTTACATATAGGATGGTTCGCTTTATCACGGTAATCGTAAACAAACGTCACCCCATTTTCACGCATCGTTTTTAATCCTTCCGACACCTTGATGTAGGCCAATAATCCCGGCCACATCGCTTTTTTAAAAAGCACCGTGTCTACATTTGCCCGTTCAAGATGGACTAAGGAATAGTGGTAGGTTACTGTGAGCGGTTGACCACCGGTGATGCCTGTTAAGGTGGTTTCTGAATCCACTTGTTGGGGACACTCGGCGTTTAAGTTATAAATGGTTTGGTCCAGTTGCTCCTGAAAATCAGGTTTGCAGCCAGTGAGCAGGACCATCCAAGCAAAAAAAATCAGGACTCTCCTCATTTCACTCTGTTAAACGCCTTCGCAATGATATCGCGGGTTTCAGTCATGCTAATCAGCGCTTGTTTCATTTCTTCAGTAGCCTTACCCTCTTTCATGGCGGCATCCAAGGTAGCTTGCTGCTTGCGCACTTTATCCTCCCAGGCACCAAGAATGTCTTTTATGGATTTCGTAATCGCAAATTTTGTAAATCGGTTGGCGCCTTTGCTGAGGGATTCCAGATCTTGTACAGCAGAAATGGCGCTTTCACTGCGTTCGCAACGTTTAGCTGCCTTGCCATAATTCGCCACAAAGGTCATCATTTCAAAACCAGTCATGTATTGCACCATGTTGTGGAAGTAGCGAATTTGATCATCGCTGCCATGATTAGCGTACAACGAGGCAATTGGGAAAATAATGTCGCGGCCATCGAGTTGTTCGAGGTTTTTCGCTTTTTCCATTGCCAATTTAGGATTGCTCACAGTGAGTGCTTCAAGCGCTTCACCAATAATAGCGTAGGACGATTCGTTAAAAGCGCTTTCAATCAATGCCTTTACATCTGTGTCAGCGCCAAAAAGATTATTGAGTGCACCGAGCGCTGCGGCACGGTTCTTTGAATAGGTATCCTTTTGATACATGCCTATCAATACTGCTTTCACTTCTGGCATTTTAGCGACAGGCGCCTTGAGCAAGCGGCGCATGGCTGCAAGACGAATCGCATGGTACTTGTCATTTAACGCTGCCTCTTTGTATAGCGCAAAATTTTGTTCGTTATCCAATTTGCCTTCAAGCTTTTTAATCGCTTCGAGACGGTCTTCGAACAAGGGTGCGTTTTTGAACTGAAAAAGCAATTCAGCATCTGTTTTGTAATCTTCCCAATCGCACAGCAATTGACGCTCACCATCAACGTTCACCAAATTGGGGCGGCCATCGGCGTTGAATCTAAATTTCTGAGTTGTTTTGGTGAAAAGAATGCGGTGGCGTTGCACCTTTCCATTCGCGTAAACATCTACGTCCAGCGGCAAAGTATAAATCGGATAGAGAGAAGTGTCTTGTTTTTGTTTCAAGGTTAATTCCACCACCCCATTTTCAAAACTCCAGCTCGCATTCAATTTGGGGCGCCCTTTAGAAAGAAACCATTGATTAAAAAACCAATTCATGTCCTGACCAGTCACCTCTTCAAACGCCAAGCGCAAGTGGTGAATTTCAGCAGGCTTGTATTGGTTATCGGTGAGGTATTTTTTCAAAGAGGCAAAAAACGCTTCATCACCAACTGCTTTGCGCAGCATGTGCAGTATTTGTCCACCCTTGTTGTAACTAAATCCATCAAACATTTCCTCCTTATCTTCATAATGGTAACGGATCACCATTTTTTCTTTTTCAGAAGCCATGTAGCCCATTCGGCTCATCAGGTGATGGTTATCGGCAGCGTCGCGGCCTTCTTTGTACTCATTCCACAGGTATTCACCGTAAGTGGCGAAGCTTTCGTTGAGTGGCAAATTGCTCCAGCTTTCTGCTGTTACAAAATCGCCAAACCATTGGTGAAACAATTCATGAGCAATGACATCGTTTCCTTTTTTCTCATCTTGTGTTTCGCGGGTGGTTTGGTACACCATAAAGTCCCCATGCAACGTAGCGCTCGTGTTTTCCATTGCGCCGCTCACGTAGTCACGAACAGCAATTTGAGCGTACTTTGGCCAAGCATACGGTACGCCCAATTTGTTCGAGAAAAAATCAATCATTTCGCGGGTATCGCCAAATATGGCTTTTGCGTGATTGGCGTATAATTTCTCCACGTAGTAGGAAACTTCTTTCCCGTTCCAAGGCGTGTCGGTAACCTTTACAAATTCACCCACTGCCATCATGGCCAGGTAGGGCGAATGCGGTTCGTTAAGTTGCCAATGGTCGGTGCGGGTGCCATCAGCACTCTTCTTTGACTCTACCAATAATCCGTTTGATAGCGTAGTGAAACGGTCTTGCACCGTCATGTAAATGTCTTGCGTCATTTTTTCATTTGGACTATCAATTGTTGGGAACCAAGCCGAGCTGGCTTGTGTTTCGCCTTGTGTCCAAATTTGTGGCATTTTAAAAAGGTTTTCTCCAGAGGGATTGATAAAGTACAACCCCTTGTCCTCCGTAATCGCATTACTCCCCCCTTTTTTCAATTCGTTGGGTTTGGCGATGTACTCAATCACCACTTGGTACTGTTCATTGGCAGTGAATTTTTTACCGAGGTTGATTTTTATGGAGTCATTTTCATAAACAAACGAGCTGCCCGTAACCATATTACCGAAAACAGTGGCCACATTTCCCAATGGTTTGGTGGTAGCGGGTTTGGCGGCTTCGAAGACTTGAATGGACTTTATCTCAAAGCCCCTCGCATCGAGGAATAATTTATCCGTTGCATAAAAATAAGGTTTCACAGTGAGCTGGGCCTTGCCATTGAGGCGGCTATTGGTCCAATCAAAACTCACATCCAAACGGGTGTGCAAAATATCGTTGCTACGGGGATTGGATGCCCTGTAAGGCAATGCGGGCTCCGATTCCCGTGGAGTCACCGTTACCGATTCGGTAACTTCTATAATAGCGGGTTTGGTGTCTGCTGCAGGGGTATTGCTTGGTTGGTGGGACTTGCAGGCTGCCAATAAAGTGGAGGCAGTGATCCATAAAAAAAGCCGTGGGGCCATAGATGTAATTTTTACGTAAAAATGACATAAAATTCCACATTCCCCAAATCGCTAATCCCTGAAAAAAACCGTTTATGTGGAAGTGCCAGCAAGAGGTGGTGTTCAGTGGCAGACCAACCGTTTTTGCAAGGCTATCGCTCCTTGTCAGAAATAATTACGGAATAACGTCACCCATGTGTTCGTGTTTGGTAAAAGGTGCAAATACTAGTGACTAGAATTGCGGCAATCAATTATACCGTTCACTACCGAATAAATAGATTTGAAGCCGTTAAACTCTTTTGATGAAAGGCATACAACACCAGCCATTAAAACAATCCCACATGATGCCACGACCCCCGCTGACTTATTCACCCTTGTTGCGTTACACCGCTTTTCATTTTGATCCCTTTACGCGTGCACAGTTGTGTGCACCCTGCAAACCTTCCACCCTGTTTTAAACACTTATGGGAAAGAAGATATTGATAACGGGGGGTGCTTCTGGTAAAGGACTGGAATTAGTTAAGGAGCTGGCTGCACAGCAGAGCAATCAAGTTTATTTTACCTACTGTCACTCTGCAGGCTCCGCATTACAGTTAATGACCGCATTTAAAAACACACAAGGTTATCGGTGTGATTATACAGATGACGATTCGCTTTCGACCTTTATCAGTCGCATACATGCAGTTGAATTGGACGTGGTGATTCATGCCGCTAAAGCGGCCGTTGATGCGAACACCTTGTCGCCCGCCCTGCTTCACGAAAAAAAATTCCAAACCTACCTGAGGCCAGTTATTGTTATCACTACAGAACTGCTTAAAAAATTTAGGCAGCAGCAATCGGGTAAAATCATCACCCTCCTACCAAGCGCCGTAGATTCATTCACACCTGCTACTCCGTTGAATTATTTTGCAGAAAACATGTACCTGTTGGGTTTGTCGCGCAGCTGGGCCATTGAAAATGCAGCATACAACATACAATCCGAAGTGCTTTCCTACCCCGCAACCGGTAGCGTTCACCGCGAAGCCTTCCGTTTCAATTTAAATAAACTCATCACTGAAAAATCGAATTTTGATGAGATTGGGCTAAATGGCTCTTTAGTCAATGAAGTGGTGAGACGAGTAGAAGCATGGAATTAAAGAAGCGGTTGTATGCTGAAAGGTAAGCACTAGCTTAAAACACCAAACGCTATGAAAGCAGAAAAATAGGCCAGAGCACCCATGAACACAAACTGGGCGATCACCCATTTCCAGCTCTTGGTTTCACGCTTTACCACAGCCACGGTGCTCATGCATTGAAGCGCAAATGCATAAAAGAGCAAGAGCGACCAGCACACTGCTGCGGTGTAACGGGGGCGACCGTATTCGTCTTTTTCAGAAACAATGGTTTGACGAATACCTTCTTCACTTTCGGTGTCACCAGAGCGGTAGATAGTAGACATGGTGCCAACGAACACTTCGCGCGCAGCAAACGAGGTAAGTAAGGCCACACCGATTTTCCAATCGAAGCCAAGGGGACGAATAGCTGGCTCAATCACATGCCCTAATGTGCCGATATACGAATGTTCCAGTTGTTGCGCCACCACTTGTTGAATCAAGGAATCTGGAGCCACTTGTGCCGTTAAGGTTTGCTCTTGCATTACCAATGCTTCGTATTTTTCACTAGCGCCGTGTGTGCTTAAAAACCAAAGCACAATGGAAATGGCCAAAATAATCACGCCTGCTTCTTTAACGAAAACCTTAACTTTATTAACGACCATGATGCCAATGCTCCGACCTTGTGGCCAACGGTAAACCGGTAATTCCATCACAAAAAACGAGTTCTCTTTTGCTTTTACTGTTTTCTTCAACACCCAAGCCGTTGCCAGAGACACCACAAAACCCAGCAGGTAAAGAACAAACAAGGCAATGCCCCTTGCATTAAAAAACCCAAACACGTGTTGCGGTGGATACATGACAGAGAGCAATAAGGTGTAAACTGGCAACCTCGCAGAGCAACTAATCAATGGTAGAATAAAAATAGTAATCATGCGTTCGCGCACGTTACTGATGCTGCGTGTGGCCATGATAGAAGGCACAGCACAAGCAGTGCCGCTAATTAAGGGGATAACCGAACGGCCATTGAGTCCGAAGGGACGTAGCATGCGGTCCATAATAAAACTGGCACGAGCCATGTAACCTGAATCCTCTAGAAATCCGATGAATAAAAAGAGGAAGGCAATTTGTGGTATAAACATCAGCACGCCACTAATGCCGGGAAGAATGCCGTTCACCACGAGTTCACTCAATGGTCCTTTTGGCAAGGAAGCCTGAATCGTCTCTCCCAAGGAGAGGAAGGCGCTTTCAATAAAATTCATCGGCGCTTCAGAGACCATGAAAATAAATTGAAACACGAAGAAGAGCACTGCTAGTAAAACCACATAACCCCAAATGCGGTGGGTTGTTACACTGTCGATGGTTGCCGTTATTTGTTTTCGGCTCAATTCAGCAGGTAATTGCAGGTGTTTATTGAGCACGTAATTGATCACTTGGTGACGGTACAACTTGTCTCTGTTTTCTGCTTTTGCATTGGGCTTAGTTAACGCCGCCTTCACAAAGGCGCGGTAATCGGCAAATTGACGGATGTTGGCATCCCCTAAATCATGAAACACCGCCTTGGTGACGGTTGCTGATGCAATGGCTTGCTGCAAAGCGTGCATGCCTGTGTGGTGCCGCGAATCAACAGGTACCACCGGCACACCAAGTGATTCAGAAAAGCCCTTCACATCAATGTTTATCTTTTGTGCGGCTGCTTCGTCGCTCATGCTCAAGGCCACAACCGCTTTCATTTTTAAATCGAGCACTTGCGACACGAGTAACATGTTGCGGCGTAAGTTGGTGGAATCTGCAACAATTACCACCACATCAATTGCTTCATCGGGATGGAGCAACGTTTTACACGCAATTTCCTCGTCCTGTGATTTCGGAAACAAGCTATAAACCCCTGGTAAATCAATGATATTGCACTTGATAAGGGTGTTATTGGCTTCAAAGGACATGGAGCCCTCGTAGCGATCAACAGTCACCCCCGTGTAATTGCCTGTCTTTTGATTAAGGCCCGTCAATGCATTGAACAAGGTACTCTTGCCAGCATTGGGGTTACCAATTAATGCGACTTTTATGTGTAAAGGGGAACTCAAAACTACGCAACCAATTCCACCATCACCGATGCTGCCTCCTCACGGCGCAGACTCAGCTCGCTGCCCGCCACCTGAATGGCATAAGGGCAACCCAATGGGGCGGTTCGCGAAAGTACAACTTCTTCTCCGGGTAGACATCCCATTTCAATCAAACGCGCTTCCAATCCTTCGTTCTTGAAGAACTTTATCACTGCCTTCTGACCTATTTCGAGATTATTGAGACCAAGCATAACTGTTTATAATCTGACCACTTATTGCGCAAACAATCGGGCCTGTTTTATGATTTAAAATTACTTAATTTGATACCCATGAGCCATACCTCAAAAAAGGTAGTATTAAAGGAATGAGTATTCCGATAAAGACAATAAAGTTTCGCCAAGACCAGTTAGCATTTCGCGACCAGGGCAAGGGACGTGTAGTGGTGTTGCTGCACGGCTACCTCGCTAGTTCCGCCATTTTTGAAGGGTTGGCAGCTAATCTCGCCAAACGTTACCGGGTGGTGAGTATTGATTTACCGGGACATGGGGCGTCTGCCTGCTACGGCTACGCCCATTCAATGGAGATGATGGCCACCGCAGTTAAGGCTGTGCTCGATTCATTAAAGCTTAAAAAATACGTCCTCATCGGCCACAGCATGGGCGGTTACACGGCCCTCGCCTTTGCTGAAATGTACCCTGATGCCTTACGTGGTTTATGTTTATTAAATAGCACGGCTTATGCCGATAGTGATGAGAAAAAATCGGACCGTTTACGCGCCATTCGGGTGCTGAAGTCCGATAAAAAACTCTACACGCGTTCTACCATCGAAAATTTATTTGCGCGTAAAAACTTGCGCTACTTAAAAGAAGAAATAAAACTCGCCCAAGGCATTGCCCGCCAAACCCATCAACGGGGCATGATTGCAGCCTTACACGGCATGCGCGACCGGCCATCACGTGAAATGGTGCTAGGCATGGTGCATTATCCTGTCATGATGGTGATTGGTGAATTAGACAATGTGCTTGCCCCACAGTTATTGTTAGAGCAAGCGGAATCTATTCAAGACAAAACAGTTCTCTACCTCGAACACGACGGCCATTATAGTTTCCTTGAATCCCCTCGACAAGTCGCCAAGTCGCTGCGTTCTTTTCTTAGTAAATGTTACAAGCTTAAAGTGAGAAGGCCTTCTTTACCAATTGAATTGCCAGATCGGTAGCTGTTGCTGGCTGCTCCATGTCGAGCCAGTGAATGTGTCGCCCCTCCTTTTCCATTTTACGAAACCACGTCATCTGCCGCCGAGAAAACTGACGGATGGCTGTGCCCAATTCTTCTTCTAATGCCTCGCGTGAAAGTTTGCCTTGCAAGTGCTGCAAGACATACCTGTATTCCAACCCCAGAAAATCCAGACGCTCAGGCGAAACACCCTGCGCCAACAACTGTTGTGTTTCTTCAATCAATCCATGGTCCAATCGCTCCTTTAACCGCCTATTGATTTTTTGATGACGCACCTCGCGCGACACGGCGGTGCCAATATAAAATGGTTGGTAATCCAACCTCGGGGTGGCTTCAAGCGGATGGGTTTGGCGGTACCGTGCAATTTCAATGCCGCGGATGATACGTTTGACAGAGTGCCGATCGACTGCTGCAGTGAATTGTGTGGGAAAAGCATTCAATTCCGCTAACAATTCTTCCTTGCTGCGCTGTTGTGCCAGTGAATGCCAGGCCTTATCCTCTGGCACTTGTGTCCATTCAAACCCCTTGTGCAATGCATCCAAGTATAAACCCGTTCCACCGCACACAATGGGTAATTTACCACGCGCTGTAATGTCCAAAAAAACATCTCTCAAATCCCTCACAAATTCATGGAGGTAGTATTGTCGCTCTGGTGGCACGTGATCGATCAAATGGTAAGGTATACGCACGCCATTTACTGTGTATTCATGCAAGTCCTTTCCCGTACCAATGTTGAGTTGCTGGTAAATTTGACGGGAATCGGCACTAATAATTTCTCCATTCACCTGTGCAGCGACACGTGTTGCTAATGCCGTTTTGCCAGAGGCAGTTGGACCAAGTATGACCACACAGTTATTCATGGCGTGTACACCAGTTTAATATTGCCACCCGTTGTTACTAAAGCACTTTGATTGTTTGGGGCTTGCTCTGCTGTCAACCGTGTAAACGTTGTTTTGTCGATTGCGTAGGAAATAGGAGGTGTTTCTCCCATTTTTTGAAATCCAGATTTGACAAAGGTTGCCGGCTGCGCCCAGTTTTTGTCGATATAGGTCATCACATCACCAGGAGCGTGCAAACGAACAAAGTGGGCCAATAGTTTTGTTAAACCACCCGTCACCGTTACTCCGCTAGCAGAACAAAAACGCACCATTTCAAACGAACGTTGCGAGGCTTGCAGTCGGTTCATTTTTCTACCCCGCGAAAAAGCGGCCACTGCCACAAGTTCGTGCTGATAAACAAGTCCATAATGAAAAGCCGCCTGCGCATAGTTCATCAAATGATGGGCGTTTAAGAAATCGCGTGCCACTGCTCTTTCTAAGCGAACGGCTTCACATTTTCTAGCGAAGACTCTTCTGTTCAGATTCAAACGGCTCATCACAAATGCCATAACTTTTTCTGGCTCGTTGTGAATCATATCGATGGGCAATGAAGGAAAA
>CANGWA010000064.1 GCA_947457335.1 Sphingobacteriaceae bacterium
ATTGGTTTTTCAGTCAGCGAAGGCAATGAGGTGGAGGATGATTGGCATAATTTTACAGCATTAAACACCCCTGAAGATCATCCAGCAAGGGATATGCAGGATACTTTTTATGTAAGTGAAGATCCCGCCATGGTTTTACGCACGCAAACCTCAAGTGTCCAAGTGCACATCATGCAGCATCAAAAACCTCCCATTCGTACAATTTCTCCGGGAAGAGTTTATCGCAACGAAGCCATTAGTGCGCGCGCTCATTGTCAGTTCCACCAAGTGGAGTGTTTGTATATCGATGAACACGTTTCTTTTGCTGATCTCAAGCAGACTTTGTTGTATTTCGCTAAGGAAATGTTTGGTCAAGACATTAAAATTCGCCTCCGTCCTTCTTATTTCCCTTTCACCGAGCCCAGTGCCGAAATGGACATTTCTTGTTCTATTTGCAAAGGCACGGGTTGCAATGTTTGTAAGCACACGGGATGGGTCGAGATTCTTGGTTGTGGCATGGTCGATCCGCAAGTGCTTCAAAACTGTGGCATTGATCCTGTGAAGTTCAAAGGGTTCGCTTTTGGAATGGGTATTGAACGCATTACTATGTTGAAATATGAGGTGAAAGATCTACGCCTATTCTTTGAAAACGACGTACGCTTTCTTTCACAATTTGAATCAGCAGAATGAGTCGCATCGACCAGTTGCAACAAATGCTTGAGGAAGACCCCCATGACGTTTTCTTATACTATGCCCTGGGCATGGAATTCCTAAACAGTGACGTTACAAAGGCCGTCATTCAATTCGAAAAGGTGTTGCAAATGGATGCGTCGTACGTAGCGGCTTATTACCAACTGGGACAAATTTGGTTACAACAAAACAATCCAACCAAGGCCCTGGTGCTTTTGAAGCAGGGTCGCCAAGAAGCCTTAAAACAGAACAATAGAAAAGCCGCAGGTGAATTTGAAGAGGCTATTTTTTTGGCAGAGGATTGATGCCAAAAAAGACTAAATCCATTGATTTCCTTCACTATTACGTATCTTTATATCGCATGCGTTTCCTCTTACTCATAGCGGTTTTCTTTAGTTTGAATCTTTTCGCCCAGCCCAATTCTCGCGACGCCGAGCGACTTGCCATGCATTTCCTGGAACAGGGAGAATTTGAAAAAGCCAATGTATATTTTGAAGAAGTGTACCCACGCAATGAAGAATATTGGTACCCGCATTACTTAAGAAGCCTTACTGGTGCTAAGGAATTTTCTAAGGCTGAAAAAATCACCAAAAAACTCATCCGCCAAGTACGGTACCCAACGCCCTATTATGTTTATCTGGGACAGGTGATTGGTTTGGAAGGTGACAAAAAGAAGGAGCAAGAGTGTTACGAAAAGGCGATTAAGGAAATGAGTCCAACGCCCGATGGCATTAATCAATTGGGCCAGTTGTTCTTGGAATTGAAGTTGTTTGATTATGCAATTCTAACCTATAACAAAGGGTATAAAATCACCAATTACCCTTATTTCTACGAAAAGGCAGAAGTTTACAAGCAGAAAAATGACTTGGTTCACATGATCAATGAATACCTCGATGCTATCGAATACCGGGAGGGTGAATTGCAAATTGTGCAGATGCAATTGCAAAATTCCCTTGGTTATGATGATGAAACCGGTGGCATGAAGAATCCATTGCTTCGACAAGAACTTCAAAAACGCATTGAAAAAAGTCCAGATAAAGTCGTCCTCTCCGAATTCCTCATTTTTTTGCTGGTGCAACAAAAGGATTTTGACGGAGCCTTTATTCATTGCCGTGCCTTGGATAAACGGTTGAAAGAAGATGGACAGCGGCTGTACAATTTGGCAAAAATTTGCGAGTCCAATGCACGTTGGGAAACTGCTGCCAAATGTTACGAGTATGTGATTGCAAAGGGTGTTTCAGGCATCTTTTACTCCGCAGCATTAATCGACTTGGTAAATGTCGAATTCCTTGCTATCACAGCAAAGTCGAATCCAACCGTTGAAGAATTAAGAAAGGTAGAGAGACGCTTGGTGGCAAGTTGGAAACAGTATGGCCATAACGATCTAGGATTGAAAGTCGCAAAAAACTTAGCCGCTATTCAAGCGTTCTACTTAGGCCAACCGGATAGCGCCGCCATCTTATTAAACGATATTATTGTGGATCCAGCAGTTAGCGGGAGTCGTAAAGCTGAATACAAACTGATGCTCGGGGATGTTTACTTGCTGATGGGCGCACTTTGGGATGCCTCACTGATGTATTCGCAAGTTGAGAAAGCATTTAAGTTTGAAACAATTGGACACGAAGCAAAATTTCGCAATGCTAAAATGAGTTACTATGCTGGCGAATTTAAATGGGCGAAGACGCAGGCGGATGTATTAAAGGGGTCGGTCGAAAAACTAATTGCTAACGATGCGTTGGAGCTAAGTCTTATTATTTCGGATGCGATTGGTGTGGATACAAATGCGGCGCCCCTCAAAATGTTTGCCGCATCGGAGTTATTGATGAAACAAGGCCGTTATGCCGAAGCGTTAATTAAAATGGATAGTATCAATTTGGTGTTCAGTAATCACACCCTTGGGGATGATATTTTTTATAAAAAGGCTGAAATCTACCGTAAAACGGGTAAGTATAAGGAGGCAGAAACGATGTATAAAAACATTATCGAATACTATCCATCGGGTTTGTATGGCGATAATGCTCAAATGCAATTGGCGCAACTTTATGAATACGATTTGAAAGACATGGACAAGGCACGTGAGGCCTATGCGGAAATGTTAACCAAGTACCCCGGTAGCGTGTTTACTGTTGAAGCGCGTAAACGCTACCGCCAATTGCGCGGCGATACAGTGAATTGATGATCCAATCACCACCCCTTTCTACTGTCACTTATAACGGCATTACAGTGGACGTTTTGCGTCTCGACTTGGTACATCCCGAAGTAAGTGGTAACAAATGGTACAAATTGCATTATAATCTAATCAAGATGCAGTCCATTCAATCGGGGGTGTTGTTAACTTATGGCGGCTTACATTCTAATCATCTAGCTGCTACCGCTGCGGCCACGCGTCAACTTGGCGTGGCTTCGGCAGCAGTAATTAGGGGAAAAGAGGGGGATTCTCCAACCTTGCAGAAAGCCATTGCCAATGGGATGCACGTGTTTCGGGTATCACGAACAGATTTTCGCAACAAGGTGATGGATGAGGTGCGACAAGCTCTTGGAAAACATTACGCGACCATCATTGAAGTCCCTGAAGGAGGCAGCAATGCTCTGGGAATGATGGGTTGCTCAGAGATTCCGGTTCCCCATGGTTACGACCGGGTGTGCGTAGCTTGCGGCACTGCTACTACTTTTGGTGGATTGTTGAAACGAAGAACCACAGAAAAGGTGATCGGATTTAGTGTATTGAAAGGAGAGAATCGACTGTTTGAGGACTTGCTGCCGCTATTTGAAGAATTGGGTTGGCCTATTCCCCGTGTTGGCTCTAGAATTAGCGATGAGTGTGCCATTGTCAACAATTACGCCGGCGCGGGGTATGCTTCCTTTGAAAAAGAGGTGGTCGTGTTTGCAGCTAATTTTCTAAAACAAACAGGGATGGAATTGGACCAGGTGTACACAGCCAAAATGTTTTATGGCGTATTTGACCTTTTAAAAAGGGGAGAGTGGAGTGCCTCAGAAAAAATACTCCTGTTACATACCGGTGGTTTACAGGGCAATGCGGCATTTTATCAACGGTATGCTATGCAAATGTCGCATTTACAATAGGTTGCGAGTTAAGGCCAAATCAACTAACTTTAAGGCTGATTTGGGGTCAAGTCGAAGTTAAGGGCAAGCAGGTGTGAGGATTGAAAATGGACCAAATCACTTAGAAAAAGAAATTAAAATGGGATGTAATAGTTGTGGGACAAGTACTAATGGGGTCCCCGCAGGTTGTAATAGTAACGGCTCTTGTGGTACGGGGGGATGTAATAAGTTAAGTGTATTTGATTGGTTGGCGAACGTGAAGCTTCCCGACGGTCAGCAACCATTTGACATTGCAGAAATCCGCTTCAAGAATTCGCGAAAAGAATATTTTAAGAATGTGAATTCACTTTCCTTAAATGTAGGAGATGTGGTTGCTGTTGAAGCTGGCAGTGGATACGATGTCGGTGTTGTTTCCCTCACGGGTGAATTGGTGAAATTGCAGTTGAAAAAACGCAATGTGCCATTGGATAGTGAGGAGTTCAAGAAAATATACCGCATCGCCAAGCAAACAGATCTTGACAAATGGAAAGAGGCACGTGAATTAGAGGTGCCAACCATGTATAAGGCGAGGACCATTGCCTTACGATTGGGGTTGGAAATGAAACTCAGTGATGTGGAGTACCAAGGGGATAAAACCAAGGCTACATTTTACTATACAGCAGATGCCCGCGTTGATTTTCGTGAGTTGATCAAGGTGCTTGCCGAAGAGTTTAGAGTGCGTGTGGAGATGCGCCAAATTGGTGCGCGTCAGGAGGCTTCTCGTCTCGGGGGAATTGGATCGTGCGGCAGGGAATTGTGTTGTAGTACTTGGTTAACCGATTTTAGAACGGTGAATACAAGTGCAGCCCGATATCAGCAGTTGTCGCTCAATGCTTTAAAGTTAGCTGGCCAATGTGGAAAGCTCAAATGTTGTCTCAATTATGAGTTAGACAGTTATGTCGATGCGTTGAAGGAGTTTCCCGATATGGACGGAAAGAAACTGCAAACCAAGAAGGGTGATGCATTCCTCCAAAAGACGGACATTTTCAGAAGAATGATGTGGTTCTCTTACCGTGGAGAACCCGGCGTTTTCGTGCCGATGAAGGTCGAAGATGTACACGAGGTGCTTGCTGCAAATGCCAAGGGCGAATTGCCAGAAGCACTCAAGGCAACTGTGAGAGTAACACAAACAGTGACTGCGGTGGAGCCAGAGCCGTCCTTCGAAAATGTAGTTGGACAAGATAGTCTCACACGTTTCGATCAGAAAAAATCACAGAAGTTTAAGCAACGTTCTGGAAAGGGGAAACCTTCTGGCGACCAACAAAAACAGAACAAGCCACAACAGAAGCAGGGGCAAAAGCAAACGCAGCAACGCCAGGGACAACAAGAACCCCGTCAGCAACGTCCAGTGCAAGGGCAGGGCGGGCAGCAAAACAGTCAGGGACAAAAACGAAACGACAATCCCTCCCGTCAGCCACGTCCTCAACAAAATCAGCAGTCGGGTCAGACCCCATCACCGAATCAAGGTCAGCCACAAAAACCACGCCCGCAAAACAATGCCCCAAGGGACCAGCAGCAAAAAAACAGCAAGCAGCAACCACGTCCTCAAAACCGACCGCCTCGTCCCCAAGGCAATGGTGGACAAAACAATAAAGGTTCAGCGAATGAAGGCAATGCATAAAATCGTAATGGTCAGTACAATGGCCATGCTGTTCACTGCCTGTTCAAGCAGAGTGGTGTATAGTGAGTATAAAAACTTTCCAGAAGACGAATGGAAGTCGTCTGACAAAGCGGTTTTTCAAATGGAAATGAATGATAACACGTCTTTTCATGATATTAATTTATTAGTGCGACATGCTGACACTTATCCTTTTCGTAACCTCATTGTTTTTGTTACGGTTAACTATCCGGATGGGGCCTCTAGGACCGATACCATGGATGTACTCTTAGCCAATGATAAAGGGGAGTGGTTGGGCGCAGGCGCTGGGGATATTTATGATTTGACCATACCCGTGAAAAAAAACTTGCGCTTGCCCCTTAAAGGGAAGTATACCTTTCAATTTGTGCACGGCATGCGCCCCGATCCACTGCCTTTGATAATGGATTTCGGAATGAGTATTGAAAAGAGTAAAAACTAGTTTGAAGCCACTACAGAGGTGGCTTTTTTATTACATCGGTATTTTGTTGTAAATTTATTAGTATGAGCAGTCAAGCCCTCGAAGGCATTATTAAACAATTTCAGTATTACAAATCACTTGGCGATAGAACCATTCAACAGGTAGAAGATGCAGCGTTATTTTATCAGTTTAATGAGGAGAGCAATTCAATTGCCATCATCATAAGGCACTTGCATGGGAATATGGTGTCGCGCTGGACCGAATTTCTGACGGCTGATGGCGAAAAGGAGTGGCGCAACCGTGATGCTGAGTTTGAGGTGGTTGCCACCACACGTGAAGAGTTAATGGCACTTTGGGAGTCTGGCTGGCAATGTTTGTTTAAAGCGTTGAATGCTTTAACTCCCGCTGATTTGGATAAGGTAGTCTATATAAGAAATCAAGGCCATACGGTGGAAGAGGCCATTCATCGGCAACTGGCGCATTACCCCTACCATGTTGGTCAAATGGTGTATATCGGAAAGATGTTGTGCCGAACCGAATGGCATTCGCTATCCATTCCTAAAAACACGAGTAAGGAATTCAACGCAGAAATGTTTGCCAAAGAAAAGCAACGCGCTCATTTCACTGATGAGCAAAAGACGCCAGTACAGAAGGACTGATCAAGTGCATAAGTTCCAGAGACATTTAGGGTTAATGCTAGTAATAGCGCTACCACTTATTGGGTGTAATTATTTCTCATCACCCCCTGCCAACGATGTAATTGTTTACACCGATATTCGCGATTCACTGGTGCAGTCGGTTAGGTATTTTTATAAAGATTCGATCCAGTTCCCTTGCGACAGTGGTGCTGTTCCTCGCGATTCAAGCAATTACTTTCATCTCGATTTGGACAACGATGGTCAAATGGATTTTGCCTTTATTTCTACACACGCCGCTACCAATTGCCCCTTCTGCCCGAATGTCATCTACCGAGAAAACACCATTCACGCTTTACACAACCTTGCTTCTATAGCGGTTGAACGTGGTAATCGTTTACGTGCTTTGCGTTTTTCATCTGGAGACAGTATCAGTTATTATGAAGAATGGTCCGGCTCGCGTATTCAGTTGAGTATTATAGGTCAATGCGACTTTACTGATTTTACTTTTAAAGATAAATTATTCGGCGTAAAGCTAAATGGCAAAGTCGGCTGGTTGCATTTAGCAAGGACGGGTAAGAATGGGTTGATTGTTTCGGAATGGGCCTTCAATCAAACCGAGTTTAGAGGGATTACTGCTGCGCTGAGGAATTAGCGCCGAACGTTGGATTCTTTTTTAAGAAGGCCTTGGTTTTCGAAACTGTTTATTATTGTTATCTTGTATTTTTTCCTCATGACTATGAAAAATTTAAAAATCTATTACTGGGTCAGCACTATCGTATTTGCTGGCTTCATGGCTTTTACGGCTGTTCCCGATGTTCTAAAATCGGAGGACGCGATGAAGTTCATCATGGCCTTGGGCTATCCCGACTATTTTGTGCCTTTTATTGGCGTCGCGAAAATTCTAGGAAGTCTTGCCATTTGCTTGCCCCAGCTCAAAAAAATAAAGGAATGGGCCTATGCCGGCTTGTTCTTTGATTTGATTGCGGCGGGCTATTCCATTCTCATGGTCGGCGGATTTAATGCCGGTATATTTTTTATTGCCGCTGTTATTTTGGTTGGCGCAGCCTCTTACTATTTCAACACCAAGCGGCAGGCCTAATTGCAGTTCAGGGTCAAGGATACAGCCTGCTGGTCCAATGTATTTGCTTGGAAGAGCACAAGACGAGTAAAGACCAAAATGGAGTTTTAAGTAGACCGTTCATGTCAACCTGCGCCCCCGATTGAAGCGGCAGCCCGCTGCATCTGGGGTTTAGCAGGCCATGAGCGGTGCAGGCCCCGCGGCTACTGCAAGTGGGGACCGCGCACGCCATTGGCCTGCTTGACCCCGGATGCAGTGGCTAAAGCGAAAAGCGGGAAAAGGCGCACTGCTTAATAAAAAAGGTATTATCGCTAGAAAAGATTTTTGTTTGAATTTGATGAGAAGAGGTGTGATGGTATCAAAGCGATTGCTGATTATTTTTTTAATTTGGCAGTAATGAATTCAATTGTTTACCGTCAGGCTGATGTCAGTGACCTTGCGCTTTTGGTGCGTTCCCGTGTGGATTTTATGAATTCATTTTGGGGTGATACTTATTCCCACAAAGAACCAGAGTTGGCGGCACACCTCGCTGCTTATTTTATGAAACACCTGGTGTCGGGCGATTATGTTTCCTTTCTTGCATTTTGTGGCGAAGAATTTGCTGGGGTGGGTGGCATGCACATCCGTGAAATGCCCGGCGGTTACCGCAACATGACGGGCAGGGTAGGGTATATTATGAATATGTTCACTGTTCCAGCATATCGTCGCAAAGGGATTTGTAAGGCTATTTTAGACCAACTTATTGCAACTGGTAAACAGGCGGGCATTCATCTTTTTGAGCTGCATGCGACTGCTGATGGCGAAAAAGTTTATCCGCAAACTGGCTTCAAGTTACACAATGAACCAACGTACCGATTATTTATTGAAAACCAATAGCACTTAAAGCCATTATGATTGAAATAAAACCCACTCGGGATGCTTCGATGTTGGCCTGTCTAAATGAGACAGCGCAAAACCTGCACGCGGCGCTTCACCCATCTATTTTTAAAAAGTACGAAAGAAATTCGGTTACCTTGGCCCTAGCCGATATGCTTAATTCGGCACACTACGAAGCCTTTGTTGCGAAGATGAACGGGATAGCAGCGGGATACATGCTGGTGCTTTGGCGTAACGTTGAGGAGAATGCCTTTCACAATGCCTATTCTACCTTGCACATTGATCAAATTGCCGTTTTGGAGGAGTTTAGAGGAAAAGGTGTCGGGTCTGCATTAATGCATTTTGCAGAAGGAAGGGCAAAAAACAAAGGTGTTTTTAAAATTGAATTGGATCACTGGACCAACAATGAAAAGGCCGCGTTTTTCTTTCGCAAGAATGGCTATGAATTGGTCAAGGAACGCCGTATGAAAATTCTCGATTGATTTATTATACTGTAAATGAGTACATCTTCTCCTATTTATCCCTGTCTGTGGTTTGAGCACCAAGCTGCCGAGGCGGCTGAATTTTATTTGTCTGTTTTTAAGAACAGCCGCCAACTTTCCGCTAATCCCGCAGCAGTACATGTCCAACTCAATGGTACGACGTTTATGTTGCTGAATGGAAAACAGGCCAATACCACTTTTAATGAATCTTCTTCTTATGTCATCACCTGTGAGACGCAGGAAGAGATCGATCATTACTGGGTCAATTTCACCAAGGATGGTAAGGAGAAAATGTGTGGCTGGTGCGAAGACCGGTATGGCGTTTCGTGGCAAATTGTACCGGCTATTTTGGGACAGTTAATGTCCGATCCTGATCGTGCACCACGCGTGGTAGATGCTTTTCTAAAGATGAAGAAATTCAACATCGAACGCTTGTTAAAAGCGTAGTAAAGTTGAATTGGAGTTAACGGATGTGAATGCCAATCACGGTAATGTCATCCACTTGCTCTAAATCGCCCATCCATTTAGACAAGTGCGGCTTTAAAGATGGAAGTCGATTTTTTGATGCAGATAAAGTGGCGTTTTGTGCTGCTTTAGAATATATAAAGCGATAGGGCCAATCCTTGTAGACAAATATTTCTTTAAGCCAACATTTTTTGATATCACCTACAAACACAAAATTTGATTGAGATTATTAGTAAAGAGTTGAACTACAGCAGCAGAAAAGGAACCAGTTCAATTACACGTATTAAGAGGTACTTGACCTACATGAGCAAAATGAATAATTTCATTTTGCAGACACTATTCTTGTCCTAATGTCAAGGTCCTTATAGAATCACCACGATTTACTTTATTTTCTCA
Organism: Sphingobacteriaceae bacterium; assembly: GCA_947457335.1. Taxonomy (GTDB): domain Bacteria; phylum Bacteroidota; class Bacteroidia; order B-17B0; family Aurantibacillaceae; genus Aurantibacillus. The sequence continues at coordinate 9,764 of CANGWA010000064.1, forward strand.
CTGAAAAATAGTAGTAGTGAAAACGGAGGTAATAATTTCAAACGAGGAATTTAATGATGGCAATTAGGGCCCTCTTTCATTTTATGGATAATTTCTGAATGCTTGAAATTAATATTTATAAATAGAGCTTGATAGCAAACAAAAAGGGCCCGGTAATCAATTGTTTTTAATACGTATACTTTTCGTCAACTGTTGTCTAATTCGGTTTTTCAACTTACCTTAACTCATTAAATTATGAACACTTATCGTCTTCTTCTCATTGCAATATTACTAACGCTTTTTCAAACCAGTTTTGCTCAGAGCAGCATTAATTTTGAAACCGGTTTTCTACCAGAATCCAATTACCGTCAGTCAACCAAGACGATTAATACCCAGGTGATGACCTACAAGGGGTCTAAGGACGTTCAACGAGTGTTAGAGGCGAAAGGAATTGAAAATCCAACGCGCAATATTTCAACATCAGACATGGATGTAGCCATTCAAACGGGTAAAATGAGCGGCAACGGTAAATTTCAAATGGTATTTGAGTATTTACGTTACTTAAAAGGAGATAAGTCACCATTGCCGCCAGGCACAAAACTTTATGGAACGGCGGGATTAAATCAAGTACCTCAAGTTGATTCGGTAAGCGGCGATATGTCCGCCGAATTCAAGGAGTCACTCATTAAAGGAGTGGAAGCGATATTTGAAAACTACAAAATGCCTGCGCGCCAAATGAAGGTGGGCGATAGCTTTGAGCAGGTAACCCCAGTGAATATGCCTATTTCTGGCATGAACATCACTATGGAAATTAAAACGACCTATAAATTGACAAAAGTACAAGACGGCAAGGCGCTTTTTAAAATCAAACAAACGTATACGTTTCGTTCAGATAACTTGAAATTCAAACTCACAGGAGGTGGCAAGGGTAAGGGCACGCTCGAGTACGACGTTGAGAAAAAATTCATTTCAAACTACCAGTCGCAATTAAAAATGGACATGAAAATGGACATTGAGCAGATCACCATTGTCCTTAATCAAGTAACGGAAATGTCACAGGTAACTGTTAAGGTGAACTAATTCAAAAACCCTTTAAAAGACCATTGATGATTTTTCGTCAGTGGTCTTTTTATTTTCGTTGGCGGCCGTTTTTATTTTAAAGCATTCCAGCCTTGGGCTACGAGTTCGTGCACGGTTCCGCTTTTCGCCACCAGCAATTTCCCTTTCTCAAGAGCGGTCATGTGCCCGATAATCGATATGTCGGGTTGATTTTTTAATTTCTCAAAAGCAGAAATGTCAACCGTAAACAACAATTCATAGTCTTCGCCACCACTCAGTGCACACAAAGTAGGGTCAATGCCAAATTCACGCGCTGTGTCATACGTCATGGGGTCGATGGGAATTTTTTCTTCATATAACTCAACACCCAATTGGCTTTGCTCACAGAGGTGAAGAATTTCGCTGGACAAGCCATCACTGATGTCGATCATCGCTGTTGGCTGAATGTCCAATTCTTTTAGCAGCTGAACAAGGTCTCTTCGTGCTTCTGGTTTGAGCTGACGTTCTAAAATATAATCCTTACCTTCTAAATCCGGCTGAATCTTTGGATTTTCTTTAAATACCGATTTCTCGCGTTCTAATAATTGTAGTCCCATATACGCCCCACCAAGATCGCCGCTAACGCACAAGAGATTTTTTTCTTTTGCACCTTTTCTTAGGGTGGCTTTTCCAGGCGCTACAGTGCCAATTGCAGTGATGCTTATGGTCAGTCCGCCCTTGCTAGATGTGGTGTCGCCACCTACCAGGTCTACGTTGTATTTTTTACAGGCTAACAGCATGCCGGCATACAATTCCTCCATAGCTTCTAAACTAAAGCGGTTGGAAATCGCCACAGCTACGAGTACTTGCTTGGGCGTGGCGTTCATGGCGTAAACATCACTTAGATTAACAACAATGCTCTTATAGCCCAAGTGTTTCAGAGGCACATAACTCAAATCGAAATGCACCCCTTCGGTCAGGAGATCCGTAGTAACAACCGTTTCACCAGCAGTTAAG
>CANGWA010000065.1 GCA_947457335.1 Sphingobacteriaceae bacterium
ACATGAAAATAACTACACTTTTATCGCTTATCGCCTTTTTATTGGTAACAACCATGAAGGCACAAACACCAACAGCTAATTTTTCCATTAGCCCTAATCCGGTTTGCAGTGGCTCTACCAATGTCATCACCATCACCGACCTTTCTACGGGCAACCCGACGAGCTGGAGCTATACTGTTACAGCAGGCGGACCTGGTCCGCTGACACAAACCTTTTCTACTCAAAACCCAACACTCACCTTGCAAGCGCCAGTGGTGTATTCAGTAATGTTAGTGGCAACCAATAGCAATGGTTCAAGCACACGTGTTGTGCAAACCCTAACGGTTTTAGCTGGTCCCAACGGACAAGTGCAGCCAACTGCAGTCACCACGTGTACCAATGGCGCGCCAGTTTCTTTAAATGTACAAACAGGCGGTGGTCCCGGCGGTGGTGGCGTAAACACCTACAGCTGGAGCACCGGAGCAACAAGTTCTTCCATCGCTGTCAATCCATCTGTAACAACCGTATATACTTGTGTTATTACTGCTACAAATGGTTGTACGGTAACGCGCACATCAACCGTTACAGTGGGTAATCCAACGGTTAGTATTGTCTCTAATCCGGTCAACATTTGTCCCGGTTTTTTTTCAACCCTTACCGCCAACTCCAGTGGCAGCGCACCGTTCACTTATACATGGTCTACTGCAGTGAACACCAAAACCGAAACCATCGCTAATGCCGGTGTGTACAATGTAACCGTCACAACAGGAAATGGTTGTGTGGGCACGCAAACAATTTCTGTTGGCACATCAACAGCACTAACAGCCTCTATTGCCGCCAATTCATCAGTGATTTGCCGTGGCAACCAATTGCAACTCACAGGGGTGGGTGGTACAACTTATTCTTGGAGCACTGGAACTATTGCTAACAACATCAACGTCAATCCAACATCAACAACTGTTTACAGTGTCATCGCTTTAACAGGCACTTGCCAAGGTACCGCTTCCTTCACGGTTCAAGTAAACGTAACCCCAACGCTGCAAGTGAGTGCCAGTTCAACAGCAGTGTGTAGTGGCAATTCAGCCACCCTTAATGCGTCTGGCGCAACCAATTACACGTGGACACAAAGCGGTTCCACAAGTCCCTCTATCGTTATCACCCCAACCAGTACAAGCAGTGGTATGATAATTTATTTATTATCAGGCTCTAATCCTGGATGCCCCGTGCGCAATACCACTCAAAACATCATGGTGTATACTTCACCGGTGCTGAGTGTAGTTGCTTCACCAACGGCAGTGTGTGCCGGCGAAGCCATGGCTCTTTCCGCTTCTGGGGCCTCTACGTATTCTTGGAGCAATGGCGTGAATCAATCCCTTCAGATAGTTTACCCACAAACCAATGCCAGTTACACCCTTACAGGCGTTGATGCCAATGGTTGTGTGGGATCCCGCGTATACACCCCTGTGGTGAACGAATGTGCAGGAGTGATGGAAGTGCAAGCAACAACCCTCGGTGTTTACCCCAATCCTTCCACTGGTTCAGTAGCAATAAAAGGTGCTGCAGGTGACTTCACCATTACCGATTTAACTGGAAAAGCAATCGGTACAGGTAATTTGAGCGCTGCCAATGATTTTACAGCAGAAGTGAATTTTGGTTACAATGGTATATACTTCATTCAACAAACCAGTGGCGCGGTGGTGAAAGTCATCGTTGTCAAGTAAGCGCTTGTAAACTCAGGCAAGGAAGGTCCCGTAGAAATACGGGATTTTTTTATTACCGGATCTAGTTGTGCACAAATTGGGGCGACAGAATGAGGTGTTCTTTCTACAGTTGCAAAAGGCCGATGATCTGAAACCCTTGTAAACAGGCTTTGGCATGGTATTTGGACATGATAAAAGCAATCTGATGAAGGCACGTTCGTGCCGCAAGAAGTGGGTTTAATTTGATCAGATTGTTTCAGGCGGTGGACTAACACACCGCCTGCTTTTTTTACCGATACTTTTAGGCGCAGTAAGCTGCGGTGTCTCGAGCAAGGCGCACATTCCAATCAATAACATTATTTAAATACTAAACCGATTGTATTCGGTTGCTTCCATTTATATCCGTTTAACAGCGGGATAGAGAGGAAGGGTTATCCCAAATTTGTTGCACATGTCAGCGGCGCGCAAAGGATCAGTTGACGTGTAGCAGTAAAAATGAAAAAAGGGGAACATATTCAGTTGGAGGGAAGGCTGGGGGCCGAACCAGAGATTTGTATCTTAAAAAGCGGACACAAGTTAGCTCGGTTTCCTTTGGCTGTGAAACATTTGTACCGGAATACGACGGGTGAACTCATAACAGATGTGGAATGGCACGACGTGGTCGCATGGGGGAATTTGGCTGCCTTGGCAGAACGTGAGTTGCACAAGGGCATGACGATTTTGGTAGATGGCATCAGACCCCGAGCAAGGAGTACGAATTTCAAAGGCCGGATGGATGCCCTTGCCGACGTTGTCGCGAGCGAACTGTTCATCCACCCCACCTTCTCCCACTGAACCCTTTAAACAATCACAAAAAACAAAAAACATGAACAGCGTCAACAAAGTCCAGATTGCAGGCAATCTGGGAAGGGATCCTGAAATCAGAGAATTTCAGGGAGGAAACAAATTAGCACGCCTGGCCGTTGCGACTAATGAAGAGGTGTTTCTGAACGGTGAAAAGAAAACCGTTACTAGCTGGCACAACGTCACCGTATGGGGAAAGCTGGCGGAGAAGGCAGAGTCGGACCTAAAAAAGGGTTCCTTTGTCTCCATCGACGGAAAGCTAAGGAACAACAATTACACGGACAAAGAGGGTAAAAAACAGTATGTCGTAGACATTGTTGGGACTGAAATGTCGATAGGCAGAGAATAACACTGTCCCGATCCCCTGGTAGAAAACCCCGGAAAGTCCGGGGTTTTCGTTTTTTAAACAGGTCCCTCGTACCCAAACCTTACAGGTTTACGAGAGGGAATATGGCCTACTTGCTAGTCCAAATGAAGATTCTAACAGACCATTCATAATTTAGCTTAAACTGTCGTTTAGCGAGGGAATATTACGTAATTTCATCGGCTCATTACGCCTCCACTTATGTCGATTATAAACACAGTTGTAGCCAGACAAATCCTCGATTCCCGAGGAAATCCAACAATCGAAGTTGATGTCATCACAGAAAACGGAATCCTAGGTCGTGCCGCAGTGCCTTCAGGGGCATCAACAGGCTCTCACGAAGCAGTTGAATTGCGTGACAATGACAAAACCCAATACATGGGTAAAAGTGTTTACAATGCTGTAAACAACGTGAACACCATTATCCGAGAGCATTTGCGCGGTTCGTATGTGTTCGATCAGAATGAAATTGACCAGCGGTTGATTGAGTTAGATGCGACAACCAATAAAGCCAACCTTGGCGCCAACGCTATCCTCGGTGTTTCGCTTGCTGTTGCAAAGGCTGCTGCGGAAGAATCACGCATGCCGCTTTACCGCTATGTTGGGGGTGTTAATGCCAACCTCTTACCCATTCCCATGATGAACATCCTCAATGGTGGGGCACATGCAGATAACGGAATCGATTTTCAGGAATTTATGGTGATGCCTGTTGGCGCAGAAAGCTTTAGCGATGCACTCCGCATGGGCACAGAAGTCTTCCACCACCTTAAGGCGGTTTTAAAATCTCAAAAACTGTCTACCAATGTAGGTGATGAAGGAGGCTTTGCACCCAACTTGGCAAATAACGAAGACGCCATCAAGGCTGTGATTCAAGCCATTGAAAAAGCCGGCTACAAACCGGGTGAAGATATTTACATCGCTATGGACGCTGCTGCTTCTGAATTCTACAACGCTGAAGAAAAAGTATATCATTTCAAAAAATCAACTGGCGATAAACTTACCTCCGATCAAATGGTAAGCTACTGGGCCGATTGGTGCAAAAAATACCCTATCATTTCTATCGAAGATGGCTTTGCAGAGGACGATTGGGATGGTTGGAAAAAAATGACTGCTGCGCTGAGTGATACGGTTCAGCTCGTAGGGGATGATTTGTTTGTCACCAACGTCAACCGTCTCGCCGAAGGCATCAATAACAGCGTTGCCAACTCCATTCTTGTAAAGGTGAACCAAATCGGCTCGCTCACAGAAACCATTAACGCTGTACAATTGGCGCAAAACAGTGGCTACACATCTGTTATGAGTCACCGCAGTGGTGAGACGGAAGACACGACTATTGCCGACTTGGCAGTGGCACTGCGCTGTGGTCAAATCAAAACCGGTGCACCGTCACGCAGCGACCGGGTAGCTAAATACAACCAGTTGCTGCGTATTGAAGAACAATTGGGTGCCTCGGCCCGCTACCTCGGTAAAGCTTTTCGCTTCGCACGATAAATCACTTTGTAAATCGAATACTGAAACGTAACTTTAAAAACATTATTTCGAACGATATGGATCCGTTGAAAGAAAAATTCAAAGCCAAGGCCGATGTCCTGGCTGCGGAAATTAAAGACATCATTAAGAATCATGGTGATCTGAAACTAGGAGAAATCACAGTGGCTCAAGTATACCAAGGCATGCGCGGCATGGTGGGTATGGTAACCGAAACCTCTCGCCTCGACCCGGAAGAAGGTATCCGCTTTCGCGGTTACTCCATTCCCGAATTGCGCAAGCAACTTCCTAAGGCACCCGGCGGAACTGAACCGCTGCCTGAGGGCATTTTCTACCTCATGCTCGTTGGTGAATTGCCAACACATGAAGATGTTGCCTTCCTTACCTCAGAATGGATTAAGCGTAACAACGTGCCAAAGCACGTGTTCGACGTAATAGAATCCCTTCCAGTGGACACGCACCCGATGACGCAATTTATCTCTGCGATCATGGCTATGCAAACGGAATCGCTATTTGCAAAAGCGTATGCAAAGGGCATCAATAAAAAAGATTACTGGGATTATGTGTACGAAGATTCAATGAACCTCATCGCACGCCTCCCACGCGTAGCGGCCTATATCTACCGCCGCAAATACAAAGGTGGTAATCACATTGAACCGGATCATAAACTGGATTGGGCAGCCAATTTCGCACACATGCTGGGGTATGAAGCTTTCGATATGAAACGGCTTATGCGCCTTTACCTCACCATTCACGTCGACCATGAAGGTGGTAATGTGTCCGCTCATAGCACCCACCTCGTTGGCTCGGCACTCAGTGATCCATACATGGCGTTCACTGCTGGTATGTGCGGTCTCGCTGGTCCTCTTCACGGATTGGCAAACCAAGAAGTGCTTGGTTGGATCATGGAGCTGAAAGAAACACTCGGTGGCGGACTGCCAACGAAGGAGCAAATTGGTGACTATATCAAGAAAACACTCGCTGAAGGTAAAGTCGTGCCAGGTTACGGACACGCCGTACTGCGCAAAACCGACCCACGTTTCAGTGCACAACAAGATTTCTACCGCACCTATATCAAACACGATGATATTTGTGAAATCGTGCAAATGATATATGAAGTGGCTCCTCCAATTCTCGAGTCTACTGGTAAAATCAAAAACCCATGGCCAAACGTGGATGCTCACTCTGGTGCTCTCCTCGTTCACTATGGTATGCACGAGTACGATTTTTATACTGTGTTGTTTGGCGTTAGCCGCGCGTTAGGGGTTCTAGCCAGTTTGATTTGGGACCGTGCAACGGGCTCACCAATTGAACGCCCAGGTTCAGTAACAACCGATAACATCAAAGCAAAAATTAAAGCGGCTAAAGAAGCAGCAAAATAATAGAAGGAGCCGAAAGGCTCCTTTTTTTTGGACTAATCTTAAATAATGAAAAAATGACAAAATCAATTATCACCGCAGCAGTCCTCATTGGAGGCATCCTCCTTCTGTCCTCTTTTATTAAAAAGTACAGAAAAATTGAACCAGCAAACGACTTGCCAAAAAGCATCTACGATTTCAAAATGAACACCCTCGATGGACAATCCATCAGCCTGTCTAAATTCAAAGGCAAAAAAATGCTCATCGTCAATGTGGCTAGCGAATGTGGATTTACACCACAGTACAAAGACCTACAACAACTCCACGAGAAATATGGTAGCAAAGTGACCGTAATTGGATTTCCTGCGAATAATTTCGGGGGACAAGAACCAGGCAGCTCAACTCAAATCGGTGAGTTTTGTAAAAAGAACTATGGGGTCACTTTTCAAATGATGGAGAAAATTAGCGTGAAAGGCGCCGACACCCATCAGCTCTATCAATGGCTCAGCAATAAGTCAGCAAATGGTACCTGCGACGAAGCACCGAAATGGAATTTTTGTAAATACCTTATCGATGAAAACGGTAAAATCATCAAGTTCTTCGGTAGCCGCACCAACCCCATGAGTGACGAAATAACTTCGCTACTTTAATCTAACGCAACGCAGCAGCAGCACAAACCATAAGGCCAGCTGTTTCTGTTCTCAAGCGATTCTCACCTAAACTTAATGACTTAAAACCGGCAGCTTTGGCTGCCGGTATTTCTTCCGGTGTAAAATCACCCTCTGGACCAATCAAAATAATAGTGCGCTTATCGGTAAAGGGTAGGGACTTTAAATCGACTTTATCACCACCATTACAATGAGCAATGTATTTTTCATCGTAGCCATCCAAGCGCAACAAGTCACCGAATTTTACAAGTTCACTGATACTGGGAACGGTGGATTGAAGACTTTGTTTCACTGCGCTCTCAGCAATCTTAACCATGCGTTCGTGTTTTAAATGCACACGCTCAGAATTACCGGATGTAAAAAAACTAATCGCATCCAATCCCAATTCAATGCATTTCTCTAACATCCATTCCGTTCGGTCAGCATGTTTTGTTGGGGCAATACACAAATGAATAAAATAGTGCCGGTGGTGCCCTGCTAAAGGCGAACCATCCAATACAGCAACACATTTCTTGTCGTGCAAATGGGTCAGAATGGCCTGACTCATAAAGCCTCGCCCATTAATGACGACAATTTTATCGCCCGCTTTTTTGCGAAGCACACGTGTGCAATGAAAACTTTCATCTTCCCTCAGGATGGCTTCTTGTCCTGCTATGGTTGCAATAAATACCTGCATGTTAATGTTGTGTCAACCAATTTTCAATAACGGTTTGATCGAGTTCGTAAGCATCTACTTTACGTTCAATAATGGTATTGTTGATATAATATATCCTCGGTACCCTAGTCGTTGCAAGCGTTACAAAGGCTTTGCCGAGACACATCGAGTGGGGAATGTCCTCCGTTTTTGTGTCCTTGAAAAAAACAGATTTCATTTCCTCCTCTCCATTTAATATGAAATAAAAGGGGATGTCGGGATTGCGGTCATGAATCACTTTTATTTTCTTGGCAGCTATTCTGCAATGTTCACATTGAAGACTCATAAAGGCCAACACGAATTTACCTCGTCTTAAATCTACTGTTGGTGGCTCCACACGCGAGCTATCGGAGGACTGGTATAGTAATTCCAATTGCAAGGGATAACCCACTTTTTCGTTGAGGTTGTTCGAGGTATATCCTGGTTCAACAGGATTCACTATGAAACAGAATGCTAGTGCTGTAACGGCAATCAGCGAAGTGAACAAGGCATCGAGTCGCTTACGTCTAAGCTCAGCTAGGATAAAACACAATAGTGTTACTGCTAATAACACTCCGTTTTTAGCAATAGCCCACAAGGTGCTCATGGGAAGTGTTTCACCGAAACAGCCACAGTTCGTTGCGTTACCATTAGTGAAGTAATTAATGGTTAGATAAAGAGTGAATACCAAAAGCAGCACAAAGGCGAATGGCAATGCCCACCGCTTAACGCGTATTTGCGCTATTAACATTATCCCCAGGGTCAATTCCATAGCAATCAACACACGCGCTAAAAAAGGGGCAAGGACCCAATTCGCAAAGCCAGCGTCGACCAACGAAACTTCTAAGGTTTCAATAACCGGTATCAACTTGGTCCACCCCGAAAACACAAACACCCCGCCAAGCAGGATGTTCAGTACAATTCCGATTATCTTCTTGTATGCCACCAGGATTTAAAGATAAGAGTAGGGCGTGTAAATAAAAAACCCCCGCTATTGCGGGGGTAGAGTTTAGCCGAGGTACTGTTGAAGTAATTTACTTCTGCTGCTGTGACGAAGACGGCGTATTGCCTTTTCTTTGATTTGTCGCACTCGCTCACGTGTCAAATCAAATTTATCGCCAATTTCCTCCAAGGTCAAACCATGGTTCAAACCAATACCAAAGAACAATTTCACTACGTCTCTTTCACGCTCTGTCAAGGTACTTAATGCACGATCAATTTCACGGCTTAAGGATTCATTCATCAAACCAGTATCCGCTTTGGGTGAATCTGAATTCACCAACACGTCCAACAAACTGCTTTCTTCACCGTTCGCAAAGGGAGCATCCATGCTCACATGGCGTCCGCTGACCTTCATGGTATCACTCACTTTGTCAATTGGAAGGTCCAAGATATCTGCTAATTCCTCAGCACTTGGTTCACGTTCGTATTGCTGCTCAAGTTTACTGTAAGCTTTGTTAATCTTATTGAGTGAACCGACTTGGTTCAATGGTAAACGTACTATACGGCTTTGCTCTGCCAAGGCTTGTAAAATACTTTGACGAATCCACCAGACCGCATAGGAAATGAATTTAAAACCACGGGTTTCGTCAAAACGACGCGCCGCTTTTATCAGACCTAAATTGCCTTCGTTGATCAAATCAGGCAAACTTAACCCCTGATTTTGATACTGCTTGGCTACGGATACAACGAAACGAAGATTAGCACGGGTCAACTTTTCTAAAGCTCGCTGATCACCATCCTTGATTTTTTTAGCAAGGATAACTTCTTCTTCAGCTGTAATGAGCTCTTCACGACCGATTTCCTGTAGATACTTGTCAAGCGATGCACTTTCACGATTGGTAATCGATTTCGTAATCTTTAGCTGCCTCATGTCATTGTTGTATTAAGTGTGTAAAGTTAATAAAAATATCGCTTTTTCTGATACGATTTACATCAGTTTAACGCAAAAGGAGGGAAAAGGTTATGCCTTTTTCTGAGAATCTGTGTTAAAATTGACCAACCTTCTAAGGCAAAAATACGCCATCACAACTGTAAATACCACATGCTTGTTAAAAGCTAGGTTATTCACACTATCAACAATTTACGGCTAATAACCGTTCGGTTAATTAACATTCAGGTGTTTAAGGTTAACTACCCGCCTAAGGATTTGGCCTTCAATGGTTAGTTATTTTTATCGAAATCAAACACGCCTTAAAATGAACGTAGAAAGCCTAAAATCGGAATTGCAACAGGTTCTTGATAACGATGTGGTATTGCGCAAGGAGTTCAATGAACTCAAGCGCTCACTGAGTGATTACAGGAATCAACTCATCATGCGCGATGAGGATTGCAAACGCCTTCAGGTAACCATCGATGTGCTCAATACCAAATTGGTAGTGATGGAACGCGACAATACCAACTACAAGGCGGAATTGGCTTCTTTTAAAGAACTGCGCGGTTCAATTAAGGAACAACTTGACGCAAAACAAGAGGAAATCGACGCCAGGGTGGCTGAAATACAAGCTATCCGTGGTGAATTGAACAGCATTGTTGAACAGCACCGTGCCGAATTGGAACAGGTGCGCGATCAAGCTGCGTTTGAATTGAACAAAGTGAAAGAGGAATACGAGGAGCGGATAGGGGGACTAAAATCGTCCGCCGCCGCCCGTGAAATGGCTATTCGTGAGGAACTTGAAGCTAAAATGGCTGAGTCTGGCTCCTCTTGGTTGGTCAAGGAAAGTGAACTGACAGCGCTTCACCAATCAGAGGTAATAGCTCTTAAAAACAACCTCGAAACACAAATTACAGCCCTCACGTCCCAGTATAACGCTCAGTTGGAAGGTATGTCGGCCGCTAGTGCCAATGAACTCGCTATTGTTAGAGAAGGCTTCCTTGCAGAAATCAACGGACTTAAAGCAGGGTTCGACCAAAGTCAAGCGGCTTCTGAAAACGAATACCGTGCAAAAATTAACCAACTGGAAGAGGCACTGGTTGCCCAAAGAGAAGGATTAGTGGCTGAATATTCCACGCAATTTGAAAACCTAAGGACACAGGCTACTGAAAACGAAGTGGGACTGCGCAATACCTTCGAAGCCCGCGTTGCTGAACTGGAATTGGCACTCGAAGCCGCCAGCAATGGGGCTATGGATAGGGAATCAGAACAAGTAAATGCCATTCGTTCTGAATACGAGACGCTTCTAGCGGCTAAATTGGAAGAACATGAAAACCGTATCGCAGAAATCTCTTCGGAATATGAATCAAAACTCTCCAATACCCTCATCCACTCAAATGCCCAAAATTCAAAATTGAGTGAAGATTTTGCGCGTGTACAAGCAGAGCTGGAAACAGCGCTCGCCAGCAACCGCGATCTCATGACGTCCCTCGATGTCCGTAATTCTGAATATGCTGTCCTAGAACTTCGTCTGCTCTCCTCAGAAACCCAACTTAGCGATGGTTCAGTGCGCTTTCAACAACTCCTCAACGAGTTCGAACAGTTCAGAAGCCAAAGTGCTTTGAGTGGCTCAGAACAAGTGAACTTACTCAACGCTGAAATTGCTTCCATACAGTCTGCTCATCAACTGGTAGTGGGAGAATTGGAAGGCTCTATTGCAGCGCTTCGCCAAGAAATCGTCAACATGACCGAAGTGATGGAAGGTATCACCAATTCCCTAGCCGAAGCGGAACGCAACCTCGAGTACAAAAACGAGGAACTCGACCGCAAAGCAATTGAGTTGGATGGGACGCTGAATCGTCTAATGGAGACTGAAAACCAACTCAATACTGCAAGCAACCAACATTTTTCAGAGATCAGCCACTTGTCTTCAGAATACGAGGAGAAATTGCTGCTCGTAAAAAATGAATACGATAAACTGCTGGTTGAAAACAAAGGGGTTATCGCAGAAATTGAAGCCAGTCAACTCCAAATAGAGGGCCAAGAGTCTGAACTACAACTGCTTCGCTCAGAACTACATGAAATTCGCAACAGAGAAATCGAAAAGGCGGAAGATTACCGTGAAATTGTCTCTGAAAAGAACTTTAAAATAACCAACCTCGAGGCGGTTTCAGCTGCATTAAGAGAGGAAATTGCTCAATTGAAGGCAGAAAACGACGGCCTCCGCCAACAGGTAACGGCTCAGGAGGAACAATTCAGCCAACAAGCGGTTGCTAGCACGGAACTCTCGTTAGTTAATGAAGAGAATGCACAGCTACAAGCGCGATTACAAGAAATGGAGTCCACCGTGGCCTTCCTCAATGAGAAAGTTCAATCCGTAGAAGCAGCTTTGCAAGTCAGCAACGACACCATCCTTCAACACGAAAATGATTACGGAACCGCTGTCGCTGATCTAGAAGCATTAAGTCAGGAACGTTTAGTCCTTTTGAGTGAAAAAGAAGAGATGGCGAACCAGTTGCTCAAAATGAACGAAGTAATCGGACAAATTTCACATCAGGTGGAAGCTAGCCAAATTGATGTGGTTGATTTGAATAATCACCGGAAGAATGTTATTTTAGCAGGAAATTCAGAAGGAACGGATGACCGTTCTAACATGAAGAAACAGATCAATGAATTGGTA
>CANGWA010000066.1 GCA_947457335.1 Sphingobacteriaceae bacterium
AAATGCTGAGGTGCAGTTTGCAAAACAAGCCTAAGCACTAGCGACCGGGGCCAGATCACACACTGCGTCCCGGTTTTTTTTTCAATGGACCGCAAATCATTCATAAAGCTCCTGGCTACAACACCCCTTGCCATGAATTTAAATCAACTGAAAAAGGTGACCGACACCTTTGCGCCCTCTCCAAAAATGCCTGTGGTGTTCATCGGACATGGTCACCCCATGAATGCTTTGTTTACCAACGCGTTTACACACACGTTAGGTGGAATAGGCTCACAATTACCAAAACCTTCGGCGATCATGATGATTTCGGCACATTGGTTGACCAGAGGAACCTATGTGTCTGTTAACCCTACACCTCCCACCATTTATGATTTTGGCGGATTTGATGATCGGCTTTTTGAAATCAAGTATCCCGCTAAAGGGCACCCTGCCTTAGCCAGGGAAGTCACCCAGCTGTTACCAACGGTGAGAGAAGATGCTCAGATGGGCCTTGATCATGGTACGTGGACCGTACTCAAACACATGTACCCACAAGCCAATATACCGGTGTTTCAATTGAGCTTGGATTTTACACAACCCTTGTCGCACCATTATGAATTGGCTCGCCTTTTAAGCAAAATGAGGGAAAAAGGGGTGCTCATCATGGGAAGTGGCAACGTGGTGCACAATTTAGGTCGTCTCAACTGGGGCGATATTAATGCCAAAGCCGATGATTGGGCATTGGAGTTTGATATGTATGTGAAGAAGCATTTGCAAAATGCCAATGCTCCAGCATTGCTGGATTACAGGCGTTTTAAAGCAGGACAAATGGCAGTGCCCTCTGAGGACCATTACTTGCCTATGATTTATTCCCTTGGCCTTACCGATGCTTCTGAACCCGTTACCTGGTTGTTTGAAGGATTTCAATACGCCAACATCTCCATGAGGTGTTATAAAATTGGATAAGTGCGGCTATTCACCGTTGCCCGTTAATGAATTTTTATCTGTCGACAATTAGCCGAATCTTAAATTGGTAATTTGTGAAAGAAGAACGCGGTGACTTTTCGCTGAACCCATTGAACATTAACATGAAGCGCATGCAAGGACATCATTACAAACGGATTCTTTTCTTTTTACTTTTCTCTCTTTTCGGGAGTTGGATGCATGCGCAACAACAGGCCTTGTTGTACTACCTAGTGCGACAACCTGTGGTAAAGACTGCACGGCCGCCATTACTCATTTTACTGCATGGATATGGGAGCAACGAAACGGATTTATTTAGTCTCGCTGAACAATTACCACCAGAGTTTATGGTCGTGGCTGCTCGTGGCCCCTACACCTTATCAGAAAACAGCTACGCGTGGTACCACGTTGATTTTTCAACGGGTGCGCCAGTGGCCAATAAAACAGAGGAAGAGCAAAGTCGGAAATTACTCTGCGATTTCATTACCGTTTTATCGCTCAAGCATAAATTTGATTTAACACGCATTTATCTTGCTGGTTTTAGTCAAGGAGCGATTATGAGTTACAATGTGGGACTGCTATCACCATCCATGGTGACGGGCATTGGGGTATTGAGTGGCCGTTTGCCTGATGAGGTAAAAGCACGCGTGAAATTTACCCCTGAACTCAAAGCCTTGAAAATTTTCGTTACGCATGGTACCTCTGATGCCACCTTACCGGTACAATATGCTGCTGCCGCGCAGGAATGGATGGGTAAGAAGGGATTAAAACCGGAGGTTTTTATTCTAGATGGTCCGCACACCATCACCCCCGAAATGCTAAAAGTGTTTAATGATTGGTTAGAGCGGTGCTTGGCAATTCAACAATAATGCCATTCAACGATTAGGTTACAAAAGCACTATTTAACTCGGCACGGTTTTGAAAACAAGTGTGTAACCGCTAACTTTCGGTTATGAGGTGCTACCTTGTTGGTGTTTTGTTTTGCTGGTCGCTTTTTTTAGGAGGACAAGTGAATTTTACATTAACCACTGCGCCTGCACACGGAAGTCTTACCTGTCATCATAAAACCATAACGGTAACGGCAACAGCGGGAATCGTTTCGGCGATAAACTATACCTTCTACGCGCCTGGTGGACTTTCGCAAGCAACAACCGCCTTGAATTGTACCGTTGCAGGAGTTTACACCGTGATTGGCCAATCGGCCAGCGGTAGTCTATCCAAGACCATTGCCGTCACTAGCAATACAGTTGCCCCACAATTAAGCCTTACTCCTATTGTCTCCAGCATCACCTGTTCGAAGCCGAATACTGTGCTTTCGGCATTTTCTACCAATAGCACCTGTGTGTATAATTGGTTGGGACCAACTGTTGGCTTGCCAAGTACCAATTCTACCTACACCGCTGCTACCGTAGGTGTTTACACGGTGATTGCAACGGATGCGACCAACGGATGCGAGGCCAAGGCCATGGCTACAGTCATTGATCAACGCGATTATCCACAATTGCAATTGGCTTCCATTTATACGATGGAGTGCAGTGGGGCGGAATTGCAATTGAGTTTGCCCCAAAATGCAACGGTGAGTTATTCCCTCCTCGCATCAGCCGGAATGAGCCATACGCTCAATGCACAAGGTATTATGCTTCATCAACCAGGCCAATACACCCTGGTAGCGCAAAATGTAGCAAGTGGTTGCACAGCGTATTACCCTTTTGCAGTGTGGAATTGCGTGGGGATAGAAGAGGCAATGGTCTTCCGTGTATCGGTACAGCCGAATCCCACATCAGGATGCATACGTTTTACAGCACCCGTAAAAGGTCCCGTTACGATCAGCACTGTTGACGGTAGAAGTTGGATTGCCATAGCCGATGAAGAAAACGGCATTGATATCAGCGATTTGCCAGAAGGAATCTATTTTATAGAATTTGTTTGTCATCAGCAGAAATTCAGGAAACGTGTTGTTTTAGTGCGATGATTTGAGTTTGGCGCTGTATTCTTCCTCCCTAACCTGGTAGGGGTACAATTCATAGATCACATTGTCCTCATTAATAGTGTAGCCTTGCTTTTTACAAGCATACCCCTTTTTATACAGTTCTACTGCTTCTGGGAGTTCATTTTTTCTTTTTTTGCACAGCGCTAGGTAGTACATGGCATCAGAAAAGCAGGGGTAGTACTTTAAGGCAAGTTGAAAGGCGGCGATGGCTTCATCAGTTTTATTGAGTTCCATGCGTGCAATGCCCAAATAAAAATATTCGAGAAAGTGTCCCGAACCAGTTCGATTCTCTCCTTCGGCAAGCGAGCGGCCAATTAACTTTTCCGCTTCAAAAAAACGGTTGAGCATTAAATAGCTCAATCCTTGATAAAAATCATAGGAGTGATCCATTACAAATCCAATTCGGTTGCGCTGCCTGCAGGCCTCAAAATCATTGATGGCCCCTTGATAGTCCTTGATGAAGATACACCTCATAAAACCTCTGTATTCGAGCCATTCGGTATTTTTTTGATAGAGTACAGCACTATCGAGGTAGGGAATCGCTAAGCTGTATTTGCGCTGTTTAAACAAGGGCATTGCTTTTTGTTGCCAAGCCCAAGCGATGCGGTGATCGATAACAAGAACGGTGTCAAGGTAGCGTTGTCTTTCTTGGCTATAGAGGTCGCATTTTACTGCTTTTCTGAACAATCCGTTAACCTTAGCGGAATCTTTTGGTAAAACCGATTGTGCTTTCGCCAAACTTACCAAGCAAATGAGCACGTAATGGGCAAATTTCTTCATTCCCGAATATCTTTAATAAAACAAGAAGTTGGTGCGGAATAGCAATTTTTAACGGCTAGCTAATTGCCGCAGTAACGTTAAGTTTTTTCGGTCGGCGTCGTCTTCCTTTGCTGTTTCCAACACTTTCGGGACGTGCTCAAAATGCTTAAGAATGTATTTGAAAGGCGTTAGACCAAGTTCACCTTTTCCGATGTTTTCGTGCCGGTCGAGTTTACTTCCTAATGGACCTTTGGAGTCGTTGAGGTGGAAACAAAGTAAGTGTTTCAGTCCAATTTTTGCATCAACACCATCGATGAATTCCTGCATACCGCCCTCGGTGCGTATATCGTAGCCGCTAGCAAAAGCATGACAGGTGTCTATACAAATACCCACCCTTGAAGAGCCTGTTTGTTGTAATAACTCTGAAAGGTGTTCCAGTTTTCCGCCAATACTCGTGCCTTGACCAGAGGTGTTTTCCAACAAAATTTTTGTGGACCCCTTTCCAGCTAATTTAAAAATTGTTTTTAGGCGTTTTGCGATGCGGCTTATCCCTTCAGTGGTGGTGCTTTCACCCGCTGCACCAGGGTGCAATACGGTATGAGTTAATCCAAGTGCTTCGCATCGCGCCAATTCGTGCACCAGTGCCTGAATGGATTTCTCAGCTAGTGCTTCCTTTTCTGTGCCGAGATTTATAAGATAAATGGCGTGAGAGAACGCTTGTTTCACTCCATACAACGGCATGTTTTTTCTGAACATATTACTTTCTTCATCCGTAACAACGCGTTCTGACCAAGTGCGTTGATTCTTAGAGAAGATTTGTATAGCATCCATGTTCAGCGCCTTGGCTTCTTCTAAGGCAGTCATGTAACCACCCGCTATGGAAACGTGTGAGCCGAGTAACATTAGAATTTTCTTTCTAAGCCAATATACGGCAATAGGGTGGAACGGTCCAATTTAAAATAGGAATTGGTTTGGTTCACCAAACCAAATGCGCCTAAAGCAATACACATGTTATCGGCAACGACCAGTTTCAACGCACTGCTTGTTACAAAACTTTTTGCAGTAGGAAGGTAAAGGGCTTCTGCTGTTGCCGCGACTTTTGGTGTGAAACGCTTAATGGCCGATAGTCCGAGGTAAGGCAAGGTAACAAAAGGCCGATGAACACCACTGATGCCAAGCAAGTCGTTATTGATGCCAATGATGCCTCCTGTGAACGTGAGGCTACGGTTACTGGTGCCGGTGGTGGCTTTCAATACGGCGCCCCAACCCCATAATGGTGATATTTCACGTTGGAGATTGAAAAGGTCGCCAACTACATAGGCATGTCCTCCGAGGTAGAACTTCTTTTTTAGTTGAAAGTGTGTGCGAACACCTACCGACATCGGAAAGATGGCAAATGCGGAAGAACTGATAGCGACGTTTTCGTTAAGAGGGTAATCAACGTGATCGAGTAAAATCCACTGATTGTTGCCGTGCATTTCATCGGGGTCAAATAAAAACGCTGCATTGGTGAAAATGGCTTGACGACCAAAAATAAACCGGCCAAGGATAATTTCTTCATAGGCATCGCGATCGTTTACACGGGCATAACTGGCAATGGCTGTTTTTCTAAGCTCTACCTTTTCGCGGCTTTTGATATCCTGTATGGTAACAAACTTTCCATCTTCGTTACGGATAATACCGGAGTAAGTGACTTCATCCACCGTTTTAATCGCGTAAATCATTCCAGGGTGAAACCACAGCGAATCCTGCGCACGTAACCATCCCGCAAGCATCAAGCATATAAAAAGTGCGGAACGCATTATTCGAAATTATGAAAAAATTGGTTTGGTATGGGCTTGTTTTAATCCTTCCAAGACCCCATTCCACAATGCGTTACGCATTTCAAGCGCTTTATTACAGGCGTGAGTTGCAGACTCCCATTTTGAATCATCTTCCCCACACAAACGTGTTGTCATTTCTAGCGCCAAGTGACTATGATGGTCCCCATCTACTTCAATATGCCTGTCTAGGTAATATTTAAAATTACCAATTTGAGTAGGAATGCGCTGATGGAGGTCTTCTATCAATTGCATAAACATGCCGGGAATTAAGTCCTCTCTTCCAAAAGTAAACACAGCAGCAACCAAATGCGGTTGTTGTGATTGAATGATTTCAAAAGTAAAACGGACAAACTGGCGGGCCGCTTCTGGCGTATCTGCCGCAATGAATGCTTTTTCAAGATCACGGGAGTTTTGCAAGGTATGGATGAACTGATGGATGCCCTTTGTGTCTGCACCACATTGTTGCATAGCATTTAAGTACAATTCAAAGTGACTCATACGAACGCCCGTTTGATCCACGTCACTTTCTTCCCCAATTACAATTTCATTGATGAGGTAACGCGTGTTGGCATCCCCAACGGGATACCATGGTACTTGTGTACAGGTTAATTGATTCTGAAGTGTCTTAAGTAGGGACATGAAATCCCATACCGCATAGACATGGTGTTGCATGAATACCTGTAAATCATCCAAACTTTTTATGGACGAGTAAGAAGGATGGTGTAAGATGGTTTGGCGAATGGGCTCAATGTGTTTTTGAAGCGTTTGAATTCGTGGGTTCATTTTTTAATGGCATGTAGGATACGATCCTTGTTAGTAATGTCTTTAATTAGCGTTATCTCTTTGAAAAGTTGGGAGGCGTGAGCATAATTTAGAACTGCTTCTGCAGTAAGGGGATTGAGTTCAAACCACAGCGAACCATGTTGTTCAAGGTGTTGAGCGCTGAAGTCGATGATGCGTTTGTAAAATAGAAGAGCATCATTACCTGAAAATAGCGCCAAGTGTGGTTCGTGATGAATCACGTGCGGAGCAAGAGTGTGTTTTTCCTCGTCACTGATATAGGGTGGGTTGCTGACAATGCAGTCGAAGAGGGGTAATTTTCCAGTAGAAGCGGTATCCAAGATATCTACCAATTGAAACACGACTTGCGTGTTTAACCGCTGGTTATTCTTGCTTGCAACGGCAAGCGCATCGGCACTCACGTCTACGCCGATAACAGACGCCATTGGTAAGTGCTTGCTCAAGGTGATGGCAATACAGCCACTGCCGGTGCCAATGTCGAGCAATCGTAGGTAGGCGCGGCTTTTGAGAACATGATGCACCAGTTCTTCCGTCTCTGGTCTGGGAATAAGCACCGCTGGGGTGACTTCATATTCTGAATCAAAGAAAAAAGCTTTACCAGTGGCATAATGCAAGGGTATTCCCTTAGCCATGGCCTTGGCTTGATCATAAAGAATCACTAATTCACTTTGTTGCAGCCGGTAATGCAGACTTTTACTCAATTCTGCCTTTGATTTGCTTAGTAATTGCGTGCAGGCTTCGTAGAACATAGAGGTCGCTTCATCGGCACCGTGCAAGGGATCCAATTGCTTGTGGTAAAATTCAAGAAGGTGCTGAAGAGTATTGCTTGCTACCTGCATAACCGAAGCGAAATTAAACAATCTGCTTCAAAACAGAACACCGTTTTAAGGATGTTTATGACGAATTCGTGAGAGCGATTGAGGCTTGATGCCCAAATAGGATGCGAGGAGGTATTGGGGAATCCTTTGAATAAAGGCAGGGTGGGTACGCATCAATTCGGCATAACGGGCTTCAGCATCGGCACTTTGTCGGCGGACAAAACGGTACTGGAGACTAACAAAGGCATTCTGTATAAGAATTCTGAAATAGTTGTTTATCGTTGGAAGTGTATTACAAGCGGTTTCAAAGTTGGCGCGGTTTAGCACCAAGCAACGCGAATTTTCCAAAGTTTCTGCATTGTAGATGCCCGTGCGTTTGGAGAAAAAACTGTACAGGTCCGACACCCAAAAATCCTCCAAAGCAAATTGAACTGCGTGCTTTTCTCCCTCAGCATCAGTATAATAGGAGTAGGCTGATCCCTTCAGTAAAAAATAGATGTATTGGCACACTTGCCCTTCCTCAGCTAGCAAATGTTTCTTGTCAAATGCTTTCTCAAACAGGAAATTGGAAAAAGTTGAAAATTCGTCATCTGTTAATGAAGTCCCAATCGTTTTTTCTATGTTTTCTCGCAGTAAATGCACTCAATAAAGATAAGGAATTCATCAGATAAGGTGAACTACAAGGTTTACTCCTGTAAATGAATTAATTTTGTAGGATGAAAAAGTTAGTTATTTTAATGGCACTAGTGGCTTCATCCTTAATGAATGCGCAAACTTTGCCAATTCAAGTGCCAATCCCTGCCCCCCACACCGACCCAAACGTGTTTTTTAATTTATTGTATATGGATGCGGTCGCAAAAGATCGTTTTTCCGTAATTTATTGCCATACCATTTATGGAAGTGTCATGAATGGCGCTGAATTTGTGAGAGACACCGGCGGTACGGTGTATTCTGACCCTAAATTCAAGGACATGGTGCCATATAGCAATGGGGCTTTGTTTATTCGTAAACAGGTCTTTGATCTCAATGGTAATGTGCTCGAGTCCATCGATTGGTTGCTAGCGGAGCGCCGTCTGGAATCGGAAAATACTTTCCGTTTGTACTTTGCAAAAGGTCAGAAAGATCCTCTGGTAGACAACCGTGTCAAAATGACCCAAAGCATATACAATGTTGGTGGACTGAGTGGTTTGTCGGGAGAAGAAATAACTGCATTAACCAATTATGTACAACAATACATACCTAAAAAGGAAGAGATGAGTGCTCAGGCAAAGGTCGAACCACGTCCAGGGACCATTGCTGGAGATATCAAGGAAATGAAAAGACAGTTCAAATCTTTGCGTGAAGCCGGCATGGTGATGAACAATGATTTGCCCTCGAATGAAAAGCTTTTAACACGTTTCCCTATCACCTCCGACCGTATTGTGTGTGTTACACGTACAAAGGGCGATATGTGCGAAGTGAAGTTTTATATCACTGAAGATTACAAGAGTTATCATTTTGTGGACAGCGATACGTTGTTAGGAGATTTCACTGTGAATGCAACTGGTGTGGTGTACGATGCGCAGTCGCAACCTGCTGGTGCGATGGTGAATCTGCACGTTGAATACAAGAATGAAAAAGGCGAGAAAGTGGCCAAAATGCATACCTTTTATTTGAATGCCGAATACAAACTAAACCGTTGGGAACATGTTGTTGGAAAGAACAAAATGAACTCCATGTCGCCCGAACTCACCTGGATGGATAATGGCAAGTTGATGGTGATGACCAGTAACCGTGAGAAAATTTTCAAACCCTATGTTCAAATTCACCGTTTCGATTATGGCAATCCAGCAGAACTATTGTTCCCGGCTAATGACGAGGAAAAAGGGTCTGAAAAAACCCGCTACGTGAAAAACCTCCAACCGGAACAACCGGTGCAAACGACCACCATGGCCCCCATTCCCGATAACAATAAACCCCTTTATTTCATGAATGTGGGTGGTGTGCAATACATCATTACGCAAGGAACGAAGTACAACGATGCCTTGAAAATGGAAGAATACTTAACCGTACACATTTACCGTATTGATGCGAATGGAAAATGAATTGAAGAAATTTTGTTGAGCGATATTCGTGATACCAAGCCTTTTGCCTTTGAATTGTTGAGCAAGAAATCGGATGCGGTGCACTACCTGCTGCCATATAATTACAAAGTGCAATTGGTGATGACAGCAGCGGGAATTGAATTGCAACTGTTGACCGATGATAAAAGCAGTTTACGGATGCAAGCCAACCAACGCTATAGCATGAACACCGCAAACGGTACCCTCTTGTTTAAACAAAGCAATAATGGTAAGAACACCTTGTTGTTCTATCCTTCCAATTAATGAAAGAATCGTTTTAGTAAGGGCGTTTCCAATGGGGACGCCCTTTTTTATTGCTCAATCGTTTTTTTGAGCAAAGAATTGGACTGCAGAGCAAAATAAAAGAGAAGAAGTATATTCGTAACCATGTTGGAAGAATTTCAAACCATGTTCCGCTTGGGCATGTTGCATATAGCAGACGGTACGGATCATATTCTTTTTTTGATGACGCTTATTTTGACGGCGGTTGATAGAACTGCTTCTTTAAAGGAAATGGGTTTTGGTTTATTAAAATTGGTCACTGCCTTTACCGTTGGTCACTCGCTTTCTCTATTGGCAGGGGTGTACCAATGGGTGCACCTGCCGTCGCAACCGATTGAGGTGGCAATTGCTCTGACCATTTTGCTCTCTTCGGTCCATCTGCTCAAACCAATTTGGCGTGGATGGGAATTTTATGTCGTGCTGTTTTTTGGACTCATCCATGGTCTGGCTTTCGCTGGTTTAATGGCAGAGATAGAAACCTCAACTGCACTTTTGTTTGTTGAAGTGCTTGGCTTTAATCTGGGTATTGAATTTTTTCAATTGTTGGTTTTACTTCTATTTGTCCCTCTTTTATTTTTCATACTTAAAGGACCATGGTACCAACGCTTTCGTTCAATTAGTGCATACGCTTGCCTTGCTGCGGGATGTTTGTGGCTCTTTGAACGTCTTGGCCTTGAGATAATGTGGTTTAGTGCATTCAGATGGGAACCCGTTTACTGGCTTTTCCTGATAGTTGTCATCTTGATTCTTGCCGTATTATCGTGTACATTTAGAGATAGAACTCGCTCCAGAGTTTGAGGGCTAATAAAGATGAAAGTTTCAGGAAAGGTTATTGTTGTTACCGGTGCAGCCAATGGCATGGGAAAGGAATTGGTATTACAGCTATTGAAGAAGGGTGCCAGTGTTGCGGCGATTGATTTGAGGCAAGAGTCGCTGCAGGCATTGGCAGAAGAATGTGGACCGTCCGCAAAATTATCCTTACACGTTTGCAACATTACCAATCATGCGGCTGTAAAAGCACTACCTGAGGCAGTGGTGAAGGCGCATGGTCAGGTGGATGGCGTTATCAATAATGCGGGAATTATTCAGCCCTTTGTGCGGATCAACGAGCTGGATTTTCAGGCCATCGAACGGGTGATGCATGTGAATTTTTACGGTCTGGTGTACATGACTAAGGCCTTTTTGCCCTACTTGTTAAAGCGACCTGAAGCGCATGTGGTGAATACTTCCAGCATGGGTGGCTTTTTGCCAGTACCCGGTCAGTCCGTTTACGGTGCCAGCAAGGCGGCTGTTAAATTGTTTACAGAGGGACTAAGGTCGGAATTGCTTGACACAGCGGTGCGGGTTACTATTGTCTTTCCAGGAGCCATCGGTACTAACATTGCCCAGAACTCAGGTGTAGGTGCTACGCTGGCGGTGAGTGATGCCGAACAAAGTAAGTTTAAAATGTTGCCTGCCGACAAAGCGGCGGCAATCATTTTACAGGCGATGGAACGCAATGCCTATCGGGTGTTGGTCGGATCGGATGCCAAGTTCATGGATTTCTTGTACCGCCTCCACCCAAAATTTGCCGCAGAATTTATTTACAAGCAAATGAAAACGCTGTTGAAGTAGTTAAGCTTCAATTGGATTTTGTAAACCGTACCACGGTTCTTTTGCCATCCGAATAAACCAGATGCAATTAGTAAAATC
>CANGWA010000067.1 GCA_947457335.1 Sphingobacteriaceae bacterium
GATAAACTCACTTATGCCGGTAATCTTGCAAATCTTACAGATATTGAAACGGCCTCGAATTATAAATTTATAAAGGGCGATATTGTTGACGCTACCTTCATCAACAAATTGTTTGAAGAAGAAAAGTACAATGCCGTTATCCACCTAGCCGCTGAAAGTCACGTAGACAGAAGTATTACCAACCCGCTTGAATTTGTGCTCACTAACGTGATTGGCACTGTGAACCTGCTGAATGCTGCAAAGAAAATATTAGCAGATAACCATGGATTAGAACGGTTTTACCATGTGAGCACAGATGAGGTATATGGTGCATTGGGTGAAACCGGAATGTTCACTGAAATAACAGCTTATGATCCACACAGTCCCTATTCCGCATCAAAGGCCAGTAGTGATCATTTCGTAAGGGCTTATCATGACACCTATGGTTTACCGGTAGTAATTTCTAATTGCAGTAACAATTACGGACCAAATCATTTTCCTGAAAAGTTAATACCACTTTGTATCAACAACATTAAAAATAAAAAGCCACTTCCTATTTATGGAAAGGGTGAAAATGTAAGGGATTGGCTATATGTTATCGACCATGCTCGTGCTATTGATGTTATTTTCCACAATGCTAAATTGGGTAGTACCTATAACATTGGCGGTCATAACGAATGGACCAATATAGACGTGATTCGTTTGTTGTGCAGAGTGATGGACAAAAAACTAGGACGTGAAGAAGGTGAAAGTGAACAGTTAATTACCTTTGTGAAAGACAGGGCTGGCCACGATTTGCGTTACGCCATTGATGCTTCTAAACTCAAAAACGACCTTGGTTGGTTGCCTTCAGTGACCTTTGAAGAGGGACTCGATAAAACGGTCGATTGGTACCTTGAAAATGAAGACTGGCTCAATAATGTCACCTCAGGCAATTACAAACAGTATTACGAAGCACAGTATACCAAGCGCTAGTGAAGCCTATTTTATTTTAAATCCGGTTGAAAAAAAATAATCAGCCGGGTTTTTTATTTTGTACCTTGTAGCTACCAAACTATAATCTCAACATGAAAATGATTTTTACCAAAAAAATCGGAGGAAGCCTATTGGTGGGAGCTATGCTTGCAACAGGTTTGCAAGTGAGTGCACAAAGTGTAACACAAACTTTTATTTACACTGGTTCCACGCAATCCTTCACTATTCCGCCCCTGTGTGCGGGAAGTATTACAATTACAGCCTATGGGGCATCAGGTGGTGCAACCAGTGGACCTGCGGGTGCCTTAGGGGGAGCTGCTCGAGGCGTCATTACGGCCACGCCTGGAGCCGTTTTATTTATCAATGTTGGTGCCGCTGGTAGTGGCACAACAGGTGGATTTAATGGTGGCGGAAATGGCGGTGTGAGTTCATCATCACAAGGAGGTGGTGGCGGTGGCGCCTCTGACGTCCGTTTAGGCACCAATACCATAACGGCAAGAATTTTAGTAGCAGGTGCAGGGGGCGGTGGCGGAGGTAGTACCACATACGCTCCATCAGCTGGTGCAGGAGGCGGCGGAAACGCATTCACCGGCAGTACAGGCTTTGGCGGTGGTGGTGCAGGTGGTTGCGCTGCCGGTAGTGCTGGTGGCGATGCTGGCGGCGGATCTACCTCTTACGGTGGCGGCGGCGGTGGCGGCGGCTTTAACAGTGGTGGACAAGGTGGTGGACAAGGCAGTTCAACAGGAGGTTACGGTTGTACAGGTGGATTGGGTATTGGTGGCGATGGAGGCGGTACTTCCTATATTTGTGGAGGAGCAACAGGTGGTGTTAATGGCGGCGGCGGCGGCGGTGGCGGCTGGTATGGCGGCGGTGGCGGTATGACTGGCACTGGTGGTTGTAACGGCGGCGGCGGCGGCGGCTCGTCATACGTTAATCCAAACTTTTTCTCAGCATCTAGTTTTACAGCAGGTAACTGGTCTGGCAATGGTCAAGTCATTATAACTTATACATCCAACGGAACTGGCGTTAGTGTTGCTCAGACGCATACTAGTTTATGCAGTGGGACTACGGCGACGCTTACCGCATCTGGAGTCAACAGCTATACATGGGCCAATAATGGCAGCCAATCAAGTGCAATAACAGTTGCACCTTCAAGCAACACCACCTATACTGTTAGTGGTACTAACAGCAATGGTTGTATTTCCACCAGAACACTAAGTATTATTGCCAACACTGCTGTTCCAACCGTATCAATTACCGGAACACAGAGTGTTTGTCTTGGTAGAACAGCTACCCTAACTGCTTCAGGTGGATTAACTTATACTTGGTCGGGAGGTGTTTCAAATGGCATTGCATTTACACCCTCCACAACCACGACTTACACGGTCATTGTTGGCAATGATTGCGGCACCGCAACCAGTACACGAAGCATTTTAGTGGCACCACTCCCTGTAGGTCTTGCGGCAACAAATACAATTGTTTGTGCAGGCAAGCCAACAACTATTACCGCAGTATCAGCGGCAACAGCCTATACCTGGACCCCTTCTGGAATTAATGTTGGCACCTTGATTACCAGCCCAATTGTTAACACAATTTACACTGTAGCCGTTTCGGATGGTACTTGCTCAGGAAACAATACCATCTCCATCAGTGTAAATCCTAACCCGACGGTGAACGCAATAACTACTAGCACACGCCTGTGTATTGGTTCTAGTGCTACCTTATCAGCCAGTGGAGGCATAAATTACACATGGACTCCCATCGCGTCAAATAGCTCTGTAACTGTTATTACACCTACGAATTCGCAATCCTATAATGTTGTTGGTGACAATAATTTTGGTTGTACATCTGGTTCTGGTGTCGTAGTCTTGGTCGATCAACCACCAACATTGACTGTGATAGCAAATCCACCTACCATCTGTAGTGGAGGTAGTTCAACATTAACGGTCTCTGGCACGAGTACCACCTACACGTGGTCTTCTGGAAGTTTCACAAACATACAGGTCGTCAATGCTACTTCAAGCACGGTATATACAGTAAGTGGCTCCTTAAATACCTGTAGTGCCTCTGCCACAGGCAGCGTTTCAGTATTTATTCCAACTGCCTCCATTTCAGGACCTACAGCGGTATGTCAAGGAAAAACGTTTACTTTGAATGCTACAGGTGCCACCAATTTAACTTGGTTGGGTCAAGGGCCGTTTGCTAACCTGACAACTTCTATCAGTGCGCCTACTACATTTTCGCTGGAAGCTGGACAAATTTCACCTGATAACTTAGCGAATTGCACCGCCACCCTTTTATTCAATGTCGGTGTTAATCCAAACCCAACCGTTGTGGCCGTGGCCTCGCCATCTGCTATTTGTAAATCGGTTGAGACAACAACTTTCTCCGCAACGGGTGCGAATAGTTATGTTTGGAGTGCAGGCAATGCGACTACAACAGCGATTAACTTTACCTCCTCAGCTACTGGGGTTTTCACCCAAACAGTAACCGGAACGAGCACTGCAGGATGTGTCGGGTCAACTACGGTTTCAGTGAAGGTCAATGCATGCACCGGTATCGAAGTGAATGAGGGAACTGCGTTTGAAGTGTATCCAAATCCATCCAATGGATTGATTACCATCAGAACAGAACAACCTACCACCATCACCATTTACAATGGTCTTGGTCAGATGATTCAAACTGAATCACTCACAGCTGAAAATGATTTTATGGTAACGGTAAATGGTCTTTCGCAGGGTATCTATTACATCAACAGTGCTGATCACCATTTGACTAAAAAAGTAATTGTAAAAGAATAATCTTCCGCAATGGATGATTAAAGCCCCTCCTAGGAGGGGCTTTTTCATTGAAATGAAGTCCTAAACAGAGGCATCTTCCCCAAAAAGGAACATGAGTAAGGCGACCTACCGACTAACTTCAGATGAAGTAGGATGGTGATGGTCAAAAAAAAAGACCACACTAAGGTGTGGTCTATTGCTCCCCCTCCTGGGCTCGAACCAGGGACCCCGTGATTAACAGTCACGTGCTCTAACCAGCTGAGCTAAGGAGGATTTTATCTGGTTAACCCACTCGCAACACGTGTTTTATTACTTGTGGGGCTGCAAAATTACATCACATTTTCCAATAAAACAATATCTTTACTGAAATTTTTTAGAAAGTCGTATGAGTCTCGTTGTAGTTGGTACTGTGGCCTTTGATGCTATTGAAACCCCGTTTGGTAAAACAGATAAAATTGTAGGTGGAGCAGCTTCTTATATTGCTCTGGCCTCTTCCTATTTTAATCCTGATATCGCCCTTGTCTCGGTCATTGGCGATGATTTTCCAGAAGCATTCCTTAACACACTCAAAGGTACTGGCGTTAACTTAGATGGCTTGGAAATCCGCAAGGGTGAAAAATCGTTCTTTTGGAGTGGCAAATACCACAACGATCTTAACTCGCGTGACACGTTGGACACCCAGCTAAATGTATTAGCGGACTTTAAGCCAGTGGTGCCAGCATACGCCAGAAACAGCGACTTTTTAATGCTTGGTAATCTGGTACCAGCCGTGCAAAAAAGTGTCATCGAGCAAATGACGGCTCGTCCGAAACTCATAGTAATGGATACGATGAATTTTTGGATGGATGTAGCGCTTGACGATTTGAAAACAAATCTCAAAATGATTGATGTGCTGACCATCAATGATGAGGAAGCCCGCCAACTTTCAGGCGAATACTCCATTGTAAAGGCCGCGCGTAAAATATTGGCCATGGGCCCTAAATTCCTTGTTATTAAAAAAGGCGAACACGGTGCGTTGTTGTTTAGTGAGAACGAGGTGTTCTTCGCTCCTGCCCTACCTTTAGAAGAAGTATTTGACCCGACGGGAGCTGGCGATAGCTTTGCTGGTGGGTTTATTGGCTACTTGTCCAAAACCCGTGACATTAGTTTCGACAATATGAAGCGCGCTGTTATTTTCGGAAGTGCTATGGCCAGTTTCACAGTTGAAAAGTTCGGAACAGAGCGTTTAATTGGCTTATCGGAGTCTGATGTACAAGAACGTGTTCAGGAATTCATTAACTTGGTTCAATTCGATATCTCCCTGGTATAAGTCCACTTGTACTAAAGGGGCTTTTTTTACGTTAATATTCCGTGCAGTTTAAAAAAGCACTCATATTGTTGTTGATAGTGTTCGTGGGACTTCGGTGCACTAACACTAAGAACACGGTCTCTACGCGCGCTTTTCACAACATGACGGCCCGTTTTAATGGGTATTACTATTCCAACGAGAACATTAAGGACGGGGTCTATAAAATTGAAAAAAACTACAAGGACAATTTTACACAGCTGCTCCCCATTTTTGTTTACCCTGCTCCAGAACAGGCGAAGTCGACATTTGCCGAGTTCGACAAAGCCATAAAAAAATCATCACTGGTCATTCAACGCCATGCGATTAAAGACGCAAAGGGGAGTGAAATTTCTGGCGCAGGAAAATGGATTGACAACAACTGGATTAATGTAGGCATCTCGCACTTTTACAAACGCGATTTTTTTAGCGGCATTGATGTTTTTGAGTATGTGGTGCGCATGTACCCCAAGTCCGACGACAAATACACGGCCATGATTTGGCTCATTAAATCCTACAACGAAGTTGGAGCGGTTACCAATGCAGAGCAAATCATTTCCCTACTAAAAAATCAAAAAAAATTACCACAAGCTGTTAAAAACGAGTTACCAGTAGTATGGGCGGATTATTACATTCGCCGAGGCATGTACTCTGAGGCGCAAGCACGCTTGATGGAGGTCGTGCGCAATAACAATTTCCTAACCGGGATGTCGAAAAAACGAAGAGCCCGTTATGCATTTATTGTAGCACAACTTGCAGAGCAGCAAAAGGACTTTAAACGTGCACAGGCATATTATGAGAAGACCATTCAACTCAAGCCTTCTTATGAAATGTTGTTCTACAGCAAGATTCGTTTGGCCCGACTCACCGATGTCAAAAAATATGGTGCCGAGAAGATCCGCAAGGAACTGCTTAAAATGACAAAGGAGAACAAGAACAGTGATTTCTTTGATGTGATCTATTACACCCTTGGTGAAATTTCTGAAAAAGAAAACAACCGTCAACAAGCCATTTTTTTTTACCAGCGATCGGTGCAAACCAGTGTGAACAATGCCATTCAGAAAGCACTGTCCTTCCTAAAGCTTGGTGAAATTAGTTTTGAT
This sequence comes from Sphingobacteriaceae bacterium, assembly GCA_947457335.1. GTDB lineage: Bacteria > Bacteroidota > Bacteroidia > B-17B0 > Aurantibacillaceae > Aurantibacillus. Next base: position 6,162 of record CANGWA010000067.1, read on the forward strand.
GCCAGTCAGTACGTAAAAGCCGGTGCATACTATGACAGTTCAATGTTGGCCTTGCCAAAGACACATCCAGAATACGATAAAATTTCAGCCAGAAAACAAACACTTGAGCGTTTGGTTAAAAACCTCAATACCATTACGCGGGAAGATAGTTTGCAGCGTATCGCAAAAATGCCTGAAGCAGAACGGCTAAAATTCATCGATAAAATCATTGAAAAGCAGAAAGCGGAAGACGAGAGAAAACGTTTAGAAGCGCAAGCAGCAAAAGAAAATCAGGGCTCCAACAATATTGATGTTGGCAATGGCTCCCCCAATCAACCTGGACAGGCGATTTTCTATTTCTATAATCCAACAACGGTAGCATTCGGTATGACCGAATTCTCAAAGAAATGGGGGAATCGAAAATTTGAGGACAATTGGCGCCGCTCTAATAAAGCCTCCTCGCTTGAAGAAATAAGTGACAATGGTGCTGGTGGACCTGATCAAAAGCCAGATACCTCAGCAAAAAAGAAGTATTCCCCTGAAAAATACCTTAAGGACCTACCGCTTAACGATTCGCTGATTGCTAAAAGCAATTCCCGCATTATTAAAGCCTATTACAATGTAGGATCGATTTACAAGGAGGAGTTGACCAACTATCCACGTGCGACGGCAGCTTACGAAGAACTATACAAGCGCTTTCCTAATAACGAATACTTACTTAATTGTTATTACATGCTCTACCGAATCGGTCAAGCAGAAAAAAACGCTCCAAAGGAAGATGTTTATAAGAACAAAATTCTAAATGAATTTCCCGAGAGTGAATTTGCCTTATTGATTAAAAATCCAGAACGTGCCCAACAGGTGAATGTGGCAAAAAATGAAATTGAAAATTTCTATACCTCTGTCTACGAGGCTTATTCTGTCGGCAAGTACCCTACCTCTTATCAATTGGCTGGCGACGGACTAAATAAATTCGGAAAAAGTGACTACGCCCCCAAATTTGAATTCATTAAGGCCATGAGCAAGGCCCACCTGCGTGGTACGGATAGCCTTGAAAATGACTTAAAACTCCTTGTCGGCAAATATCCAAATGATGCCGTAACCCCTCAAGCACGCGACATTTTAGCAGCGATCAATAAACTAAAGAGCGGTGATGCTAAGCCAGAAAAAAAAGAAGAAAAAATAGACACGTTTAGCATCAACAAAGGTGTACCCCATTTCATCATTGCCGTAATGCCAAACAATCAGAAAATTCTTAATGCCTTCAGTAATAACCTCACTCAGTTCAATAATCAGTTCTTTTCAAACAAGAACTTAGAGGTCAGCACCAATCTCATCGGCACAAAGTATCAAGTTGTCATTATTAAACAGTTTGATGATGCAAAAGCAGCAGTCAACTATTTTTCGGTCGCAGATACAGACCCAACTTTATTTTCGGGGGACGCTAAACGAGAAGAGATCTACTTTTATCCTATCCATCTAGAAAACTTACAAACCCTTTATCGGTTCAAGAATCCACAAGGATACGAAATCTTTTTTGCTGAAAACTACCTGAAATAGAGTGTATTACGCTTAAAAAAAGGTTATTAACAGATTATTCACTATCTTTGACTACACCCGTCATTCGCAAAACATTAGGATATGATTTCAATCAGAAACAATAAAGGGCAACAAGACGATATTGCGTCGGTTAACCTCATTGGCAATGGTACCAAAATTAGTGGTGATATTACCTCCAGTGGTGATGTACGCATTGATGGTCAACTGACTGGCAACATTGTTACTTCTGGAAAGTTTGTGCTTGGTCCAAACGGTCTGGTAGACGGCAATATTTCTTGCTCCAATGCCGATCTCATGGGTGAAGTAAAAGGGCAAGTCACTGTTTCGGAATTACTGCAATTGAAACAAACAGCCCGCATCAATGGGGATATTTCGACTGGCAAATTGTCCATTGAACCGGGTGCAGTATTTACCGGAAACTGTAGCATGGGCGCGCGCGTAAAGAATATTTCTGAAGGTTCACAGCCGGGAAATGCCTCAAAAACAGCCTAATTCTTATTACCGTTACGCCAATCTTGCCATTCAAATGGGCTTGATTATTGGTGGTTTTTCATGGCTAGGATCTTGGCTGGATGGTCGTTTTGGGACCCACCAGCCATGGTTTACAATTATGCTTTCACTGAGTGGAATAGGTGGTTCCCTCTACCTGGTGATTAAAGATGTGATGAAGGAAAAATGACATTTCCATTTGCTTTTGCTTGTGCTTTCATCGCTTCTTCCCTCGCTTCAGGCATACTTGCTTATGCCCTGCCATTTTATCCTATCGATTTTATTGGCCTACTGATTTTTCCGGTTTTGATGTTGGGGGTAAAGCTTTTATTACCACGATTTCAGGATGGAAAGGCCATGACGCAAATGTTGATGGGCAGCATTGTCGTACGGTTACTCACCGCACTTTTTAGCGTCGCTTTTGCCTCGCTCCTATCCTACCCAGAGTTTGTTATTTTTACTGCACATTTTGGCGCTCATTTTTTACTCTTCACCATTTTTGAAACCATTTACCTCGTTAATTATTTGAACCCATGAAACATGCGCTTTTATTTGGCATTCTTTTTTTCGCCACCTCCCTTTTAGCCCAAGAACGGACCAATAAAAAAGGATCTGAATATCAATTCACGGTCGTGAAGGAATTGGATGCCACTGCCGTTCAAAATCAAAACCAAACCTCGACTTGTTGGTCGTTTTCCTCACTCTCGTTCTTCGAAAGTGAATTGATTCGATTAGGAAAAGGCAAGGAATTCAACCTAAGTGAAATGTTTGTGGTGCGTAAAGTTTATCCCATGAAGGCCGATAATTACATACGCATGCATGGAAAAACCAACTTTGCTGAAGGGGGTGGGTTTCCTGATGTACTTGCTGTCTTGAAACAGTATGGCATGGTACCGGAGGAGGTGTATAGTGGCAAAAAAGATCCTGCTGCACCGCACAATCATAAACTATTGGAAACGACGTTAAGAAATGTTTTATTGCCAGCAGCTCAAGATGAAACACAGCGATTGGATTTTAGTTTTCTGCACAATGCCATCAATGCTATTTGTGATGAATACTTGGGAAAAGTACCTGAAACATTTGATTATAAGGGCAAGAATTACACTCCTAAAACCTATTTAGAAGCCACCGGATTAAAACCGGAAGACTACGTAATCCTTACCAGTTTTTCACACCATCCCTTCTATTCTTCCTTTGTTTTAGAGATTCCTGACAATTGGAACTGGCAAATGGCCTACAATGTGCCACTTGAGGACTTTAAAACCATTATGCAACAGGCGTTGCAAAATGGATTCACTTTCGCTTGGGGGGCTGATGTAAGTGAAAAAACCTTTTTACGTGCCGATGGCCTGGCCCTTCTTCCTGAAAAACCTTATGCCTTCATGAATGAAGATGAGCGTAAAAGTTTATCCACCAAACCTGTATCCCAGCTCAACATCACCCAAGAAATTCGCCAAAAAGCTTTTGATAATTATGAAACCCAGGATGACCATGGCATGCATGTCACTGGTATGGTAAAGGATCAGAATGGAACACTTTATTACACCGTTAAGAACAGTTGGGGCACAGAAGTAAACCAATGTGGTGGCTATTTTTATGCCAGTGAAAGTTATGTGCTTTGCAAAACAACGTCCATCATGCTGCATAAAAAGGCGATTCCCGCATCCATAGCTAAAAAACTAGGGATTCAGCAATAACCTACTTTAATGTATATCTTAGCGTAAGGTAGGGTTTAATGCCCTGCAAGGGGGCGTAATTATAGCCAGTGTCAAACGTATAGCCGTAGGGATTGGACACAACATCATTGACCTTTTTATCGAATGGATCGAAGGGACGCATGAGTGGATTAGAGGGAACGAAATTGAATATGTTTTTTACCCCCACTACTGCTTCAACCTTTTTGCCAAAGGACTTAGTTATCTGAGCATCCATTAAAGTGTACCACGGCGAATATTCTGGTCGAAAATCATTGCGTTGAATGGGAAGACGTTGTGGACCATACCAGTTTCCTATTACATCGATGCGGAGGTCTTTCTTTGTGTACTCGTATGACATCTGAAAATTGCCACTGAAGAGCGGCGAATGCACCTGGCGGCTATATACTTTTATGGAATCAGTCGCAACATTTTGTACGTCACTGATTGTTATTCCACTTTGCAATTTAAAAGGACCGGTCGTCACCAATGACAAGTTCAACGCTAAGCCACGAGAAAACCCATAGCCATGCAAATTGGCATACACGATGGCATTAGGGTCTACATCATAATTGGCAGTTATGCGGTTAAAAAAGTGGTAATAAAAAAGCGAAGCATCCCACGTCAAAATGCTGGTGGCATTCAACTTCATCTTCCATACTAGATTAAAAGAACCATTTAAAGAACGTTCTGGTTGTATCGCTTCGGTGAAAACGACCTTGCGCGACCCGGTTAAGGCAGCATGATCTTCCGTAAATACATTCACGACTCTGAATCCCGTTGCTACATTGACGCGAAGTGTCAGCCGGTAATGAGGCGTATATTTCCAAGCGAAACGTGGCGAGGGGATAATGCCGTGACGTTGGCTGTAATCGAATCTTACTCCGGAGAGTAATACCTGTTTTTCGGCCGTGTCTAATTGCCATTCATCTTGAAAAAAAACACCCGGTAGCCAAGTCAATTCTGGATGTGGCGTCACAATGGTATTATCATCGTACCACAATTGCTTGATTGCTGCCCCATAGAGCAAGAAGTGGTTTTGCAACTGTTTGTTAAA
>CANGWA010000068.1 GCA_947457335.1 Sphingobacteriaceae bacterium
AGCGCTGACGTTGAGGGTGAGTGCAGGCGGCTGGGTGATGGTAAAAACAGAAAACACTTGGCAGCCGGTGAGCGCATCGGTCATGGTCACGCTCCAATTACCCGCAGCAAGTGCAGTAGGAGAAGCCACACCCAAAGTAGCCGACCCATTGCTCCACACATACGTTTGAGAAGCAGAGCCGCCGGTAATGGCCGTGAAACTGGCGGAGGCATTGCTATAGCCGTTGCACGCCAGAGTGGGTGTGGAGACCAGTGTGCCGGCCAGTGGCACCGGAGAGGTTAATGAATAAGTAACAGAAAGCGGGTAAGCAAAGCCTGAGCCACTATAAAGAACCGTGTAAGAGCCCGGTGACAAACCTGATTTTACAGAACCTGTGGTGGTAGAAGGCAACCAAGTATAAGTGAAGGGGCCCATGCCTGAAACAGGAGCAATGGTGCCACTGCCAAGCGTTGCGCAGGTAAGTGAAGTTGTGTTGAGAGTTACACAAGGTTGGCTGATAGTAATGGTTTGTTTTGTGGTATCGGTGCCGCCCCCGCAGCTGAAGTAGCGAATTAATTGCACCGTATAATTACCTGGCGCTGAGAACTGGTGGGAGGTGCTGAACAAAGAGGACGAGTTAGCAGCCCCCGAAGCAGGGTCACCAAAGGTCCACGCTTGCCCCACCAACGAGAAGCCCATTGCCGAACAACCGCTCATTGTTTGAGTAGGAGCTGGAGGTGATACAAAGGTAGCAGTTTGGCAGGAGGGCGAGGGAAGGATTGTATAAGTAAATGGGAGAGTTGTAGGCTGAGGGATGAAATAAGAGTTGATAAGATTTGGAACAAAATTAGGAGTTCCAGTGGTTGCGGAAAATGTACTATAGTTACTTGATGACAATGGCGCATTGGAGTTAATAATCATTCCGAAATCAAACAATGTTCTTGCAAAAAAGATAGAGCCATTAGGTGCTAATTGCAAATTAGAGTAACCTGAGGGTGCAAATTGATCAATTAAGCTGTCTCTAGAATTATTTATGTTCGAAGAGCATAAATCCCATTGAAATATTTTTTTATAGACAAGAGCAATATAAAATTTCGTGCAATCTAATGAGAATTCAGCACCATAACATGGAGAGGAAATTGTTGATGAAGAATTTTGGATTAAGGTGTTGAGGCTTAAGGGGGTTTGGTTTGATAAAATACCTGTTGAATTATCAAAATCAAACAAGTTTATCATTATGCTTGGGTAATACGGAGTGTTAGTGCTAGAATAAAGATGAGAACTGATTTTTTTATTGTTTGCTGAGCATTTAAAAATTATTTCAGGAATAGTACTGTTTCCAGAAGAAGAACTCAAAGTGAAATTTGAAACGGAAAATACAGTGTTTGTTGGGCCAGCATTTGACATTTGAATAGAGACATAATTACTATTATTAAACATTTTGCCAATAATCCAATAATCGTTTCCATTGCAGTGTTTTGCTATAGTTATTCCTAGTCCAACTGTGTTTGAATATATTGATATGTTTTTTGATGTAACGGAACCTGTTCCTGATGATAAACTCATGTCAACTGTTGAATAAAATATACCAGTTGAATTGCAGGTATAAATGTTATATTTATTTGAGCTTCCCGGTTTTTTAGAAATATAAACAGAAGAACCTGCAGTGTAATTGTTCAACCCTGTTCCATTATTCATAACGGAGTGAGTTTTATTCCAGACGGTAATTCCATCTGTGTAAAATTGTAAATTTCCATTGTTGTCGGCAATTGAAGCGCAAGGGGAATTAGTGAGGTTCGGATTTGCAAAACAAGAAGCAGGATTTGTGGTAAAGGTTAAACCTGAAAATTTCGATAAAACCCAACATTTGTTTTCATTTTGTGAATGATAAACACTAGTTATTAGTAGGGCAATTAAAAATAATATTTTAGTATTGAAATTCATAGAGATAGGGCGACTCAATGAGTCGCCCTAATTTTGATTAATTTACCTCGAAGTCAAATGTACTGCCTGGTGAAACTTGAATATTACCCGAGGAGCAGCCAGTTCCTCCGCTCCAAGAAGCTGATGTTGTATTTATTGCATCAACTGATATTGTATTAGATAAAGTTCCACCTACATCCAACAATTGAACTTGCACATTACAAGGATTTGAACATCCTGAACAAACAATAACATGCGATTGACCTGCGGGTATTGAAATATTGTATCCTGAATTACAAATATTTGCTGGGGAGCAACCTTGACCGGGAACAAAATCAATTATAGAGTAATTCACTGTAATAACACAACTAGTGTTGTTTTTGATTTGAAAATTACATTGTGCGTTAATCCTAGAATTGAAAAAGAGTAATGCTAGAATTGCGACAATCTTAAACAGGTTTAGTCGTTTCTTGTTTCTTGTTTGCACGTAGCAAACCAATTGAATAGATGTTTCATGTTTTTGAAATTGGTACATCTAAGTTAAAAAAATACACATTGTTAAAAATATATAGATGTGTGTTGAAACATGTAAATATAATGATTTTCAGTGGTTTATGGTGTGTTTTTGAGTTCACCGCCTCCATTCTCAACTTTCAATTCTCAAAATGGGGTGGAGGGTAGAGGTTAGGGGTTGGAGGGTGGTGTAAACACCTCAATTCTCAACTCCCAACTTTCAATTTTCAATTCTCAACTTTCAATTCTCAACTCTCAACTTTCAATTCTCAACTTTCAATTCTCAACTCTCAACTCTCAACTCTCAATTCTCAACATTATATCCCAGATTTTAGGGCATAAAAAAAGGGTAAGCTACTTCCATCGCACCGCTCAACCACATACCCTTGCTACGTTCCCGTCCTGGGGGATTCAGCAGGAGCTGGTCGTGAAAGACTTACCCGCGGCAAAGATAAGGAAACAATGATCAATTTCAAAATTTTAAGTCAACGTGGCGCGTAAAGGCGCGGCAGGGATAGAAGGCAGTAGCTTGGCCCCTGGCAGCCTTAGCAAGCCTTAGCGGGCGGAGGCTCTAATTTCTGCAATAAGAACCGAAGTAGTTGTGCAGAAAAACAGTTCTTGTTGGCAGGGAGACCCCGCACCGGTTAGGCTTGCTTAGGTTAGAAGGGGACAACTACGCCGAATAGCCCGGCTGCCGCCATAATCAACAGCAAAGGGTTAAAAGATATTAAGTAACTAGTTCTTAGACCTTAGCCCTGAGACGAATAAACCTTAAATTTGCGCGACTGACCACTTTGTAATATGGATATTTCGGTAGTTATTCCGCTGTACAACGAAAAAGAATCGCTTCGTGAACTTCACGACTGGATTGTGCGTGTGATGCAGCAACACAACTTTAGCTACGAAATTATTTTTGTGGATGATGGGAGTAACGATGGTTCATGGCAATTGGTAGAGACGTTGGCCAAGGAAAATAACCATGTGAAGGGTTCTAAATTTCGCCGGAATTATGGCAAATCAGCTGCCCTACACATCGGCTTTGGCATGGCACAAGGGGATGTGGTAATAACCATGGATGCGGATTTGCAAGACAGTCCCGATGAAATTCCCGGTTTGCGCGCCCAGCTATTGGATGAGAAGTTAGATTTAGTAAGTGGCTGGAAGCAAAAGCGCTACGATAATGCGTTTACTAAAAACCTTCCGTCCAAACTTTATAATTACACGAACCGTGTGGTCAGTGGCATTAAGTTACATGACATGAATTGTGGCTTAAAAGCGTATCGCCGTGAAGTAGTGAAGAGCATAGAGGTGTACGGAGAGATGCACCGTTTTATACCTGTGATGGCGCGCAATGCCGGTTTTGGGAAAATTGGCGAGAAAGTAGTGCAACACCAGGCGCGTAAATATGGGGTAAGTAAATTTGGCTGGGAACGGTTTATCAATGGATTTTTGGATCTATTGACCATTACCTTTTTGTCAAAATTCGGTAAACGGCCGATGCACTTTTTTGGACTGGCGGGCACCTTGTTGTTTTTAGCCGGAATGGCCTTTGCTGCGTACTTAGGCATTTACAAGCTTTATTGTGTATTTAGTGGTATTCCTGCCCGATTGATCACCCAACGTCCTTCGTTTTATTTGTCGTTGACCTTTATGATTATTGGTTCGATGATGTTTTTGGCAGGGTTTATTGGAGAATTGATTTTGCGCAATAGCGCCGTCCGCAACCAATACCTTATTGAAAAGGAGATTAACTAATGGATGGGGCCGGGGGCAGACAATCACGTCGCGCCAGGCGCCCCTTGTCGCGGGAGGAAATTGCCCGTCTCATCGAAATCAAACGGTTTAAGGAGCAGCAGAAACGGCTGCGGTTTAGGAAGACGGCCCACTACAAGTGGCTGAACCTCTTCGTGCTCGGCTGTGTCTTTATTGTTGCAGAGATGCTGATGGCCTACCTTGGACCCGTGCGCTATGAAGCCGATGACGTGGTTCAAGCTACTGCCAATTATGGCAGTCATTGGTGGGACCAATCGCCTATTGTCAGTTCCATTGAAATTTCAACCAGGGAGCATGGTTTAATTGAGTTAGTAACTCAGGGGATGGTAAGGCAGCCGCATCCTGGGGAAACGGTATGGATAGGGTATGATTATTTACTAAATAAACCGATTAAAGGATCTATTGATGGTGGTGAAAATACCTATCGGCTTTTTCGAGCGAGTCCCATGCTTCTATTGGCATTCCTCTGTCTCTTAGTCACTTTTACCGGTTACTTTAATCATTTAAATGAGCTACCATATTCTTTAAACGGTTTGGCCGTTTTAAACCTTTTAACATTGTTGGGTATCATTTGTCTCTAATGCGAGCAGCATTGTAAATTTGCAAAACATCGATTTTGGTTTTAATCGAGTAAAAAGGGGCTTTTTTTTCGCTATATTTGCGGAAAATACAAGGACAAATGAAAAAATTATTACTTGCAGTTGTTGCATTATTTTCCGTTTTGAGAATAGATGCCCAGTGTGCTACATCATCAGCTCCGACAAACAATTGTGCGGGGTTTAATGATCGCATAGACACTTATATGTTAAATAACATCGCTTCATTATCCAGTGCAGGTTGTGGACTTAATGGTTACAGTTCTTCAACGCAGACATGGACCTTGGTTCCAGGTGGTGTATACAGCTTTTCATCTGCCGTTGGTGGTGGTATTTATTCAGAAAGTTTAGCAATATGGATTGACTTTAATAACGATGGATTTTATGCATCCTCTGAAGCCGTTTATGTAGGTTCATCATCTGCAACACATTCTGGAACCATTCAAGTTCCTAACAATGCCGTTTTGAATACCAATTTAAGAATGCGGGTGATGTGTACGTTTGGTTCAGTTACCAGTTCAGATGCGTGTTCTACCAACCTCAATTCATATGGTGAATTTGAGGATTATTATGTTTACTGCACTTGTCCTAGTACCAGTACAGTTAGCGTTGCTAGTACCAATTCATTTATTTGTCAGGGACAAAGTGCCACCTTTACGGCTAGTGCAGTCGGTGCTAACAGTTATACTTGGGTAGGCGTAGGAAATGGAAGTGTTGTCACGGTTACTCCAGGCGTAACTACTGCATACACAGTAATTGCAGGAAATACATCTTGTGCCGGTTCAACCTTTACAGCTGTAAGAACTATCTCAGTAACCAATGTACCATTATCCGTTGCGGCTGCCGCATCTAATACATCCATTTGTTCAGGAACTTCGGCAACCCTCAATGCTGTTGGGGCAAGCAATTATACCTGGTTACCAGGCAGTGCTCTAACAGCAAGTACCATTGTTAGTCCAACCGCGAATTTGACTTATACATTAATTGGATACAATGGAACCGGGTGTCCTGGTGCCACCACCTTGGCCTTGGCGGTTAAACCTGCACCTACAGTTGCTGTAGCTCCTAACTCTGCATCCATTTGCTCTGGTAACTCGGCTACATTTACGGCGAGTGGGGCAATAAGTTATACATGGAACAATACGAGTACCTTAACTGGTTCATCAATTGTGCTTACACCCACCACATCTATTGCTGTTCTGGTGGTTGGATCAAATTCTTTGGGTTGTACAGCTGCAGCCAACACTGTAATTATTGTTCAACAAGCTCCACCCGTGGTGGCAACAGCCGCTCAAACTTTGGTTTGTTTCGGCCAATCTGTTACAGTTTCTGCATCAGGTGCGTCTACCTATTCATGGAACAATAATTCAACTGGCAGTTCAGCCGTGTATACCCCAACTGGATTAACCCAAGTGGTTGTCTCTGGATTTGTTAATGGCAATATTTGCCCGGGCAACAGTACCATTATGATTAATTCTACGCAACCTACTGTTGTTGCTATTGCCTCACCAACTGCCATCTGTATTGGTAAAACGGCTACGTTGAATGCTTCTGGAGCGGACAACTATACATTTAGTAGTATGTTTAGCAATGTAAATCCAACTGTGACCACTATTTACACAGTAACCGGTGAGGCCACGATTGATAATTTAACCTGTACAGGTGAAACCACTGTACAAGTGGTAGTGAATCCAAACCCAACCATTACTGCAACGCCTGACCGCACCACCATGTGTAAAGGAGAAACAGCCACTGTAACAGCAGGAGGTGGTGTTGCTTATAATTGGACAGGTGCTACTACTGGTAGTGCTACCACATCAACAGTTTCACCTTCTGCCGCTCAAACATTGGTGTTTAATGTAAAAGGAACCGATGCCAATGGGTGTACAAACACTGCTACGGCCTCCATTAAAGTTAACGCTTGTACAACTATCAACGAGCAATCAGCGGTTGCTTTAAAAGTATACCCTAATCCAACAAGTGGTAATCTCGTAATTACTGCCGAAAGAGCGATGATGGTCACTTTGACCGACGTTTCTGGTAAAATGGTTGCAGAATACCAACTTCAAGCAGGTGTTAATAACGTGAATGTGAATTTCCTTTCAAACGGAGTTTACTTTATCAACGGTAGCAATGGTTCCGACTTGATCCGTGAGAAATTGATTTTGAATAAGTAATTCAACCTTTCTATCTTTAAAAGGGTTGCCCAGGTGGCAACCCTTTTTTTATGCACACCTGTTTATACTAGATTCAGTAAAATATCGTTGTATCTTTGAATCTTGTGATCAAATTTCTAAAATACAGTTTACTGTTCGTTGGACTAGTGCTATTGGCCAGTGTACAAACGGGTTGCCGAAAGAATAAACTGCTTACCGATGCGAGTGCAAAGGTTACTTTTTCTACCGATTCGGTGCTTTTTGATACGGTGTTCACTAGTAGCGGGTCTTCGACACGAAATTTTAGAATACGGAATCCGCATGATCAAAAAATTAAAATCTCTTCAATTGTTCTGCAAGGCGGTTCACAGTCGAGTTTCATTATTAATGTAGACGGCACGTCAGGAACCTCCTTTTCCGACATTGAATTGGATGCAGGCGATAGTATGTATGTTTTTGTCCAAGTCAACGTTAATCCCGGTAATGTCAACTCCCCCTTTATCATTTCAGATGCTTTGAAATTCAAAGTCAATGGTAATGAGCAAACGGTGGTTTTGGAGGCATGGGGGCAAGATGCCTGGTACCACAAGGCAACCAATGCGATTCAATTTACAAATGGCTCGTACTTGCCATATTCCCGAATCAGTAGTAATGATAAGTGTGATACGGTTTGGAAAAAGGATAAACCTCATGTGATTTATGGATACCTAGTGGTCGATTCCCTTCAAAAGCTAACCATTGAAGCAGGGGTGCAAGTTTATTTAAACTATAAAGCAGGTCTCTGGGTGTACCGGTATGGTCAGTTAAAAGTTCTGGGTGAGAAGGGAAATGAAGTGGTATTCCAAGGTGCCAGAAGGGAGCGTGAGTATTTAGGTCAATCGGGACAATGGGACCGCATTTGGATCAACGAAGGCAGTGACTACAACGAAATTAATTATGCGATTATTAAGGATGGCTATATTGGCATCCAGACAGAGATTTTGGGGAATGTCATAGGAGGTCCCGGTAAATTAAAATTGACCAATACGCAAGTGTACAACATGAGTTTGTGGGGATTGTATGGTTTTGGGTATAAAATTTATGCAGGGAACACGGTTTTTGGTAATTGTAAAGAATGTGCGTTGAACATTGCCTTGGGGGGGGACTATCAATTCAGGCATTGCACCTTTGCGAATTTCTGGACAGATGATGTGCGCAAAAAGACCTGTATCAACCTGTCCAATTACACTTCTTCCGGTCAGGTCTTACCTATATCCGTTTATTTTGGTAATTGTATTATTGATGGTAAACTCTCTGAAGAAATTACTATGGATTTAAAGGGGATTGATACCATTAAAACGGTTAATTATAGCAATTGTTACCTTAAGACCGATGCCGACATCAGCAATACAGCATATTATACAAATGTTAAGAAGGGGGCGTCGTTAAAATACAACGATGTTACTAAGTGGAAATACTGGCCCGATCCTGCGGATACCATCATTAAGAATTTCGATAATAACAAGGCCCGAACCGACGTGTTATTGTTTCCAGACGACATTACTGGAAAATTTAGAACCCGTCCAAAAATTACTGCGGGTGCCTATGAATTCTGAAGCTTCTTTTATTGCGTTGGGAGCGTTTTACCCGTAAATTTGCCTCTCATGAAGCTATTTCCAAATACAGTCAACAATACCATGGTCCGCTGGTTACTATTGGGTTGTTCAATGATCTACCTGATGGTAGTGATCGGGTGTTTGACCCGTTTAACTCATTCGGGATTAAGCATTACTGATTGGAGTTTTATGGGCTCCATTCCTCCACTGAATGAGCAAATGTGGCAGGACCGTTTTCATAAATACCAAGAAAGTCCTGAGTTTGAGAAGATCAATTACACCATGACCATTGATCAATTCAAGCCCATTTTTTTATGGGAGTATGTGCACCGCATGACCGGTAGAACCATGATGTACATTTTCCTCATTGGGTTTGTTTATTTTTTAGTGCGTAAGAAAATTAGAAAGGACATGTGGAAGTGGTTCGGTGGTTTATTTGCCTTGGGAATAATGCAAGCGGTCATTGGTTGGTGGATGGTATACAGTGGTTTGCAAAAACAGCCAGCCGTAAGCCATTACCGATTGGCCACTCATTTGATGAGTGCTTTTTCGCTATTCGCTTTTACATTTTGGTTTGCTTTAAAAGTGTCTCATGAAGCGGTTGAGGAAACAGAAAACAACGGAAACAAATTAAGAAGATCGGTCATTGTGTTCTTTTTAGTATTGGTGCTCCAAATTGTTTTTGGGGCCTTCACAGCTGGCTATGTTGAAGGGAATGACGCTCACATTCGTCCAGGCCACATTTTTAACACATGGCCAAAAATGGGCAACGAATGGGTGGCTGAACAAGTAACCATGAAGGATGGTTTTTTTGCCAATGTGCTTGAAAATCCCTCAGGTATTCAGTTTACACACCGCATGCTCGCACTAGCTGTCGTGCTGGCCCTCATCAATGTGTGGGTGCGGTCCAATAAACTCCAGCTCAACAAACGTCAACAAAAAGGCGTTACTTTTCTGATTTATGGTGTTACGGTTCAATTTGCACTTGGGGTATTGACCTTGGTATACCAAGTGCCAGTCATCATGGGGGCACTTCACCAAACAGGTGCGTTCTTCTTATTCGCTTCATCCGTTTATTTGATTTTTCAACTTTACAACAAAAACATTTCGCTCATTGGAAACCACTGAAACAACCCCTGAAAACAATTCGTTTCAGTCAGGGGAGGAACCTGCTTATAATTACCCACCAAAACCTGAAATCGTTGAACGCAACGACCAATCCATCGTACGCTCCCTCTTGAGTTTATTGATGTATGGTGTGTTGTTCTACTTTATTTTTGATCAAAACATCGCTTATATCGCCGCTATTTTGGTGGTGCTGTTGATTCATGAATCGGGGCATTTCTTGTTCATGAAATTATTTAAGTACAATAATGTTCGTATTTTCATTGTGCCCCTGCTTGGCGCCTTCACATCTGGCGCAAAGCAAAAGGTCAGTCAGTTTCAGATGAGTTTGATTATTTTGGGTGGCCCAGTGCCGGGAATAATTATTGGTTGCGTGTTACTTTATCTGAATCAGGAAATAAAAAATGAGAACATCCAAATGTTGGCCAATACCTTTCTGATAATAAATTTATTGAATCTTTTACCCATGCATCCGCTCGACGGTGGCAGAATGATTGAAACATTGTTCTTCCGAGAGAATTACATGATTCGTATGGTCTTTGGTGTAATTTCTATCTTGGGTCTTTCGGCAATCGCCTTGTGGCAACAAAATCCCATTCTATTAATCATTCCCTTTATGATTGGATTGGAATTGTTTAATGAATCCAAGTTCAATAAAATACGCACCTATCTATCTACGGAGAAAATCCATTACCGCTTGGAGTATAAGGACTTACCAGATAAAGATTATTGGCTTATAAGAGATTGTTTGATTTTCTCTTTTCCTAAAAAATATGGCATGTTAGCAGCAGGACGCTACGAATATTCTGTTTTTGAACCCTCTCTTATTTCGCACGTGAAGGCGGTTTTACAAACCAATTTGGTTCAAGATTTGGCAGGGTTTAGGAAAATACTTATGTTGCTTGTTTACTTGTTTGTATTGTTTGCCCCAATATTTTTCTTGGTGACATTGTACTATTAAAAAAGGGCCGAAAGGCCCTTTTTTAATACTTTATTCTTTCTTCTTTAGTTTTAAGCGGATACCAGCATAAAACATACGTCCATAAATGGGTCCCCACACCATTGCAGCATCGAAGTACTTACTATAGGGAGCATCGGATGATAAAATAGGGTTCTGCTGTTTATAGTTCAGTAAATTTTCCACACCGAGGTATGCGTTAAAATCATAACCCCTTATTTTAGTCAAGTAGGTTATTTGAGACAACACGTTGTAAAAAGCAGGAGAACGTTCTGCTAGTTGGTATGGAGTTGGATTATCAAGTGTTCGCG
>CANGWA010000069.1 GCA_947457335.1 Sphingobacteriaceae bacterium
AAAGATGGCACCTTGTGCGTTGGCACTACCAAGGGGGCTTACTTTTTAAAGGGCGACAAGATTATCTGGCGTTATACCAATAAAGAGGGGTTCATTGCCCGTGAAGTTCGCTGTTTTTATGAAGATCCTATGGGACGGGTTTGGATTGGCATGTACCGAGGAGGCTTAATTGTGAAGGATGGCAACAAAATAACATCCATTACTTCTCTGCCCAATTGCATGCTGAATCAAGATCTATTCTGTCTGGCACTCGATGCAGAAGGCTATTTATATATTACGTCGAATCAAGGCCTATGGCGTATAAGTCAGCAGGACTTGTTTGATTTTTATGAGAGAAAATTAGATTACCTGATTCCTTTCTTCTATGGCAATGAAGAAGGCATTTTGAATACTGAATTTAATGGTGGCTTTCAGAACAAATTTATACGCACTCCAGGCAACCACTTTTACTTTCCAAGCATCGAAGGGATCGTGATGACCGTTCCTGAAATACTGTCGGAGTCTTCTCTCATGCCAAAGATCAACAAAGTATTGGTAAACGATACCTTGTTTAATAAAGAAGTACATATATTTAGTCGATCTACCTTTGCCATTGAATTCCGTTACTCTACAACCAACCTTTCAGAAAAAGACAATGTCTTTTTTCAATACAAATTAATCAATGGTGAAAAAACGGACTGGAGTAAGTTACAGAAGAGCCTTTCCGTTAGTTATAAGTTGTTGCCCCCCGGCGAATACACCTTTGTGGTAAGGGCTGTCAATGGCTTCAACAATCCTCATCCGAACGAAGTGAGTTATGCTTTTGTCATTGAACCAAGTTTAACACAAACAGCATTGTTCCGATGGAGCGTTATTCTTTTGATCTTCGGAGGATTGGTTGCTGCCATTAATTTCCGTAATCGCAACTTGAGAGCCAAGGACCGAGAAAAAGAACTTTACGCACGAAGGGTAGCCGAAATTGAATTAAAAGCCATACAAGCACAATTGAACCCACATTTTATTTTTAATTGCCTCAACAGTATCAAATCCCTCATCCTATTAAAGGACCTCGAACGCGCCAATCAAAGTCTCAATACCTTTGCGCGATTAACCCGGCAGATGCTAGAAAATTCTGATAAAATCTTCATCTCCTTCGAGGAAAAAATTGCGTTTCTTAAAGGCTACATTGAGCTTGAAAAATTAAGGTTCGGGGACCAGTTTTCTTATGAATTATCTTGGTCGGATGACGTATTACCAAGTTATCAAATTCCCCATTTATTGTTACAACCGTATGTAGAAAATGCAATTAAACATGGACTAGCACATCTTGATGGAAGGGATGGGCTTTTAACGATTCGCTTTTTTATGCAGGACGCTAATGTGGTATGTAAGATAATTGATAATGGTATTGGTAGGGATCTTTCACGTAAAATCAATGAGTTACGTCATATGCACAATCCAAAAGGAACAGGATTAACATTAGAAAAAAAAGAATTTCTAAAAAAACACATTGATTACAATTGTACAATTGATATTTTAGACCTTTGGGAAAATGGTATGCCAAAAGGTACAGAAGTGACAGTAGTAATGCCGATATATTATGAAGGTAGGAATAATTGATGATGAGATCCATAACCGCAGGGTTATCAGAAGCATCTTAACAGAATATAGCAAGGATACAGAGATAGTTGCTGAGGAAGGCAGTGTGAGTGGTGCGGTAAAATTGATCAATGAGACACGACCAGAGGTTATTTTTCTGGATATCCAATTGAAGGGTGGTACGGGATTTGATATCCTCAATCTACTAAACTACTCACCAGAAATCATTTTCACAACGGCTTATAGCGAGTATGCCATCAATGCATTCAGGGTGCGTGCGGTTGATTATTTATTGAAGCCTATCAATGAAGAAGAGCTGTTAAGGGCACTTCAACAATGCCGAGAGAAAATTCACTTCCAACATCAAATTCGCAAACAAGGAAGCGAAAATCCATTATTCTTCCACGTCTCAACCATAGAGGGCCGTCAATCACTTCGTCTAGATGAAATTCTCTATTTTGAAAGTTCGGGTTCTTATACTTATTGTGTAACGAATTCAAGAAGAATACTGTTTTCACGCAATCTAGGCGAGGTAGAGAAAGAATTAAAGAGTCCCGATTTTTTCAGAATCCACCACAGTTTTGTTGTGAATGTTTCCAAAATCAAACGAGTGGAATTCAAACGCAATGGGCTTGCCTACTTGATTAATAATGATTCCATTCCCGTGGCGCAGCGCAAAACCAAGGCCTTTAGAGAAGTTTTGGAAAGTTTCAAGGTACCGCCCCCCGGCGTTTTAATAGTTTAGGACTTTTTAGTGTTCCGGCATATTGGGAACCAAACTTCAATCACATCCGGCAACGGGACGGGATGTCCCTCATCGTCCTTTGCAATAATGGTCGTAAAAAATAGTTTACACGCTTCTTTTTGCTTTTCAAGAAATGTGCGCATCTCCTTGGTTAATTCGTTAGTATAGCCGCTAAATTCCTCTGTGCCTTTCTTGGTCTTAACGTACAGTTTATAGGATATTATTTCATTGGTGCGGATGTTACCGAAGCGATCAAATACTACTATTCTATATTCCGTGTTATCAAATTCAGCCTTTTGCAAGTCCTGAACCTTCCTAACCCGAATGGTGCCTGCAGGATCCTGCGCGACACTAAGCATCGGTAGGCATACCAGTAAAAGCATCCACAATGGCCTGTAAATAACAAAAGATGTTCCTCCGACCTTATTCATCCTTGTAGAAGCTTAGTTTTTGTAAATTGATTAGTTGGATATTTTTGTAATAGAATTTTAAGATTTCTGTGTAACTGTATCCCAGTTTCGCCATCCGCATTGCACCTTCTTGACACATTCCTAGTCCGTGACCGTATCCCCTACCCGATATCAAAATACTATCCTTGCCCAGAGGAACGACATTAAAATAGGTGGACTTTAATAAAAAATCTTGACGAATTATTTTCAAAGGGACTTTTACACCCCCTGATTCCAAATAGACCTTTCTTTCGTTTTGATAAAAATTTGTTGCAATTCTTTTACCCTCTTCCTTATCTACCGGAAAATTATGTTTCAGTTTGAGATAGGTCAACCAATCATCTTTTAACATCCTCCTGGTCCACTTACTATTGGGCATCCCCAAACTAAACGTGTCATTGATGCTGCGCAAATAAGGTGTGGCCTTGCCCCATACATCTTCAGAGTTGGCTGTTTGTCCTCCACTATTACTGTGAAAAGCTGCAATGATGAGATTCAAATTGTCGTCTACTACCACCATCCCTTTGGTCTCATCTACTGCCTTAGAAATACTCAAATCTCTTGGTTTACCAAAATAGGCTTGACAATGCACTTGGTCACAAAGGCAAAAACCTTCGGTAGCATGTTTATTAATGTGCGCTAAAGCAAAAGTACGGGCGAGAATGGCTTGAACCTTATAAAACTCATAGAAAGTTCGTGAACCTGCTTCTGCCTCTGTTACACCCCCAATATATTTGTCCAACACGATATCGTTCACTATTCTTAAGGCACCCTCCATCACAGCGAAGCTCACGTGATCTTGGTAAGTTCGAACCGGTTTTTCTGGATCAGTCAGTTTTATCTTTAGTTCACCATCCACTTCTGCGACCATTTTAATAAAACGGTATCTGCCTACAATAACCCCATTTACCATAACCTCCACACTATCGTTTCGTGAGAAACAATCAAACCATACAGTGGGCGACATCACTGCAATCATTTGGTTATCGGCAATCAAACGGTAAACACCTTTTGCCGCTTGAACTTTAGCACTATTAACGCGTAAGTGTGCAAATATTCTGATTTGCACCGTTTCGTTGGGAGAGAAAAAACCGAAGGTCAATGATGCCAACAAGAAGAACGCTCCATAAATACATTTCCTTTTCATTTCGAAACGTCCTCCCATAACCATTTTGCTGCACGCGCAGAAGCTCCTGGCCCACCTAATTTCAAATGGAGTTCTGCATAACCTTGCAGCATCTCCTTTCGATAGTTTGATTCCTGAAGCAATTTATTGATTTCACTAGCAATGTTCTCTGATGTAAGATCTTTTTGGATTAATTCTTTCAATAGTGGACGATCGAGGATTAGATTGGGCAGAGAAATGTATTTCACCTTCACAAGCCGCTTTCCTATTGCAAAGGAGAGTGCGCCACTTTTATAACAAACAACTTGTGGTAGTCCAAGCAAAGCACTTTCAAGTGTAGACGTACCAGACTTGATTACGCCAGCACACGCATGCCACATGAGTTCATGCGTTTGGTCGAAAACCAATTGAAGGCCCCCTGCTTTCACTGGTGCATATAACTCTGGGGCCAATGCGGCATTACCTGCAAATACAAATTCATGATCTGGAAATTTCTTCACTGTTTCTATCATGATTGCCAGCATACGGTCAATTTCTTGTTTGCGGCTTCCGGGAAGCACTGCTATGATTGGTTTTCCAGAAAGGCTGTTTTTTTGCATGAACTGTTCTCTTGTGCTAAAACCTTGCCTTTTATGCTCTAATTCATCAATTAGAGGATGTCCTGGATACCACACCTTCATTCCCTTACTGGCGTAAAACGCCTCTTCAAAAGGGAGGATCACCATCATCCGGTTCACGTATTTGCGAATCGTTTCAATTCGATTTTCCTTCCATGCCCAAACCGTTGGAGAGATGTAGTAATCACACATGATTCCATTTTCAAAGGCCCATTTCGCCATACGCAGGTTAAATCCCGGATAGTCAACCAATAGCAGCACATCTGGTTTAAAAGCCAAAATCGACGCCTTCACTTTGTCAAAGTTTTTTCGAATGGTAGAAATGTTTTTAAGCACATCTACAAAACCCATAAAAGCCATTTTTCGTAAATGGATATCGGGTTGCACTCCTGTAACAGCCTCTAGATGATCGCCACCTGTAAATGCAAAAACGGCATTGGCATCCAATGTTTTTAATGCTCTAACCAAATTGGCTGCATGAATGTCGCCGCTCAGCTCACCGGATATAATATAATACTTCAACGATTAGATTAATTCTGGTTCATGGAAGTAGCTGACATAAGCCACCAAGAGCACATAAAACAATACACTAGCAATGATTCCCTTGCTAAACTTATCGAGCTTCTTATTTAATCCAAAGTAAAACAAGAGTAAGTCGCCCAAACCACACATTTTAATCACACCACTGAGCATTTGCCCCACGACCAGATAACGCACAAATCTTATTGGAAAAGCAATTTGATGGTTGGAAAAGAGCCAGTAGATGGTAAATAGGAAAGCTGGGAAAAGTAATCCCGCCAACAAACCGTACCAAAAGGTGTCAAATTTTTCTAGTTTCATGATTCAAAAATTTTTAATTGACTTATTGCACCATGGGCCGTAAGATCTACCATGGTAGGCACAACGGAGACATATCCATTTGCAAGGGCCCATTCATCCGTATCGGTGGATTCAGGCTCGAAGTTCACGAACTCACCAGTTAACCAATAATAATCTCTTCCATAGGGATCTTTACGCTCCTCAAAACGTTCTATCCACTGCGCCTTAGCCTGTCTTACTACCTTAATACCTTTTATCGCATTGGCCGCGAGTTTTGGAAGATTTACATTCAAACACACCCCTTTGGGCATGGAATGCGAGAGCGCTTTTTCAATCAGCGAGGAAACAAACGACTCACATGGTGTAAAATCTGCGTCAATACTATAGTCACACAAGCTAAAACCGATGCTCCGTGAACCTTCTAAAGCTCCTTCGATAGCGGCACTCATGGTTCCGCTATAAATCACATTGATAGAGCTATTACTACCGTGATTGATACCACTGAGAACTAAATCAGGACGGCGTTTGAGCACATGGTTAACGGCCATCTTCACACAATCCACTGGGGTACCAGAACAGGCCATCTCTATTGAGGCATTGTGGTAATTCGTTTTTTGAAGTCGCAAGGTGGCATTAATGGTTATGGCATGCCCCATGCCGCTTTGTGGCTTGTCAGGTGCAACAACAACAATCTCACCGTACTTTGAGGCCACCTGCGAAAGAAAGCGTATTCCTGGAGCGAAAACACCGTCGTCATTCGTAATCAATATCAGTGGCTTTTGCATAATCAATTAGCACGTAGAATTTCATACGTGACGCCCCATAAAGTTACCCTAAATTCAGTTGGAAATTCATAAAGACACCTTCATAGTTACCACAAGTCCTCTGTTAATTTTATTGAAAATACCGCCATTTCTGGTAAAAACTGGCTCAACGTGCTGTAAATTTGACAGAGAAAAGGGTTTGGCATAAGACTTGTGCCCTTCCTTTAAAATAATTATTCTATGTACGGCGGTTTGTTCCTTCTCTCAATTGTTTTTCTGGTTATCGGTTTAATCGTAAGTCAGGTCTTGAAATCCAAATTTGCTAAATACGCGCAAGAGCGCCTCTCATCTGGTTTAAGCGGAAGGGATGTTGCACAAAAAATGCTGAGAGACAATGGTATTTACGATGTAGAGGTCACAAGTGTGGAAGGTACCCTTACTGACCACTACAATCCCGCCAACAAAACGGTTAATTTATCTCATGACGTTTATAATGGCAGAAATATTGCAGCAGCTGCTGTAGCGGCCCATGAATGCGGTCACGCAGTGCAGCATGCTACAGCATACCGGTGGCTCACGATGCGTAGTAAAATGGTTCCAGCTGTTCAAATCTCTTCCAGTATCATGAGTTTTTTAACGCTTGGCCTAGCGTTGTTATACTACATGAGCGGTGCAATGCGGGAGAATTTGTTATTGGTCTTTATCGTTTTGCAATCAATCATAACCATTTTTAGTGTCATTACACTTCCCGTTGAAATTGATGCAAGCCGCAGGGCCTTGGTTTGGCTGAATCAGTCTGGCATTACCTATTCTACTGAGCACGAAGATGCTAAAGATGCGCTCAAATGGGCAGCTTACACTTACGTGGTATCTGCGGTTGGCGCTGCCGCCACGCTAGCCTATTATATTTGGCAATTTAACCGATCGAGGGATTAACCTCAACAAAAAAGGCTCACTCTTTCGAGTGAGCCTTTTTTGTTGAATAATTGCTTAAACTTTTTCAGTAGTAGAAAATTGTTGCATAAACGCCATTGCAGTATCGACCATGTGTTGGCTTCCTAAAAATAAAGGTGTGCGCTGGTGCAATTCTGTAACTGGGACTTCCATAATGCGCTTTTCCCCAGTTGTAGCCTTACCACCTGCTTGCTCAACGATAAATGCCAATGGATTGCATTCATATAACAAACGAAGCTTCCCTTTTGGTGATTTTGTTGTAGTGGGGTAAATATAAATGCCCCCAGTAATCAAATTACGGTGAATGTCTGCCACCCCTGAACCGATATAACGCGATGAGTAGGGGCGCTCAGTTGCTTTATCTTCTTCTTGGCAGTATTTAATGTATTTCTTCACGCCATCAGGGAAATGAAGGTAATTCCCTTCATTGATGGAATAAACTTTGCCATTCATTGGCGTTTTCATGTCGGGATGTGAAAGACAAAACTCACCGATGCTTGGGTCAAGCGTAAACCCATTGACCCCTTTGCCAGTAGTATACATCAACATGCAACTCGATCCATAAATAATATAGCCAGCTGCCACTTGTTCGGTACCTCGCTGCATAAAGTCCTCTAAATTACCCGGTCCACTTAACGACGTTCGGCGGTAAATTGAAAAGATCGTTCCCACAGACACGTTCACATCTATGTTGGAAGAACCGTCGAGTGGATCCATAGCCACAACGTATTTAGCGTTTTTGGAAATCTCCGAATCGATTGGAATGATGTCGTCATTTTCCTCACTAGCAATGGCGCAAACTTCTCCTCCCGCTTTTAATGCCGCAATAAACTGCTCGTTGGCAAAAACATCTAGTTTTTTGACCCGTTCCCCTTGAATGTTGGTACTACCGGTCTCCCCTAAAATATCAACCAAGCCTGCTTTATTGACCTCACGGTGAACAATTTTGGCTGCAATACTAATATCCCTTAGTAAACGGGATAATTCACCCTTGGCATAAGGAAAATCGGCTTGTCGTTCAATAATGAACTGACCCAAAGTGGTTACTTTCATTGTTTAATAATTGGAACAAAGTTAAGGAAATTCAGCTGCGGGGCGCCGAAAATTCAGGCTTTAAAAACTCACGCCAATCGCCCAAATTGGCGATAACTTGAATTTGACGGTATTTATTGTGAAATTCCTCTTCATTCTGTTGGCTATTGAGCACTTGAAGTCGGTAGGCATCAAAATTGGCAAGCGCTATTTTTTCCTCGGTTGATAGACGGGCACCGGCGAATTCCTTATCTCGCAAATCATTAATGCTTTCAGTAATTCCATTTGTACTGATATTGAGTAATTTGGAGATAAATTGTAAACGAGATGACATACTACAAAGTTAACCCCTCTTTCAATTGTAAAACGAATTCTAGCGTTTTTAGCTAACATTGCACTGTTAAATAATGCGGTTTCTTGTATTGATCTTCCTCCCTTTCAGCCTGCTGGCTCAGGTATCCGTACCGGAGTTAAAATGGTCTGTATTGCATCCTGTTGCTGCGATCCGAACAAGGTCCGTTAAAAAAGAATGTGATTTTTACTTGTCCCAACACCCTGTTCTTTTATCCGGTCCTTCAATAGGCGGTAAACAAGATGCTTTCCGGCATCTTTTTTATATGTCGGCGATTGCGAATAAAATCGGTGTGCGCAAGGCACGTCAATTGGGCAGAGCACACGAAAAGGGCAATTACAGACAGTGGAAGCATGGCCAACTCGAGGACAAAGGTGTTGCTGATAGCTTGGCCTGTGTTATGGATTTGCGTAACAACGATTCAGCATTGAGCTACATTCAGCTAAATAAAAACGCATCTATTTCCACGCTTTATGCATTTTCGCTAATGGCTGTTCAAGAGGGCAAAGCATGGATTTTATTATTCAATAATGAGGGGCAGAGATTGAATTGTGATTTGGAAATCATACACGTCACCTTACCCCGTAAATGGTATGTAGCGGGCTGCCTTGTAATTTCCACTACGCGGTAACGATCCTTCTAAAAGTCAGATTCATACGAGGTGCTGAACTTTTTGTGGTTTTGGGAAGGGCGTGCTCAAACAGTTGTTGTGCCTGATGCCGCATAACCAGTAAGCTTCCGTGCTCCAGAATCAATTGGGATTTAACTTCATGCTGCTTGTATTTTCTAATACGGAAAATGCGTGCTTCACCAAGTGATAAGGAGGCAATCGTTGGTTGATTGCCTAACTCAGGTTCGTTATCACGGTGCCAGCCCATGCTATCTTGGCCATTGCGATAATAATTTAAAAGCACACTATTAAACGCTTCACCACAATGTGCATTAATTCGCAGCATGCATTCAGTCAAACAATTTGGCATTTCCTGCAACGGCATCTTTAGTCCAGCGTAACTATAGCTTTTGTTATCCAATGCGCACCAAGCGGTTAATCGCGGTTGAAGGACTTGTTTACCGAATAAAATGATAGGCAAATGCTGCCAGTGTATGACCCTTTGTAATTGCAAAAAAAGAGCCATGGCTTCCTCTCCACTCATAAATTGTGGATAGTAGGAAAAGCACCCATGTCCCTCCGACAAATTTAAGTGAAGAGGATCATTGAACATGCCCTTTAATAACAAATTGAGCAGTAAAGCGACTGCGTTGTTCCATCAGTACCTCTTTATCTCCAACTAAATTTTGAATGGTTTCTTGATTATAATTCCTAATCGTTAGCAATTGCACATCCTTGTTGTAAAGCACTTTGAATTCCTTACTAAGGGCCTCTATCAGTCCTGGTAGGCGGTGTTTATCATTGGTAATGGAAACGTTAAAGCTGATAGCAGATATTTGCATCACGTTGATGTGCACATGGTGCTGGGAGAAGAGTGAAAAAATGGAGCTGAGATTATCCTCACCAATAAAACTAAAATCCCGCGGTTGAATTGAAAGCAACAGCTGATCGGTTTTAAATATATAACTCGTCACGCCAATGCGTTTGTCTGATTGGTGAATCAGTGTACCTGGCGCTGAGGGCTGAAGAAACGACTTGACTATAAGAGGGATATTCTTGTTTTGAAGCGGTTTAATGGTTTTAGGATGAATAACCGTTGCACCATAATAGGTTAACTCGATAGCGTCTTGATAATTTAGCTCAGGTATTTTGCTGGCATTTTTGAAAAATTTAGGATCAGCATTTAAAACGCCGGGCACATCTTTCCAAATAGTGACATTACCAGCATTCGTAAAATAAGCCAATAAAGCCGCCGTGTAATCACTTCCTTCTCTGCCTAGAGTGGTTGTAAAATTCTCGGAAGTTCCGCCAATAAAGCCCTGTGTCACCACTATTCCCTGTTTATTCAATAGGGGCAAAAGCTGGCCATCGCAGAGCATTTGAGATTCATCATAATCAATCTTGCCTTCACGATAGGTATTATCCGTTCGCAGCACATTGCGCACATCTAACCATTGGCAAGGTGTATTCATTTGATTCAAGTATGCCGCAATAATAAGGGATGATAACACTTCGCCTTGTGACACAATTTGATCGTAATGATGATCATAGCCATGGGAAGGCTCATCTTCAAGACTCCAGGAAAGCTCCACAAAAA
>CANGWA010000070.1 GCA_947457335.1 Sphingobacteriaceae bacterium
AAATCTTTTATATCCACAAATTTCGATAAACTCATCAACGGCGAGAAGTCTTTCAAACGCCCTCGATCCACTTGCAAATCAATAACTGATTTAATGGACTTCAAGTCCACCTCCAAATTATTGTTCCAAATGCCCGTCATGGCTACTGTAGCAGTGGTTAGACCACTGATGTTTTTATCGGTTAAGGTGGCTTGCCCAAAATTATTCATCTGCCGATACAATTCTGATAGCTCAATGTTTTCTAACTTCGACTGCAGGGTCACCACCAATTTGTTTTTCGAATTATCGGCTAAGGCATCTATCTCGGCTACACCGTTCATGGTTTGTAAACGCATGTCGCTTACCATGGCCTTGCAGTTGCGCACTTCCAACAGCCCTTTTATGTTCGTGGCAGCAAATTGTGCATAGGTCAAATCTTTAATCTCCGCTTGCAAGGTGAAATCAACGCCCTCGGCTATCAAAGGACTATTATCATTGGCATTACTGCCCGAGGTGGAGGTGAACATAAAGTCCTCCATCGAAATGTGGTTCGAGAATAATTGGCCCTCAATTACTAATGGCGCTTTCGAATCGGTGAGGTAATTAAAAAGTCCCGGCATCCGCCCACTCACTTTAACATCAGAAGCGCCGCGTTTAAGCAACATGTCGCGCACTTCGGCACTGCGCCCTGCCACTATCAATTCGCATTGTTCAACAGCAGTAATTTTGTCATCGTTTTTAAATTGCAATTGCAGTTCACTCAAGTTAGCATGCAGCTGCATGCGCACTTTTTCGGAGAAGGTTTGTTTTTGAAGATCTTCCAAGCGCCCTTCAATTTCAGTGGCCAAATTAATGCGGCCTTTTAATTGGGTAATGGTATCAATAGGCCAAAGATTGAATACATTTTCAAGATTTACATTGGCATTAGTGGTTAAACGCAAGTAAGGGGCATTAAAGTCAGATAAGATAAAAGAACCTTTAACGTTATCACCAGATAATTGAAAGGCGTAGTTTTTAATCTCAACTACACTGCGGTTGTTGTGCCATTCGAATTTTCCACCGAGCTGAATGTGATCGGCAGTGCCCGAACGGGTTTTGTAGGTAATGCTGCCATTGCTCACACCAAAATCACTCATCACCGAAAAGCCCTTGGTAGGCGAGTAGTGTAAATTGCCTTTCAGAAAAAAACTACCACTGCTTTCGTAATCGGCAGTGTACTTACGATAATTTTCTGGCAACAGTGAAAGCACCTGCACCACATCGAGATCAGGGGCATTAAACGTTGTTTCTAAATGCGATAGCGAATCGCCGTAAATAAAATGCCCGCCTAATTCCAGCTCTAAATCACTAATGTGCAACGACGCCTTACTAAACGTGTACTTGTCTTTGTTCACATCGAGCGCAAGATCACAAGTAAGCACTTGGTTCTTCATGTAGGTGGCTTCACGACTGCGAATGTTTTCTAAAAACAATTCGCCCTTGGTTTGCAAGGTGTAGTGGTCGGTGCGAAAGGCGCCTGTAAAGATTAAATC
Organism: Sphingobacteriaceae bacterium; assembly: GCA_947457335.1. Lineage (GTDB taxonomy): Bacteria > Bacteroidota > Bacteroidia > B-17B0 > Aurantibacillaceae > Aurantibacillus. The sequence goes on from CANGWA010000070.1 coordinate 1,512, forward strand.
ATTGATGCGCGTGGTAACGGCCATGCCGGCTTGTTTGTCGCGGTACAACACGCGCACGTTTTTGAGCGTGAGCGATTCAATGTTAAACGACACACTATCCTGTTGCGCCGATACGGTGGTAGTGGGCGTTGACGACCAAAAGGTATAATTGTCACGACCATCTTTTAAAATAGCGGGTTTAGTCACGGCGCCTGAAATGCTGATGGCATGGATACGGTAATTTTTCTCCCAAATATCCCGCAAACTAAACGAGAGACTCAATTCATCTGTATAGAGCAGCGTGTCGCGTTTTTTTAGCGGTAATGCCTCCAACATCAGCACTTTTTTAAAGCGCAACGCGCAGTCAGGAAAAGTGCTCACCACCGTAAGGTCGATGTTGGCAGGGTCGACCTGGATTTCAGATTTAAGGTGCGCATTTAATTCGGTAATCACAGCGCCCTTAATTTCGTCTTGGTACACCACCACTAGCAGTAAAGCAGTGCCAAGCACAATTACCAATCCGAGCGATGCAAACAATAACCAACGAAGCACGCGTTTTGCAAGGCTGCGTGGGGCTTGAACAGGAGACTGAATAGATGATTCCACTAACTAAATTTCACTAAAAAGGGCTTATCGTAATAACGGTTGTAAATAAGAAGTTGACAATGTGAATTTCATAAAAATTGCAAATGAGATTTGATGCCGGAGGGCCTACATCAAGGGACTTGTTCACCTTATTTATTATTGGGGCGCACAAGCCGGGCTTTCCGGCATAGTTTACTTGTCCAGCGCAACAGCCACTGCTTGGTACGGGGTCCCCGCCTGCAGTAGCGGCGCGGCCTCCGTCCAAGCGTGTCTGTAGCACTGGCCTTCGTAAAGCTATTGCCTGCAATCCCTTGCGCGGCTTTAACAAGGCGGTTATCGAAGGGGCACGTGAATGGTACGTGATGTTGTCAAGTCCCAGCACTAGCGGATATTAATTCAATTGGCTAGAAATACGAAACGAAAACTGTAATTTGGTTTTTGTATACTAACCCATAATATCCCGTTTTCAGCTATGAAAAGAGCAAGTCAAATTTTTGTTTTATGTCTTGTAACGATTCTCCTAACCAGCTCTCGCACTACCCAACCGCCAGTGGTGGTGTATGTGTACGATGCGTTATGCGGCTGGTGTTATGGCTTTAGTCCCGTTATGGCCAAGGCAGAACAACAATTTAGCGATAAAGCCCTGTTCCGAGTGGTCAGTGGCGGACTTCGTATCGACCAAGGCGTTGGCACAATTAACGATCTAGCGCCATTTATTAAAACGGCCTACAAGGATGTTGAGAAAGCCACCGGTGTAAAGTTTGGAGAGGCCACTGTAAATAATTTAATTAAAACGGGCGCTATGCACCTTAACTCCTTACCGGCAGCCATTGCCATGAGCATAGTAAAAGAGCGCAATTTAGCCCTGTCGCTAGCCTACACCCGGCAATTGCATAAAATGATTTACGTTGATGGACACGATCCAGAAGCCATTAACCAATACGCTGTGTATGCTGCGGCTGTTGGCTTAGATACCGCGGGATTCACAACCGCCATGCGCTCACAAAAATACGAACAACAAGCCCGTGCCGATTTTGCTTATGCCGCTACCATTGGCGTTACTGGCTTTCCTGCTGTGTTTATTGCGCGCGATGGCAAGCTCACGCGCCTCACCAACGGTTACGTGGGGTGGGAAGAATTAGAAAAGCAATTGCAAGCAGGATTGCGCTAAGGGCACCAAGGCTCCTTTTTAACTGGATTGAATCCGTTTGAGTTCACGCAGCAGTACGTCGCGTGCGGGCAATTCCTTACCGTCAGGCATTTTAATCGTATAAGGCTTGCCGCTCATGCTGCTCTTACTTGCACAGATCTCAATAAAGTCAATAGCGGTTTTCACCTTATTGCCGGCTTTTTCCCATTTCACGCGCAAATGGGCGGCTGCTTCAGTGGGTTGATGTGATTCGCCATTACGGATGAACACTGCGCCTTTTAAACCTTCTACATACCGCAACAGGTGCTCAATTTTTTGAGTCTCTGTCATGGGCTTAGTTTGGTAATGGCCAGTTGGGAGTTTAAAAGCAGAATGCCCGGCGAAATTCACCAGGCATACTGTTATAAGGATTAAGAAACGCATTAGACAAGAGGTGTTTCGCTAGTGGTTGGTTCTTCTGGAAGAGTTGGTTTCGCTGGTTCTTCAACCTTATCGAAAGGCCTTTTCCCAAAAATCTCTTCTAGATCTTCTTTGAAGATAACTTCTTTCTCTAATAATTTTTCAGCCAGCAAGGTCAATTTTTCCTTATTCGACAAAAGAATGGATTTGGTTTTCACATAAGCCACATCAATCATCTTTTTCACTTCTTCATCAATGGTCTTCGCTGTGTTCTCGCTGTAGGGTTTACCAAAGGTGTATTCGCTTTGTCCTGAACTATCGTAGTAGCTCACGTTACCAATCTTATCGTTTAAGCCATAGTAAACAACACTGGCGAAAGCTTGACGGGTGATTTTTTCCAAATCGCTCAACGCACCAGTGCTAACTTTTCCAAATACAACCTCTTCAGCTGCGCGACCACCCAGAGCGGCGCACATCTCGTCCATGATTTGTTCGGCGGTGGTGATTTGACGTTCTTCTGGCAAGTACCAAGCGGCGCCCAATGATTTACCTCGGGGCACAATGGTTACTTTAACGAGTGGACTGGCGTGTTCCAGCATCCAACTCACAGTGGCGTGACCCGCTTCGTGAAAAGCGATTACGCGTTTTTCTTGTGGGGTAATGATTTTGTTTTTCTTTTCTAGACCTGCTATAATTCGGTCCACAGCATCCAGAAAATCTTGTTTTTGAACGGTCTTTTTATTGGAGCGTGCAGCAATTAAGGCCGCTTCATTACAAATATTAGCGATATCTGCTCCACTGAAACCTGGGGTTTGTTTTGCAAGAAAATCAATTTCAACGCTTTCGTCGATCTTAATTTTTTTCAAATGGACTTTGAAAATGTCCTTACGCTCGTTGAGGTCCGGCATGTCCACATAAATCTGACGATCAAAACGCCCAGCCCTCATCAACGCGCGATCGAGAATGTCCGCGCGGTTGGTAGCTGCCAGAATAATGACCCCACTGTTGGTGCCAAAGCCGTCCATTTCGGTAAGGAGTTGGTTCAACGTATTTTCGCGTTCGTCGTTAGCTCCTGCCGAAACGCTTTTGCCACGCGCACGTCCAATAGCATCAATCTCATCAATAAAAATGATACATGGTGCTTTTTCTTTGGCTTGACGGAACAAGTCGCGCACGCGCGATGCACCAACGCCTACAAACATTTCAACGAAATCCGATCCGCTTAATGAAAAGAATGGCACTTTTGCTTCACCGGCAACGGCTTTTGCCAGTAAGGTTTTACCAGTACCGGGAGGACCAACGAGTAATGCTCCCTTCGGAATTTTAGCGCCTAGGTCGGTGTATTTTTTGGAGTTCTTCAAGAAGTCCACAATTTCCATTACTTCCAGCTTCGCTCCATCCAGTCCAGCAACGTCGTTAAACGTTACGTTCACGTGTGTATCCTTATCAAACAACGTTGCGCGGGATTTGCCGATGTTGAAGATTTGTCCAGGGCCTCCATTGCCGCCACCACCCATGCGGCGCATTAACACGAGCCAAATGATAACCATAACGGCGATAGGCAACAACCACGTTAATTGGTCGGTGAGCCAGTTGGTTTCATCAACGCTTCGGGCAGTGATTTGTTTTTCTTTAGGAATGCCCGCATCGTTTTGGACTTCCTTCATGGTGTTGAGGAAGTATTCTACCGAAGGAATGGTCATGTAAAATTGCGGCCCACGGTAATTGCGATCAGGGAAATAAGCCTTGCCATCGCGTGGGTTCTTGTAACGGTCGAGTGTGGCGGCGCTATCGGCGTTCACACGAATGCGCACCAGTGTTTTGTTCACGATGGCCACATCTTGCACATCGCCTTTCACCAGCATGTCCTGATAAAATTTGCTTTGTGGAATTTCAACCATTTTCGAATTGCTATCGCTACCATAGAAAATGATGAACAACAACACGGCAACAACCAGGCCGTATATCCAATAAAAATTGTTGCCGCCACCGCTGCCGTTGGGTGCGCCTTTACCGGGACCGCCGTTTTGGCGGCTGAATTTATCCTTCATGCGTTCAAACTGACGTTTGCGCTCTTCGTCACTCGGAGTGGGCTGACTGCGGTCAGGTTCCGGAGTTTTAATTTCTTCGCTCATGTATACTGCTAGTCGTTAACAAGGGTAATTTCTGCATCCCCCCATAATCCTTCAATGTTGTAATGTTCGCGGGCTTCTTTCAAAAAAACATGGGCTACGATGTTGATGTAGTCCACTAAAATCCATTCGCCATTGGTTTGCCCTTCGGAGTGATAAGGTTTTTCGCCTTTGTGTTCTGCAACGTAATCCATCACGCTATCAGCAATGGAGTTCACGTGGGTATTCGAGTCCGCATCGCAAATCACAAAATAATCGGTAACCCGGTTTTGAATGTTCTGCAAGTCCAACACCATGATGTTGTGTGCCTTGCGTTCTTGCATCCCTTCAATAATGGCTTGCAACAGACTTGAGGTCTCAGAAGCAGAGCTTTTCTTTTTCGGGCGCTTGGTTACTTTTTTCTTTTTCTCAGAATTAGCAATGGCATTCGCTTCACGAATTTCGCGCTCGCGATCAGTCAATACTTTTTTCTTTGCTGGTGCTTTTTTGGCAGGGGCCTTAGAGGCGCTTTTCTTGCCGGCGGGCCGGGTCGATGACGATTTCTTGGCTGCAGATTTTTTTACCGGTTTCCGGATCATACTTTATTGATGTGTCTTGCGATAGTTTTATTTAAATTCGTAGATGTTGCCACAATCAACAAAGTTAGTCTATTTGGCGTAATGGAAACACTGTTTACAGGCAAAAGCCGCATTTTTCTGCCCTTTGTGGATAGCACCAATTCCTATGCCATGCAGCTGTTAAAGAACGTTAACCCTCCTGAAGGCACGGTCGTGTATACCCATGAGCAACGGCAAGGGAGGGGACAAAGGGAAAACGTCTGGATCACCCCACCAGGGCGGCATCTCACGGCTTCAATCATTTACCGGCCTAATTTTTTGAAGCCCGATTGGCTGCATTATTTGATGATGGTGGCGGCAGTAGCGGCACATGACACTCTGTCGGATTACCTTCAAAACGGTCAGTATGACATAAAGGTGAAGTGGCCCAATGACATCTTAGTGAACGAGCGTAAAATTGCAGGCATTCTTATCGAAAACAATCTGACTCCGGGTCGCATTCAATGGTCCGTACTGGGTTTTGGCATTAATGTCAATGAACTTGAAATGCCGCTTCCTAATGCAACTAGTTTGCAACAACTAACAGGCACCACACATGCTTTAAATGAGGTGATGGATCGACTCTGTGTGCAACTCGAAAAACACTACCTCTTGTTGCGGGCTGGCAAACACGAGCAATTGCGCGAAGCCTACTTATCCCGTTTCTATGGCTTGCACCAACGGCGCGTTTTTTATAAAGCGGGGGTAGCGTTTGTATATACAGTAGAGGGCATTTCTGAAGAAGGCCATTTGGTGCTTTTGACAGATAGGGGCGAACGCGTTTTGGCAGGTATTAAGGACTATGCGTGGGGTGACCCTGTCGTTTGAGCCGTTGTTTTAAAAAAGTATTCGGCGAATGGCTGTTATGGCAGGAGCGTTTTTTGCCCCGTTTCATCTATGTTTCGGGCTTTTCTAAGAAGTGAAACCCCAATTTTCGTAAAAACCGGGTGCATCGGTGGTGCGCAATAGCAACCTGTAAATAGTTGTTGGTTTAGGATGTTCTATCAAGGCTTGCAACATGGCTTTAGCAAGTCCCACGCCATGGTTTTCCAGTAAATCACATCATAAAGGTAAGAAATAATGGCGCGGCTGTTCGCCAGCAGCCACACCCATCCCCTTTAGGTCCGCCAATAACCTTTCCAGCACATCGTTTCCTAAAAAGCCTATCGTTCGCGTTACTGCATACATGGGTTGTGCAAACAAAAATTTTCCGATGAAATTGTGTTAAGATTGTTTGAAAATTTGATGCCTGAGCCATCGTGCAGCGCACTAGTTTAACTCCATGCAAGATTTGGCTCTGTTTTGGTTCCGACGCGATTTACGCTTACACGATAACGCAGGATTGTTTCACGCGCTTCAACAACATGAAGCGGTTCTCCCTATTTTTATTTTTGATCCGAACATCCTGTCCAAATTACGCAACAAGCAGGACCGGCGGGTTGATTTTATTCATCAAGCGCTCGCCGCAATAGATGATAAAATGAAACAAGTAGGCTCTGGATTGTCGGTAATGGTTGGCACTCCAGAAGAAGTGTGGAACAACGTGTTATCGAAGTACAACGTGAGGGCGGTATATGCTAATCACGATTACGAGCCCTATGCCAGAGCCCGTGACGAAAAAATTAAAGCGTTGTTGGCCAGTAAAAACATATCCTTTACAACGTTTAAAGACCAATGTGTTTTTGAAAAATCAGAGGTGGTAAAAGACGACGGACTGCCTTATACGGTATTCACGCCCTATAGCCGTAAATGGAAGAAGACGCTGCTGAGTAAGGATTACCAGTCCTTCGCGAGTGAGACCCTGCTGCATAAATTCATGAAGACATCAGATTTAGCTTCGCCTTTAAATCCTTTGCCATCACTAGCGACCATCGGTTTTGAAAAAACAACGGTGCGTTTGCAACTACCAGATGTTTCAGATGGCTTAATTCGAGATTATGCTGAGAAGCGCGATTTGCCTGCGTTACATGGCACCTCCCGATTGAGTATGCACTTGCGTTTTGGAACAATAAGTGTGCGTGCGTTGGTGGCCCGCGCCTTGCCACTCAGTGAAACGTGGCTCAACGAATTGATCTGGCGTGATTTTTACATGATGATTTTGTGGCACTTTCCGCATGCGGCCACTGGCGCCTTTAAGAAAGAATATAACCAAGTAGAATGGTTGCCCGATGAAGTAGGCTTTAAGCGCTGGTGTGAAGGAACTACAGGGTTTCCGATTGTGGATGCGGGCATGCGTGAACTCAATGCGACAGGGTTCATGCACAACCGGGTGCGGATGATTGTGAGTAGCTTTTTAGTTAAGGACCTGCTGGTGAATTGGCAATGGGGTGAGGCCTATTTTGCAGAGCAACTCAACGATTTTGATTTGAGTGCCAACAACGGTGGTTGGCAATGGGCAGCAGGAACAGGATGCGATGCAGCACCGTATTTTCGAATTTTTAATCCCTACGAACAGCAAAAGAAGTTTGATCCGAAATTCGACTACATCCGCCACTGGGTGCCAGAGTATAATACCCCGAAGTACCCAGCGCCAATGGTTGATCACGCCGTTGCGCGCAACCGCACCTTGGCAGTATATAAGGACGCCTTAAGTGGGGCTCGTCAGCAAAAACTGTTTTAAGCAGGGCGATTGCCAAAATGCGCCTCTAGTGCTTTGAAGCGGAAATCAAAAATTTCGCGCACTTTTTTGTGCACAAACAAGTGCCCCGCTAACCAGCCAATAAACGACATGCCAATTTCATAGTACAACTTATCGGTCATGATAATACCGCCCTCGGTGGGACGAAAATGGTGCTCGTGGTGCCAGATTTTGTAGGGACCACTGCGCTGCTCGTCCACAAAATAATGAGGAGCGTTAATGTGCGTGATTTCGGTGACCCAATCCAGCGGGATGTTGAGCATCGGTTTTATTTTATACGTGATGATTAGCCCTTCGTACATTGCATCAGGCACCTGTGAGGTGATTTTAAATTCAAGACTGTCGGGCGTTACAGCATTGAGGTTGGCTGGTGTAGCGAAAAACGCCCAAACGGCATCTGGGCTGAGGGGCAAGAATTGTTCTCTGACGAGTGTAGGCATAAAAAAGATATTGGTCAAAATTGAGCATTGATAAAGGAACAGTGGCGGGACGGATGTGAAAAAAATGCAAATTTTTAATCTTTCGGTGGGCTGTTGTTCATGAATTACTCGGGTTTTGGTTGAAAAGGAATCTTATTTTTGGGAGAGTGGCAACCAACACCTCATACGACAAAACACTTGCAGCATGGAACGCCGTGGCGGAACGCTATGAAGCAAAATTCATGGGACTACCCCATTACCATGCTGCCTATGCCGCGTTTTTTAATCTGTTGCCTGAATCGGCAAGGGTTTTGGAGATTGGTGCTGGCCCCGGTATTGTTACCGCCTACGCTACTCAACATTTTCCCAAGGTGCAATTGCTCGTTACCGATGCCGCAAAAGCAATGGTGCAAAGAAGTCAATTTAATTTTCCGCAGCACCAACATCAGGTGCTGAGAGCCGAAGAACTAGCTACCCTTAACGAAACCTTTGATGGCCTCGTGGCGGCATTTTGTATTAACTACATGCCAGAAGCCGCAGTGAGAGAGCTTTTCATTGCTGCAACCAAAAAGTTGCACCATAGCGGTGCTTTGTACATTAGCTTTATGGAAGGCGCTTATGCTGAATCGGGAATGGAGCGTGGGAGTACCGGTCATGAAATGCTCGTGCATTATTATCCAGAAACCACCATTTGCAGTTGGTTAAAGGCGGCAGGATTTCACATCACCGAGCGCCTCGATTTACCCCCGGGCGATTTAACCCCTCGACGGCAATGCATGTTGATTTCGATAAAACAAGTGCAACCCAGCGGTTGCAGTATAACATAAATCCACTTAACCCAATTTTGAATAGTATGCCTGAATTTGAACGCATTGTTTTTCCAGGAGTGGTATTGGTAGCAGCAACAGCTACCATGAATTTTAGCAACCATTTTCCCGCACCCTTATGGCAAAAACTCATGCCGTTGCGCAATAAAATCCAAAACATTATTGGTGATGAATTGTACTCTGCCGAGATTTTTCCAAGTGACTTTTTTCGCGCATTTAATCCCACGGCCAATTTTACCAAAGTCGCCGGAATACCTGTCGGCAGCGCACTGGTGGTGCCTGAAGGACTTGAAGTTGTTACCATTCCATCTGGCTTGTACGCGCGTTTTCTTTACAAGGGAACAAACGCAGGAGCGGCTCAATTTTACAATACCATTTTTACAGATGTGCTG
>CANGWA010000071.1 GCA_947457335.1 Sphingobacteriaceae bacterium
AAACCTACCTGAAGCGGTTTCGATTAAGCCACCAGAAGGCAAGCTACCAGATTGCAAATTGGTCAAAACAGTATAACCATTAGTAGAAGGTGCATATTCAAAAATTACCCCTCCGTTGTTGGATCCACCTGAGCGTGTCATACCATAAATTTTACCCCCTGAGGTGAGCAATAGCGGACCTTGCGGGTTAGCGCCTGGATAAGCCCCACTTGTGCCTGTAAATGAGAATTTTGGGAGATAAATATTTGTAGTTGGATTGTATTCAAAAAGCATCCCTGATACCCCCCCTGTGTTGGTAACACCATAAAGTTTTCCGCCCACCTCAAGTAGTTTAACAAACTGAGGGGAAGATCCAGCATTGTTAATAAGCGCTGTTTGTGTTGAAATAGCGGTACTTCCGGTATTCATTCCAAAAACAACACCATTGCTAAAGCCACCCGCAGAGGTCATGCCCCATAAGGTAGATTGGGAATAGGATTTTTGAACTGTGAATCCAAACAGAAATAGAATTATCAGAATAGATAACTTCTTCATAAGCTTAAACTAGATACACTAAAGATACGAAATTCTAAGACTTTTTTAACCTATAAGCGTTGATAAATGCCAAAAATCAGTAATACTACTGATAATCATCATCATAGAGCGTGAAAACATTTGATTTTAGCCTTTCGATTCTACTTTAATGGGGCGAGTGGTGAAAAGGAGTCCTTGGGATATAATTATTAAAAAACAAGCCCCATTTGCTATGATGAGCTTTGAAATTGAGTTTTTCCCTCCTGCCAAAGTACGTTGGACAATAAGCCTTCCCACACGACCCATCAGCATAAAATCCCAAAAATGGCATTCATCATTAGAAAATGGCATTACCTTTACAAACAATGGCAGTAATTGGCCATTCCACTAAAGAGTTATTCACTGAAACTTTGCTCTGTGTGCAACCCAATGCACCAGTTGGAATTACTCTTGTTGTTGCACCCACATAAACTACCGACGGTGCTGAGAAACACAAAACAGGATTATTGAGGGGCCGATAGAAGCCTAAACGCATCTTTTTAAAGGATGCCAGCCGCCACCTTAATATCCCCAATAATCCTGTTAGCCAATTGATTAGCCATTTCTTCGGATTTACTTTCAGCATATATGCGGATAATCGGTTCTGTATTACTCTTTCTCAGGTGTACCCATTCGTTGCCGAATTCAATTTTCAAACCATCTAACGTATTGACGGGTTGATTAGGGTAAAGCAATTTTACTTTAGTTAGAACCTCATCCACATTGATTGCAGGAGTTAGTTCAATTTTATTTTTTGAAATCACATAATTCGGATACGATTGGCGCAAGGCGCTTGCCGTACAATTTTTCTTGGCGAGGTGGGATAAATAGATGGCGATCCCCACTAAAGCATCGCGACCATAGTGAAGTTCAGGAAGGATAACACCCCCATTGCCTTCGCCTCCGATGCGCGCACTAGTATTTTTCATGGCTGTGACCACGTTTACTTCTCCTACGGCAGCTGCGGTATAGTTGCCACCCAATGCCTCAGTGATATCTCTCAATGCTCTCGTGCTGCTAAGGTTAGAAACGCTATTGCCTCCTTTGTGATAAGACAAAACGGCATCAGCCACAGCCACTAATGTATATTCTTCCCCAAACATTGATCCATCTTCACAAACCATGGCTAGCCGGTCGACATCGGGATCAATACTTATACCCAAGTGTGCTTTTGAATTAATGACTGCGGTTGACAAATCAATCAAATGTTCAGGCAACGGTTCAGGATTGTGGGCAAAATTGCCATGCATTTCACTATGAATGATCTGTATATCGGAAACGCCAATAGCCTTAAGGAGCTCGGGCACAGCAAAAGCACCAGAAGAATTAATAGCATCCACAACGATTTTAAAATTAGCGGACTTCACTGCTGCACAATCAACATATGGTAGTTTCAAAATCGCGTCAATATGTTCTTGAAGTGTTGTGTTTACTACTTTCGTCTTTCCAAGAGCATCCACTTCAGCATAGGTGAACGCCTCCCTATCTGCCATGTCGAGTATGGCCTTCCCTTCAGCATCACTAATGAATTCACCCTTTGCATTGAGTAGTTTCAAGGCGTTCCATTGTTTCGGATTGTGGCTAGCGGTTAGAATAATACCACCATCGGCTCTGTGTTTAACAACGGCCATCTCCACCGTTGGCGTGGTGCTTAAACCCGTGTCGATAACATCAATACCTAGGCCATTTAAAGTAGAAATAACGAGGGATGAAATCATTTCCCCACTCATGCGCGCATCGCGGCCAATTAATACCAAGGCTTTATTTTGTGTTGTGGATTTTATCCACATACCATAAGCAGAAGCAAATTTAACAGCGTCGAGCGGAGTAAGTCCATCGCCAGGTCGGCCGCCAATGGTTCCACGAATTCCAGAAATACTTTTAATGAGTGTCACGGTGAAGTTTTTCACAAATCTAATCCATAAGATTGTTCAATGCTGTTGGTTCTTTTCAACAGTTCATGTCTAAAAAGGCCTATTTTTGTCCATATCGTATGCGCATCCTAATTCTACTACTTAGTTTGTTTTCTGCTTTTAAGTTGTCTGCTACAGCGAGCAAGCAGCCTCTTCTTCCAATAAAGATCGACACATCTGTCACGACTATAGAAATAATGTTTGCAGAAGCCAAAGGTCAACCCAATCCTATTCTCCATAAATTCAAAGTAACCAAAACAAGAAACAAGCAAGTTGTTGCAGCTATTCTCGCCTTTCCTATTCCTTTTGGCATGGTGGGATTGCACCGAATTTACTTGGGCACCTCCCCCTATGTCCCCGTGGTGTATATTGCAACACTCGGTGGACTTTTTGGAATTCTCCCCTTTATTGATTTTTGTGTCTTGCTGTTGGACACGGACATTGATAAATACAAATCCAATCAAAAAGTTTTCATGTGGTTGAATTGAAGTATGTGTGGAATAGCTGGCATCATACTTCGTACAACTGAGGCATCTATCTCTCACCGCATCCAAGAGATGTGTGCTGCATTATCCCACCGTGGCCCAGATGGCGATGGTTTTATGCTTGTTACTGAAAGGGGCACGCAACCCTATGCTGGCAAGATAAAAGCGAGCTACAAACACCCACTTGCCTACTTGCCAAGTCAGGAAATTTCTGTTGAACTTCCCGCACGGCTTGCATTTGGACACCGGCGTCTCTCCATCATAGATCTTACCGAAACTGGTCATCAACCCATGTGTGACATTGGGCAAAACTGTTGGATTACGTTTAATGGTGAAATTTATAATTACAAAGAACTTAGAGAAGAACTTCTTTCTAATGGACGCACCTTTCAATCGCAATCCGACACAGAAGTGATTCTTCAAGCCTACTTAGAATGGGGGCCTGCATGCGTAGAACGTTTCAATGGAATGTGGAGTTTTTGTCTTTACGATCCGTCCAAAAACTTATGTTTTCTCTCACGCGACCGTGCGGGTGTAAAGCCCCTGTATTATCTAACCTCCAATCAGTATTTTGCATTTGCAAGTGAGCAAAAAGCTCTAATTGCATCCGGTCTTATAAAGGCACAAGCGAATCCCAAAGCGGTGCACCAGTACTTGGTGGCTGCCCAAATTGATCAAGGCGATGTGTCCTTTTTTGAGGGAATAGAAGAATTCCCACCAGGACATAATATGTTATTTAACCTGAATCAGTTTTCATTCGAATGCCGTCCATATTACTACTTTACCTTTTCAGAAAACAGACAGGACAGCTATGAAACCCTTGTAACAAAAACCAGGTCTGCTGTCGATAATAGTATTCGCTTGCGATTAAGAAGCGATGTCCCAATTGGCACGTGTCTCAGTGGTGGCATTGACAGTAGCATTCTACTCACTTCTATGAGTAAAATGACCTCTGGGGAAATCCATGCCTTCACGGCCTCTTTTCCCGGATTTTCAATGGATGAAACCTCCTTTGCCAAAACAGTCGCCAAAGCGTCAAATGCCATTCACCATCTCACTTCACCCACTGTTGAGACATTTCTGCAGCAAATAGATGCGATTGTTTATGCGCAGGACACTCCAATTTGGGACACCAGTACATTTGCACAACATGCCGTTATGCAGTTGGCCCGAGCAAACGGTATAAAAGTGGTAATGGATGGACAGGGGGCAGACGAACTCTTTGGCGGCTACCACCATCATTTTTTGACACAGTGGCGCGAATGCTATCGTGAAAATGGTCTACTGCCTACACTGCAACAAATGCATGCCGCCAATAAAACCATTGCTTCACCCCTCCTGTTCTTTATCAAAGAAACTTATAAACCACGGAACTATTTGCTACGTCAAAAGGGAAGTAGTTTATTAGCCGACGATTATTTAAAGAGCGAATTACACCATTACGACTATGAGGCAAATTTGACTCTTCAGTTGATTCAAGATATACAGAAGAACAGATTACGCCCATTCTTAAAATGTGAAGACCGAGCCAGCATGCATGTTAGTGTTGAAAGCCGCACTCCTTTTAGCGATGATCCAGATTTATTTTCGCTTGCCCTCTCCATTCCAGGGAAATACAAAATAAGAAACGGCATTTCTAAAAGTATCTTAAGGGATGCATACAAGGACCTGCTTCCTAATCAAATTTTGACACGTTACGATAAAAAAGGTTTTGAAACACCTTCCAACAATTGGTATTCACAGATACGTTCCACCATGCTAGCTAGCGTGCGGTCGGCCAATCTTCCAATGGTGGATATGAAAAAATTGGAGCGCTATTCTGGGCAGAATGACAAACTCCTCTTCAGATTATTTGTTTATTCCCGTTGGTTAAACGTCTTCTCAACGACTCACTGAATTTATTTTGAAAGTACCTTGAATTCTGTTCGCCGATTGCGCGCCATGTTTTCAGGAGAGGTATTCGCCACTAACGGTTTGGTGTCAGCATACCCCTTGTAGGTGAGTCGTGCGGCATCGATTTTACCCTTACTAATGAGGTAATCAAAAACAGCCTTAGCTCGATTGGAAGAGAGTGTAAAATTGGCTTTCCTGTCGCCAGAATTATCGGTGTGACCACTGATTTCAATTTTGAGTTTAGGATTCTTATTCAATAGAAGAATTAATTTGTCTAATTCAGCTGTGCTTTCGGATTTAAGGTCCCATTTATTGACATCGAAAAACACGTTTTTCAACTCCACTACATACCCAGTATCAATCGGATCGAGTGGAATGTCAATTAAGTAAGGCTTGGTCACATCTGCTTTTAAATTTAGGAGTGAAAAATTTCCTGAGTAAAATAGGAAACCATCCTTGCTAACGTTGACCATGTAATTTTTTCCTGAAGTAAGGGTTACAAAAAAATCACCGGTGGGTTCACTTAATGATTTCGTTACCAATTTTTGGGTGATTAAATCATACAATTCGAAATTAGCTTCCAATGGTTGGTGGCTTTTTGAATTGTAAATTTTTCCCTTCACGTAAGTAATTGGTTCTGGCCTAAGGCCACCGGGGACTTCAAAATAGTATATATCCAAGCCTCCCATTCCACCTTGACGGTCGCTCGCGAAGAATGCTAATTTACCAGAGGGATCGACTAACAAACTATTTTCATCGTTATAGGTGTTGATGGGGTAACCCAAATTGATAGGTTTGGTCCAATTACCATCTGGTCCCCTTCTACTCATGTAAATATCCAACCCCCCCATACCTGTATGACCTTCACTACTAAAATAGAGCGTTTGATTATCCGGGTGAATAAAAACGGATTCCTCCTTAAATGGTGTATTGATGACATCGGATAGTTTTACTGCAGGTTGAAAACGCCCATCCTCTCCTATCGTGCTGCTCCAAATATCCTGTTCCCTTCCCCCACCAGAGCGAACAATTCCTCTGATAAAATACAAGGTTTTACCATCACTGCTAAAACAGGGCTGCGTTTCCCAACTAGAGGTATTGATATTCGGACCTGCATTTCTTGGGCGTGTCCACTTACCATTCATTTTTTGAGAATAAAAAATATCACAACTACCATAACCCTTCCGGTCTTGCGCACCATAATCTCCAAACTCATCCGCACAAGAAGTAAAAAACATGATGTTGCCATCGGCCGAAAGTGCTGGGGCGCCTTCATTTCCAATACTATTAATTTCTCGAATGTTCTGTGCCATTTGCCATGCTCCTGACTTGAACCAACTCACAAAAAAATCTTCATTTTCACGGTCAGGCTGTTCAGGACTAATGACGCCCCTCGTAAATATGAACTGTTTACCATCTGCACTCATTGCAGGAAAATATTCATTAAAAGGTGTATTGATTCCTTCCCCTGCATTAATAGGATTAAACGGTTGTGGGTGTGCCATCGCCTCAATGCCAAAAGCTGCGTTGGCTAACATGCGTTGAGCAGCGTCTTTTACATTCGGCTTAATGCGCTCCAATGTTAAGAATTGTGACAAATTTTCGTGTGCCGATTGGTAGCGTCCAATGCGCAGCTCAGATTCGGCCAGATAAAAAAAGGCATAGGGGTAAAAAGAAGGATTTATGGCTATAGCCTTATTAAAATAATCGATGGCTATTTGATACTTTCCAGTTAGATTATACAGGTTGCCCAGACTGAGCATTGCCTCAATGGTTTTGCCATCCGCCTCCAATGCCTTGAGCCAACAGCGCTCTGCCTCCTTATCATTTTGTACTTCAAATGCTTTATTTCCAGCCTCAATAAATTTGATGGCTTTTTTACTCGATGTCGAATATTGACCAGGAGGCAACTGCGCCGTTGCGCCGATTGTTGTTCCCAAAAGAATTGACAAGAAGAGTATACACCTTTTAAAATTCATCTGTTTGTGAGTAAGACTTATTTATACAATAACCTAAAATTGTGCCAACGGTACTTTTTCTTAAATATAAAGAATGTTATTAAAGCACAAATAGCCCAAGAAGCCATTTCGTAATAAAGATTAGATGTCTTTTCCTCAAACAAAGCATAGGTCTTAATAACCGAACTACCAGAGGTTACAAGTAAACTACTAATCAAATTATTGGCTAGGTGTATACCCCAAGCCAATTCGAGTCCTTCATCGAGCAATGCTACTGCTCCCATAAAAAAGCCAAAAACAGAATAGTAGGTTAGCATTACCGGAATGCCATAGGCGTCTACCTCGGGATTCATCATGTGTGCCCCTCCAAATAGCAAGGATGAAATAATCAACGGAATAAATCCACCACCCGTTGCTGGTGAAATTCCTTGAACAATGTACCCTCTAAAGAACAATTCTTCAAAACCAGTTTGAAATGGTAAAAAGACAACCAATAAGAGAAAGGTTATCAAAAGTCCCACTAAGTAACTTGTTGGCGTTTGCACTAGTCCACCTGTTTTTGATACTTGCGAGGTGATCTCTGAAATACTGCTGTAGCGTGCGGGATTAATTAGGTATTCCAGAATAAAGGAAAGAACCAGTAGTAACGACCAAATGCCAAAAGAAAACCAAAACTTTTTCCAGCGAATGCGATCATAACCTGTGAATACTGAGCGGATACTTTTTGTCTGAATTTTCGATAAAAAAAAAGCAAAGAATAAAACGGTAATAAAATAAATCATCAATGTTGCTGCTAATGGAATGTTTCGATCAAACCCCGTTTTTCGAAAATCCAATAAGGCATAAGGGTCTATGATGATATCATTCATGATGCCTGCATTTTGCGCCATATACACCAGTGGAAGGAGGGTCACAAGTGGAGCAAGGAGATACACGGTAATGGTTAACACACTCACTAACAAATAAGCGAAGATGGTATTGTTTCCAGTAATAAACCCACGGTTCAGAAATAAATTTTCAAACGGAAGATCAGTTTGCGTAGTTTCACCGCTTGTTTCATCTTGCTTGTTCTTATCCTGTTGATCCATAATGCAAATGTGTGCGCTATTCCTTAAATTTGAAAAAAGTAAAAGTAAAGTTTTATCTATCGGTGCGATGAAAAAAACATTCACATTTTTAATACTGGTGGGTCTTGCCACAACACTTATAGTCGGCTGTAGTGATCAGTCTCCTTCTGCCTTCACCACAGAAGAAGCGTTGGGCGAAGCCTTGTTTTTTGACCCTTTGTTATCGCGTGACAGTACGATTAGCTGTGCCAGTTGTCACAAGCCTGAATTTGCCTTTGCCGATAACACGCCCACAAGCAAGGGCGTAGGTGGCCGATCAGGTAATCGCAATACGCCTTCAGCAATGAACATGACCGATCGTAACTTTTACTTTTGGGATGGAAGAGCTGAAAGCCTTGAAGAACAAGCGCTTGGTCCAATTGAAAACCATGTTGAAATGGACCTGCCATTGACCATTGCCGTACGTCGCCTCAAGCAAAACCAACGGTATATAGCATCCTTCCAATCGGTATATAATGCAGCTCCTTCTAAAGAACTCGTAGCCAGTGCTATTGCTGCATACGAACGCACACTTGAAACAAGCAAGTCTCCCTTCGATAGGTACCTTAAAGGCATTGACACTGCGGCATACCCCATGGCTGCGAAACGTGGTTTGTCCATTTTTAACACAAAGGGACGGTGTTTTGATTGTCACTTTGGCGTGGATTTTACTGGTAGCGACAAATTCAAAAACATTGGACTCTTTAATGGTAAAAATTTAAACGACAAAGGGCGATTCGATGTAACCGGAAATCCATCAGATCTAGGCAAATTCAAAACCCCAGGTCTACGCAACATTGCCCTTACTGCACCGTACATGCACAATGGCATGCACAAAACATTGAAGGAAGTTATCGATTACTACAATGATCCAAATGCCTTTGTTCCTGACGCCTTAAATCGCGACACCATTTTATCAAAACCGTTGGGTTTAACAGATGAAGAGAAAAAAGACTTAGAAGCGTTTTTAGTTACACTGACCGATGAGCGTTTTACTAAAAGCGCTATCGGAAAGCCTAAGTCAGACTAAAGATTTAGACTACTTTATACAATATTGGTTTTGATGGGGTCGCATCGTTTTCAAACGGTGCGATCTGCATTTGTAGGATATACGTTCCATCGAACACCTCGTTAGGAACATAAATAAATTCAGTGATTGTTTTGTTTAACAAAGGCGCTTGAGGATAATTCCAAAATGCATGGTGTGCGGCAAGCACACCTCCATCAACTTCCTTATCCACACTGGGCATATCTGTCAGTAAATGTAAAACGCCTTTTTCGTTCAAATAATCAATCGCTTCTTTTTCAAAATAAGGTGGATTGGTGTTGCTGTAATTAAATGCCAATTTTCCAGCGCCATTGCTCAATGTCCTAATTACTAACGCTTCCACTACCTTACACTCATCTAATTGCATTTCTAGTTGCGCTCGTGTTATGACGTAATCGCCATTCTCCAATTGTTTTGGTAGTACCGTTGCGAGTTCCGCCACAAACATAAACCGATCAAACGAGTGATTTACACTGTAGTTTTCCTTACTGATATGTCCTACATTTTCCGTATGGGTTCCGTGGCCATGTGGGTTAAACCAAATGTTCCTAAAATTCACACTACCTCCTTGCGCCACTTCCCCTACCCAATCGCCATTGGTAACGGGCTCAATCCTCATAGGATCAACGTACCAGGCCCTTGGTCCTTTGGGATGCAATGGAATAGAAATGTCTATTGGGCTAAAAAAATCAATTTTATAGTCCCTTCCCTTGTGTAGAATAGTTGCTAACATGGTTTATATCGCCACTGGGGCTTTGATGTGCGGGTGAGGATCGTAATTCTCCAATGTAAAATCCTCAAATTTAAATCCGAAAATATCCTTTACCTCAGGATTCAATTTCATGGTTGGCAAGGGGCGAGGTGTTCTTGATAATTGTAGTTTGGTTTGTTCGATATGGTTCAAATACAAATGAGCGTCACCAAACGTGTGTACAAATTCACCTGGCTTCAAATCACAAACTTGTGCCACCATAAGCGTCAGCAAGGCATAGGAGGCAATGTTAAACGGTACGCCGAGAAAAATATCTGCACTGCGCTGATACAATTGACAACTCAATTTACCATCAGCCACATAAAATTGAAAAAGTGTATGGCACGGCGGCAATTTCATTTTAGGCACATCAGCAACATTCCAAGCACTAACGATTAATCTTCTTGAGTCTGGGTTCTTCTTGATCATCTGAATCAAGTCAGAAATTTGATCGATGTGCCCTTTATCTGGCGTTGGCCAATTGCGCCATTGATAGCCATAGACAGGACCTAGGTTACCGTTTTCATCTGCCCATTCATCCCAGATAGACACTCCGTTTTCTTTCAGATAAGCAATATTGGTATCACCTCTCAAAAACCAAAGCAGTTCATGAATGACACTCCGCAAGTGGATTTTTTTTGTAGTTACCATTGGGAAACCTTCCTCCAAATTGAAGCGCATTTGGTAACCAAACACACTAGTGGTTCCTGTTCCTGTTCTGTCCGTTTTTGTTATACCGTTATCCAGCACATGCCGCATAAGGTCCAAATATTGTTTCATATGGTATTCGTCTGAAGGATTCGTGCCGCGTGGCATTCATCTCAAAAATAAAGAATCCCGTGTGGTAGCACACGGGATTCTACTAACTTTTTATAATATATCCATTACTTA
>CANGWA010000072.1 GCA_947457335.1 Sphingobacteriaceae bacterium
ACAAAAAAAGACCCCCTCCAACAGGAGGGGGTTTTCTATTTTGTGCGCAGTCAATTGAAAGCTTGCTTTCGATTGGCAAGCACAAAATAGAAAAAACCCGAAGGGTCTTTTTTTTGTTTTGGTGAGAAGCCCACCCACCGGATCACCGACCGAAGGGAGGTAATCCCTTTAAACAAAAGCTCGCTTTTGTTTGGCAAGTATAAAAAGTCATCCAGTCTTCTTAAAATGCAGTAACTTGTTTTACAGCAGATAATTTTTTGATATTTATCAGAATTGCGTAAGATCAATCAATAATGAAATATTACTACACATACATTCTGCGAAGTGAAGTTGACCAAAGTTATTACAAAGGGTCTACAGAAGATTATTTGAAAAGGCTTGACCAACATAACCAGGGATTATCAAATTATACATCGAGAAAAATTCCATGGAAATTAATTTATGTTGAACAGTTCGAATTAAGAAAGGATGCCATGCGTCGTGAAAAGTCACTCAAAAGAATAAGCGGTGAACGTTTACAAGCCATTATCGCCTCTTCAAAAAACTTACTAATCCAGAGTGACTGAAATCAATCCCCGCAGTAATGCGGGGACTAAACCGTCGTACGGTGTTAAGCCGTACCGGGGGTTCGAATCCCCCCCTGACCGCACCAAAACAAAAAAAGACCCCCTCCAACAGGAGGGGGTTTTCTATTTTGTGCGCAGTCAATTGAAAGCTTGCTTTCGATTGGCAAGCACAAAATAGAAAAAACCCGAAGGGTCTTTTTTTTGTTTTGGTGAGAAGTCCACCCCCCCAAAGGATCACCGACCGAAGGGAGGTAATCTCGCTTAAACAAAAGCTTGCTTTTGTGGGACGGGCACAAAATAGAAAAAACCCGAAGGGGCTTGTACCCAAACGCCTACAACAGTAGTTCTACTGCGGCGAGAATGGCGTCAGCGTCGTTGTGTGGGCGCAGTTCGACGTTATCACCACCGAGACCTTTTAACAGATTTAACTGCCTTCACCAAAAAGAGTCGAAAAATAAAAATTACCTTTCGGTCCTAATACATCTGCACTTCTGAGTGATGCATCCGTTAAATCACTTCCTTTACATCCCTTCGTTTTTTTATTGCCCTAATTCTTTTCTCAACGTAGAGAAACGATTTACAACAAAAGCATGCCAAACAATTACCCCTCGTAATTTAGGGGAGAAGCAGTAATCAACGGTTCTTCTATTCGTCACTGCGATCTAATAAGAATTGCTTCCGACAGAAAAAATAATGACTTGACAATTGCAAATCTCTACCCTATCTTCACTCCATGCTCCGTGCCCTATTCAATTCATTCCACAAAGTCTCTGATGAAGATTATCAGGCGATTGAACAGTTCACTGCTACGTTACACATCAAAAAAAACCACGATCTACAACCCATCGGCCATACGTGCAAAACCATTTACTTCATTAAAAAGGGGTGCGCGCGCATCTATTATTTTAAAGAGGACATTAACATTACCGAGTCCTTCTCCTTTGAAAACAACATCGTTGTGCGCTACGAAAGCTTGTTCACCGGGCGTCCCTCAAAAAAAGGTATTCAACTGCTCGAGGATGGTGAAATCATCGCCATCAATGCCGCTAAATTATTCGAACTGTTTCCTACCCACCCTGCCATAGAAACCTTGTTCCGTAAAATCTTCCAACACTGCCTCGTAGAACAAGTTAACCGAATCGAAAGTTTACAGTTCCACACCGCTGAAGAACGCTACAAGGACCTGCTCCAACTGTCTCCTAACATTCTACAAAGAGTCCCCCTTAAACACATAGCCTCCTACCTAGGTATCACTCCAGTAAGTTTGAGCCGTATCCGCGCCCAACATTAATTATCATATGTAAAGTACTTTCTTCTCCTGTGCCAGTAATTTTATAAGGCAAGTCGAGATGACAGCATTAAAAACCGGACTCAAGGAAAATCTCAACCAATTCATATTACTTGTTTTGGTGAATGCTTTTGTGGGGGGTATGGTGGGACTTGAACGTTCCATCCTTCCTGTTATAGCCCAACAAACATTCCAACTTGAAGGAAACACACTACTGCTGTCATTTATCCTTGTATTTGGCACCGCAAAAGCCATTAGTAATTATTTTACTGGCTACCTCGCCTCTTTCGTGGGTAGAAAAAACCTACTCGTGATCGGATGGCTTTTTGCTCTGCCTGTTCCCTTCCTCCTCATGTTTGCCAACGATTGGCACCTTATCGTTCTTGCCAATCTCTTCTTGGGTATTCAACAGGGACTTTGTTGGAGTAGCACTGTCATCATGAAAATTGATTTGGTGGGTGAAAAAAACAGAGGCCTCGCCATGGGCTTGAACGAATTTGCTGGCTACCTCTCTATTGCCCTCGTCGCCTACCTCACCAGCATTATTGCACATCGTTTTGGCATTCGTCCTTATCCTTTTTATACGGGACTTGTATTAGTGGCATTAGGGCTTCTTTTTTCGATCTTTTTAATCCGAGATACCAAATGGTTGGTGGCCACAGAAGGCCGTTCTAGTGATATACCTCGTTTGAAAAACATTTTTCTGGACACCTCTTTCCGTCACAAAAACTTAAGCAGCGTTACACAAGCTGGGCTAGTCAACAATCTCAATGACGGCATGGTGTGGGGCCTGTTCCCAATTTTACTCGCATCAAAAAATTTCAACCTCACACAAATCGGCATCATCACTGCCATATATCCTGCCTCTTGGGGCATTTCACAATTGTACACCGGGCGGTTGTCGGACTTGATTTGCCGAAAAAAACTCTTGTTCTGGGGCATGCTTCTTCAAGGCTTAACCATTTTATTGCTACCACTCACTGACACTTTTTGGGGCTTTGTATTTCTCAGTATAGCTCTAGGCTGGGGCACCGCATTGGTTTACCCAACGTTTATGGTGGCTGTTTCTGAAGAAACCCATCCATATGATCGCGCGAAATCACTCGGTGTGTTTCGGTTTTGGCGGGACCTTGGTTATGCCCTCGGTGCAATCGTGACCGGCTATTTTGCAGATGTACTTGGTATTCCCTTTGCCATAATATTCATAGGCGCCATCACCATCTGCTCAGCCCTATTGCTTCAACAACGCATGTCCTGCCACCAAACCGTCTACAACCCCTTTTTGTTAAAACGGTTATCTACCACCCATCCAGACAATAGTGAAAATCACTTTACATGCGAAGTGACCTGCGCTCAAACGACATATCCGTTTCCTTTATGAATGGCGGCATCTTAAAACACCTCTTTTTCAAATTGATTATAAGCCATTGAGTATACGCGCACCTTATAAAATAAATAACGTGCGGGGCAATGCTTTCACTGCAACCTGCTTGTCATCCCTATCGAGAAGCGCTCCACCATCTTTTTCAAAAAAAATTCGCATTCCTCTTAACTAAATCGTAATTTTACGATATGGGAACAGCAAAACTCGAAGACTTCTCCATCCGTCAAAACAAATTGGCCCGTTATTTAAAGGCCATGGCACATCCTGCCCGTATTGCCATACTTGAAATCCTGATTCGTAAACAGGCTTGTGTGTGTGGTGAATTAGTGGATGACCTTCCCCTGGCTCAGAGCACGGTATCGCAGCACCTGAAAGAGCTGAAGGAAGCCGGTTTGATAAAGGGTGAAATTGAAGGACCCTCTATTTGTTATTGCATCCATGAAACTGAATGGAACGAAGCCCGCAAATATTTTGAACACCTGTTCGATAGCTTTACCCCTACTACAAAATGTTGTTAACCCTTTAATCTATTTATTGTGATGAAATTATCTGCCTTTAAATCACAACTTCAACAACTGGACACCCTAACATTTGTACAATCCGATGGTCAGCTCGTTCCTGCCCATTTCCATGTGACAGAAGTTGGGCAAATTACCCGCAACTTTATTGATTGTGGCGGAACAGTGCGCAAGGAAACAGCCGTTAACTTTCAACTTTGGGAAGCGGGCGACTACGACCACCGTTTGGCACCACAAAAGCTACTCAACATCATTGCCCTCTCTGAAAAAACACTGGGTATTACCGATGAAGAAATAGAAGTCGAATACCAAGGGTCCACCATTGGCCGTTACGATTTGGTCTTCAATAACAATGCCTTTCATTTGCTTGCCAAACGCACAAATTGTCTGGCCAGTGATAAATGTGGTATTCCGCCTGAAAAATTAAAAGTTAAACTACAGGACCTTTCTCCCGTTGGAACCACTCAAGGATGTTGTACCCCCGGATCAGGCTGCTGCTAATGGAAAAGCTACTTAAATACAAAAAACCAGCATTGATTATTGCTGGAATTATCGTTTTGAATCTGATTTATGGATTTGATCCACGATTCACCATCATCAACCTCTTATGGCTGCTGGTATAAAAAACATACTGGTGCTGTGTACAGGCAATTCGTGTAGAAGCCAAATGGCAGAAGGCTATCTTCGTCACTTTGCTTCTGCGCAAACGCATGTTTATAGCGCAGGCATTGAAACGCACGGGTTAAATCCCCACGCAGTGGCCATTATGGCCGAAGATGGGATTGACATCGCCCACCATACCTCCAACAATATATCGGAATATTACGATATACCTTTTGATCTGGTTTTAACGGTATGTGACCATGCTCAAGAGAATTGTCCCTGGTTTCCAGGGCGAGCCAAGCGCATTCATCACAATTTTAAAGACCCCTCTAAACTAATTGGTACGGATCAAGAACGCCACACGGCCTTTCAACAGACACGGGATGAAATAAAGACGTTTTGCCAAAAACTAGCAGCTAGCCACCAGTTATAGTCAACTGATCTCGCTAACTACTTTTGTAAATTAGCTACTTTATCCGATTCCAAACTTTGTAAAACTTCAGCCTTTTGAACCACTTCGTTAATCACAACATCGAGTTTATCGGCTGCATCCTTAATAAAACTTAGCAATTGATCGTGCTCTGTGTTACCGGTTTTCTGCGATTCCAACAGATTGGTCAATCCCTTTAATGTAGCTAGCGGTGCGCGCACCACGTGGGACTGAATCCAAGCAATTTCTTTGAGCCGCTGGTTTTGCTCCTCAATTTGCCGTAAGTAAGCCGTTTCATCTGTAATATCGCTAATAGCATTAACAGTGCGAACCACCCGTCCCTGTTCATTCCTAACCACCACACCCCGGTGCCGAACATAAGCGCTCGAACCATCGGCTTTCACAAAACGGTACTCCGATAAAAACACGGAAGAACTCCTATCGAAAAAGGCACTTCTAACACTACCTTTCACCCTTTGTGCATCTTCGGGATGGATGTGGGACTGCCAAAAATCTAAATCATTTTCCTCGGGACGATGGCCAAATAATTTCTCGAAGCCTTCACCCCAAAATACCCGCTTGTTGGCGATGTCCCAATCAATCATCGCTTCAGTCGTCACTTGTGACAACTTAAGGAAGCGTTCGTTACTCAATGCAATGGCCTCTTCGGCTTTTTTACGGTCGGTAATATCCAAAACAATTCCATCCAACCTAATAGGCACACCTTCATCGTTGTTGGTGGGAATGATGCGTTCAAGAATCCATTTTACTCGTCCATCTGGGGCGAGTATTTTGTGTTCCTCTTCAACATAATTTCGGCCGGGTATTTTCTTAGGTGAAATCGTTTTTAATTGGCCACGGTGGTCTGGATGAAACGCATTAGTCAAATTCTCGATGTTCACTTGAAAATCCTCTCGATTTCTTTCAAAGATATCAAACATTTCATCCGACCATGTAATGCATCCATTGGTCAAATCATGGGTCCAATACCCCAATTTAGCGGTCTGCCCAGCCGCCTTTAACCGGGTATTGGATACGTCTAATTCGTTTCGAAATTGTATTTCATTGGTTAGATTCGTTGCCAATACTAAACGCGCTTTAACGCCTTCATACATGACATCACTACTATCGATGCGCACATGAATTAAGTGTCCTTCCTTAGTAAGGTGTCTGAACTGATGCCTACTTTTTTGCTTTAACCTCCCAAACGCTGGAACGGAATTATAGAGATCAATAATATCTTCCTTGGGCCTTATGTCCTCTAATGTCATTTTAGCAAACTCTTGCCGGGAATAGCCGTATTGATTCACAGCCGCTTCGTTCACTAACAAAAAACGCAGGGTCTTAATTTCAAAAATCCACATGGGTATGGGACTTGTATTGAAAAGCGTCCAATATTTTTCCTCCGATTCCCGAATCTGTTCCTCCGCTTTTTTGCGCAATTCCATCGCATTTTCATAAGAATCTTGAATTCCAGAGGTAATTCGCTTGACCCATAAATAAATGAGTAGGGCAGTAGCTAGAATAAAAAAAATACCCTTAACCGTTTGAAAATAGATGAGTTCATCTACATTCGGTACTAATTTCTGTAGGATGTAATCCGAACTGAGAAGGTACAGCGTTGAAACAGCAACATACGGAATCACCACCTTAATAGGCGATACACGCACTAAACGCTTAGCTCTTCTTGACATAGGTTTAGTGCAAATTAGT
This sequence comes from Sphingobacteriaceae bacterium, assembly GCA_947457335.1. Lineage (GTDB taxonomy): Bacteria > Bacteroidota > Bacteroidia > B-17B0 > Aurantibacillaceae > Aurantibacillus. Next base: position 6,503 of record CANGWA010000072.1, read on the forward strand.
GCAATTCAAACGTTACATGTAAGGTTTTAGTTACTATTTAGTGCATTTTCAGTAGAATAACTGATATAAAACAGAGGGTATTTCACTGTAAATACATCTCAATTAGCCCTTTTGGCGCATTTATACGTATAATCTTCACTGTATCGTCAATCGACTCAATAAAATCCTCCACTAAGGGAAGGATTACCTCTTTCTCTGTGACTTTAACGGTCAGCAGTATTTGCACCCCATTGTCATCTGTTTGTAGAACCGGTCCCAGCGAACCAAAAACGCCATCGATTAATTCATATCCGGTGTAATCTAATTCTTCCTCTAAAAAGAAATACTCGTCTTCACAATAAATAGGCTTTCCGATGAGCGACCTGGCCTTTTCGACAGTATCCACCTCTTCCAAGTGCACCAACACGCCCGATTTAAATTCGCGCATACTGCTAACAAAATAAGGTGCACGCCCCGTGGGCAAATCAATGAAAAGCACCTTGGTTTCAAAGTCAATAGTGCCCTCCTGCTCTTTTAACAAGAGTTCACCCTTTAATCCATGCGTTTTGCTAAAATATCCTGCCTTTACGAGTTGCATCAGGCCATAGCAGCTTTTACAAAACTCACAAAGAGCGGATGTGGATTTTCAACAGTGCTCTTGTATTCTGGGTGGAATTGCACGCCAATAAAGAAACGGTTGGTGGGGACTTCCACAATCTCTGCGAGTCCCGCTGCAGGGTTTATGCCCGATAACACCATCCCAGCCGCTTTGAACTTGCTGGTGTATTCGTTATTGAACTCGTAACGGTGACGGTGCCGCTCGCTAATTTCAGAAGCGTTGTAAATGCGGTGTGCAAGGGTGCCTTCTTCAATATGGCAGGGATATGCCCCAAGACGCATGGTGCCACCCATGTGGGAAATGTTTTTTTGTGCTTCTAGCAAGTCAATCACAGGATTGGTGGTTGCAGGATTCATTTCACGGCTATGGGCATCTTTCAAACCCAACACGTTGCGCGCGAATTCAATAACGGCACATTGCATTCCGAGGCAAATCCCCAGAAATGGAATATTGTTTTCCCGTGCATACTTAATGGCTGCGATTTTTCCTTCAATGCCGCGGTTACCGAAGCCTGGTGCCACGAGGACCCCTTGCAATTTGCCTAATTTTTCGGGAACATTTTCTTCAGTGAGTCCATCGCTGTGTATCCATTCCAACTTCACGCGGCAATCGTTAACGGCACCAGCATGAATAAAGGCTTCCGCGATGGATTTATAGGATTCCTTCAACTCTACATATTTCCCAATTAACCCAATAACCACCTCACTCGATGGGTGACGGTACTTTTCTAAGAAGCCGTTCCACCTTTGCAAGTTGAGCGTTGATGGGTTATTTACCATGAGTTTGGCGAGAATGGTTTCATCTAATTTCTCTTGTGCCATCAAGAGCGGCACTTCATAAATGGTCGGTGCATCAAGTGCCTCAATAACCGCTTCGGTAGACACGTTGCAGAACAAGGCGATTTTGCGCTTAATGTCCTTGCCAATTGGATGCTCTGAGCGGCACACCAAAACATCGGGTTGCACACCGTACTCCAGCAACATTTTTACAGAGTGTTGTGTTGGTTTGGTTTTTAATTCCCCCGAAGTAGCTAGGTAGGGCAGTAAGGTCAAGTGCACCACGGCACAATCGGTACCCAATTCCCATTTCAACTGACGTACCGCCTCAATGTAGGGGAGCGATTCGATATCACCCACAGTTCCACCTATTTCGGTAATCACGAATTGATACTGGCCAGTTTTACCAAGTAATTTAATGCGGTTCTTGATTTCATCGGTGATATGAGGGATGACCTGCACTGTTTTACCGAGGAATTCGCCCTTGCGTTCTTTTTCAATTACTGATTGATAGATGCGCCCCGTGGTGACGTTGTTTGCTTGTGAGGTGCGCACGTTGAGGAACCGTTCGTAGTGCCCCAAATCCAAATCGGTTTCTGCACCATCGTCTGTTACGTAACATTCACCATGTTCGTAGGGATTAAGTGTACCCGGATCAATATTGATGTAAGGATCTAATTTCTGAATGGTCACAGTGAACCCTCGGGCTTGAAGGAGCTTGGCCAGAGATGCTGCGATGATACCTTTTCCGAGGGAGGACGTCACCCCACCAGTGACGAAAATATAGCGTGTGTTAAAAGACATACAGTTTATTAAAAAACTGTAAGCAAAGATACGGAAAAAAGGGGGTGCATGAATGTGGAATTGTTAACAGTTTTCAGGACTGAAGCGAACAGGGGGGTATTGTTGGTCCAACGTTTGGTGGAATCGAGCAGACAACCATTTCGAGAACAGTTTACCAGTCACCAAGGCTGTACGGTGCGTTAGGGACAGGAATGGAAATGGCCCGAAGGAAGGCCCCAATGCCACTTGAACGAGGAGGCTTAGACGCGTGAGCAGGCTAAGACCCCGCAGAACTAGTGGCATAGGGACTTACGAGGGGCATTGCAATGGATGGCCCGCCCGAACGCCCAAAAACTAATTTTTACAATTTTTTTGAAAATTTGCCCAACCTCTGCCCCTTTTTCATCGTTTTATAAATAAGAACGGCACACTCTTTGAAATTAAGCGCTTAAACACAAACGATTATGGAAGCCATGAATCACCAACACGAGGCTCAACCGCAAATGAACGGTAGCCATGAAGAAAAATCAGAACTGATGCAGCGTTTTGAGGCACAGGTTAACGATGCGTATTGGGCTTACAAAGATTTGGTGCGCGCCTTACTCGACTTAGACGACCAGAATATACCGCAGGCTTAGGGGCTCACCCAAGCAAACCGGGGCGGGACGAACCCCTCCGGCGCTTCCCTGCGTTTTTTTTGGCACATCAAAGCTTCCTTTTTGGTAGCTTTTTTTTTGATTTCAACTATAGAAAAGTGGTCAACAGAAGCGATGAGTCCGATTAGTTCCATTTACTTTTTTGGTGGCATAATTTGGGCGCCTTTACCCGCCTTTCGCTGTAGCCAACCCATCCGGGGTTAAGCAGGCTTATGGCGTGCGCGGTCCCCCCTCTTAAAATCGTTGGGCCTGCGCCGCTCATAGCCTGCTAACCCCCGTCTGCGTTGGGCTGCCGCTACAGTCGGGGGCGCACGTTAACGTGAGTGCCTAACTAAATGAGTCTTGAAAGGTGAACACCTGCGTGAACAACATTGTTGCTTTATTCGAATTGGTAGACTTCATTGTGAAACGTACTAGGTCTACTTTAGGGTGTACCGATTTACGAAGTAGCTCCAACGCCTCACTCACTCAAACTAAGCTTTTAAAGAAAAAATTAGAGATCGTCTATTCAAAATTATAACTTTAATTTATCATGCGTTTATTGCTAGTTATAGTCTCACTGCTAATTATACAATTAGCGTTTGGCCAAGGCTACCATCCACTGCCCACTTCAAGTAATTATTACTGGCTGCAACATTCAATCTGCAATAATTTTCGCTATGTTATTCGGTATGAAAAAGACACGGTGATTCATACTAAAAATTACAATGTGTATTCACAGCGCGACATTGCACCATCACCATCGCTTTGCCCCGCATACATTACCCGCGGTTTTATTCATCAAGACACTACCCAGCGAAGAGCTTACTTGTACTTACCTCACAAAGACACCACTGTTCTATTGTATGACTTTAAACTCAACCTGCACGACTCTACAGTTTTGTACAATGTTTATTTAGATAAAATGGTGCATTTGCGCGTGGAGAAAATGGAGAACATGAAGGACACCACTGGTAACCCGATAAAAGCCTATTGGACGAATGATATGAACTTATACATAGAATCGTTAGGTACGCTTTGGGGAGGCTTGTATGGGCACAACCAAATGGGTGCTATACAAAATTCAAAACCAGAAGAATTGGTTTGTTTTGGCACCATCAATCCGTTTAAAATAGTGACAAAAGGTGACGCCCTCGACAATCAAGTCTGCGCCATCAACAGCCTCAAAGAAAACGGCGCCCTGCCCCTTTCACTCTACCCCACCCTCGCGCAAACCACTGTGCAATTTAATTTAAGCCAAGTGAGCGGCGCAGTGGAAGTGTATGTGTAT
>CANGWA010000073.1 GCA_947457335.1 Sphingobacteriaceae bacterium
AAATCAACTTTGTTTAATTGCTTAAGTAATGCTAAAGCACAAGCCGCCAATTTCCCTTTTTGCACCATCGACCCCAATGTGGGCACCATTACAGTTCCTGATGAACGCTTAACCAAACTGGCTGAAATCGTAAAACCTCAAAACATTCTCCCTACAACTGTTGAGATAGTTGATATTGCGGGACTGGTAAAAGGCGCCAGCAAGGGAGAAGGATTGGGTAATAAATTCCTAGGCAACATCCGTGAATGTAACGCCATTTTGCACGTGTTGCGTTGTTTCGACGACCCCAATGTCGTGCACGTCGATGGCAACGTTAACCCCGTTCGTGATAAAGAAATCATTGACGCTGAATTACAACTAAAAGATCTTGAAACGGTCGATACCAAAATCAAGAAATTTGAAAAAGCAGCGAAGACCGGCGCCGACAAAGAGGCAGTAAAAACCTATGCAGTACTCAGTAAGGTTAAAGCTACCCTAGAGAGCGGACAAAGTGCGCGTGCAACCGTACTAGAAGACAACGAACTCCCTTACGTGAGTGATTTGCAGCTTTTAACCATGAAGCCCGTTTTGTATGTTTGTAATGTAGATGAAGCGGCTGCAAAAACCGGAAACGCACACGTTGAGGCGGTGCGCCAAGCCATTCAGCATGAAAATGCAGAACTGCTTATTATCACTGCTCAAATGGAAAGTGAAATTGCAGCGCTCGAGTCGTATGAAGAGAAACAAATGTTCCTCGCCGACATGGGACTTGATGAGCCGGGCGTGAACAAACTCATTAAAAGTGCTTACAAATTGCTCGAGTTAGAAACGTATTTCACAGCAGGTGTTAAAGAAGTGCGCGCATGGACCATCACCCGCGGCATGAAAGCCCCTCAAGCTGCCGGCGTAATTCATACCGACTTCGAAAAAGGGTTCATTAAAGCGGAAGTCATTGCCTACAACGACTTCATTACCCTGGGCTCAGAAGCGGCCTGCCGCGATGCAGGCAAACTGCGCATTGAAGGCAAAGAATATACCGTAAACGATGGTGACGTAATGCACTTCCGTTTTAACGTGTAACACCTCCACTTCTCCTTTTTCGTACCCAGAAACCCGCCCATCTACCTTTTTCGCCAATCGTACTTTTTCTGCCATTATGTGCCGTGGATGCTTAATTTTGATGCATAATTGAACTGAATTATGCGTAACCACGAAATAGACTACCAACTCCACGGAGAAGAAATGCAATGCGTTGAGGTTGAACTCGACCCAAACGAAGCCGTTATTGCCGAACCAGGCAGCTTTATGATGATGATGGATGGCATTCAAATGCAAACGCTATTTGGCGATGGTAACCAAACCAGCTTCATGAGCAAACTCTTCTCAGCGGGCAAACGCTTGCTCACTGGCGAAAATTTATTCATGACCGTTTACACCAATGTATCCAACGAGAAACGCACCGTGTCGTTTGCTGCCCCCTACGCTGGTAAAATCATTCCGCTCGACCTCTCCAAACTAGGCGAAAAAATCATTTGTCAAAAAGATAGTTTCCTTTGCGCCGCAAAAGGCGTATCGGTCGGCATTGAATTCCAAAAGAAACTCGGCACCGGCTTGTTCGGTGGTGAAGGTTTTATTATGCAAAAACTAGAAGGCGATGGCATGGCGTTTGTGCACAGTGGGGGACACGTGATTGAAAAAGATTTGCAACCCGGCCAATTACTCAAAGTGGATACCGGTTGTATTGTGGCCTTTACCAGCTCGGTAGATTATGACATTCAATTCGTAGGCGGTATTAAAAATACCTTGTTTGGCGGCGAAGGCATGTTCTACGCCACATTGCGCGGACCAGGCAAGGTGTGGATTCAAACCCTACCGATTAGCCGTCTGGCCTCTCGTATTCTCGCTTATGGCACCTCAACACGTAAAGAAGAGGGTAGCATTTTAGGCGGATTGGGCAACCTCCTCGACGGCGACGGCATCTAAACAGATCCCAATTTTTTCCACCCCTAAAAGGTGGTACAACTGACTAATCTCAAAAGGCGAAGTGGCATTGCAAACTCACTTCGCTTTTCTTATCTTGTGTAACTGCTAGAACACTTACTAATGAAAAAAATATTCCTACTCCTATTCCTACCACTGTTTTCAATTGGTCAGTCTAATTTAACCTTGGAAGACATTTGGGGTAAATTTGCCTATACCGCTAAAGGGGCACGTGGATTTAATGTGATGAATAATGGCACCACGTATCTCGATATGTCTAATACCGAAGACGGCTCGGTTACGCTAGGTAAATTCGATTTGAAAAACGGCAAGAAACTCGGTGATTTTGTAAAAGCATCGGATTTGAAATTCGAAAACCGCGAGCTCAATCTCGAAACCTACGAACTCAGTAGCAACGAAAAAAAATTACTGTTGTACGAGAACATTGAACACGTTTACCGCCGCTCACCCAAAGCCAATTATTTTATTTTCGATATCACCACCAAGAAAGTGACTCCGCTTTCAACCGCTGGTAAACAAATGTTCCCGAAGTTCTCGCCCGATGCTTCAAAAGTGGCCTTTGTGCGCGATAACAATTTGTATGTACTCGACCTCACTAGCAATAAAGAAACAGCTATTACAAGCGATGGCACGTTTAATAAAATTAAAAACGGTTGGGCCGATTGGGTATACGAAGAAGAATTTTCAAAAGCCGATTACTTCGAATGGAGCAACGACGGCAAACACCTCGCATGGGTGCGCTTTGATGAATCCAAAGTCAAAGAATTCACACTCGATTATTACCGCAATGAATTGTACCCACAGAAATACACTTTCAAATACCCAAAAGCCGGTGAAGACAATTCATTGGTCACCGTTCTGATAAACGAACTAACCAGTGGTAAAACCACGAATGCCGACATTGGCACCTTTACTGATATCTATATTCCACGCATCAAGTTTGCCGGTACTGGCGAACTCTGCATTCAGCGCCTGAACCGTTTACAAAACAAATTAGAATACTTATTCGCTGATCCAGCTACTGGTAAAACACGTGTTGCACTTACCGAAGAAAGTAAAACGTACTTGGATATTACCGATGACCTCACTTTTATCGATAAAAGCGGCTTTCTCGTCACCAGCGAACGCGATGGCTACAACCACATTTACCATTACGACATGAATGGCAACTTGGTGCGCCAAATCACCAAAGGCGAATGGGACGTAATGGAATTTAAAGGATACAACCCCGTTTCACGCCTGCTCTACTTTGTGTCAACCGAAAACGGCGCCATTCACCGCGACGTATACAGCATTAAACTAGACGGGACTTCTAAAAAACGCATGACTCCGCGCGACGGCATGAACAATGCTGAGTTTACCAATGGCTTTCGCTACTACATTAATTCTTACAGCAATGCCAACACACCTCCTGTCTATGAACTTTACACCATCGATGGCAAACTCGTTAAAGTGCTAGAAGACAACCTGAACCTGCGCGAACGCATGGCGGCCCTAAAACTCGCACAAAAAACATTCATGAAGTTTAAAAACGAAGCCGGCCTAGAACTCAATGCCTGGATCATGAAACCAGTGAATTTTGATTCTACTAAAAAATACCCGGTGTACATGTACGCCTATAATGGTCCCGGTAGCAACGAATGCAACAACGGATGGGATGGCACCGATTATTTCTGGCACAATTTGTTAACCAAGGAAGGTTACATTGTGGTGTGTTTAGACGGTCGTGGTACCATGGGCCGCGGCGTGGCTTTCAAACACAGCACCTACCTCCAATTGGGAAAATACGAAGTAGAAGATCAAATAGCCTTCGCGAAATATTTGGGAAATCAACCATGGGTGGATAAAAACAGAATCGGCTTCCAAGGTTGGAGTTACGGCGGTTACATGGCTTCCCTCATGATAACCAAGGGCGCCGACGTGATCAAAGCCGCCATCGCTGTAGCACCAGTGACCAATTGGAAATACTACGACAATATCTATACCGAACGGTTCATGCGCACACCGAAGGAAAACATGAGCGGTTATGAAGACAATTCGCCGGTGAAATACGTGAAACAAATCAAGGGCAAGTTCCTAATTATACATGGTAGCACCGACGACAATGTGCACATGCAAAACACCATGGAAATGGTGAATGCCATGGTGGGTTACAACATTCCCTTTGACATGATGATTTACCCCAATAAAAACCATGGTATTTACGGGGGATTGACCCGTTTGCATATTTACTCTAAAATGCTGAAGTTCGTAAAAGAGAACCTCTAACAAGATGGCAAAAAAAAGGCTGGTCGTATTTACAGGCGCTGGAATCAGTGCTGAAAGCGGCATTAAAACATTTCGCGATGCGGGCGGCCTTTGGGAGGAATTTAATATTGAGGATGTAGCCACACCAGAGGCTTGGGACAAGAACCGCGACCTCGTGCTTCAGTTTTATAACGAACGCCGCAAACAGGTTCTCGAGGCCCAACCCAATGGCGCTCACCAATTGATTGCTGAATTAGAAGGTTTTTTCGATGTACAAGTCATCACTCAAAATGTGGACGATTTGCACGAACGGGCGGGCAGTTCCAAAGTACTGCACCTGCATGGCGAAATTCGAAAAGCCCGCAGTTCCAGCCACCCTGAATTAATTTACGAAATTGAAGCAGAAACCCTCAAGACCGGCGATACCTGTGAAAAAGGATCGCAACTGAGACCTCACATTGTTTGGTTTGGTGAAATGGTGCCCGAAATGGACAATGCCAACTTAATCGCCGCACAAGCAGAATTATTCGTGGTCATAGGTACCTCCTTAAACGTATACCCTGCTGCTGGATTATTGAATTTTGTAATGCCCGATGTGCCCAAATGGCTGCTCGATCCAGGTGATTTTCGACTCGATTACTTGCGCAACTTAACCCATATCAAAACAACAGCCGTGGGCGGTTCCGACGAATTAAAGGCAGAACTTCTGAAGTTCATCTAGTGCCGCTATACATGCATCAACACTGCTGTTCACCTGCCTTCTAAAACCACAACGTTTGATCCAACTATTCGTTTTGATTCAACAAGCTACGTGTTGACGTTTCTTTTCGTTAATAAATGAGTTGGGCGCACGAGCCGGGCTCTTCGGCGTAGCGGGCCTGCCACGCCTACATACCCTGCGCTGTACGGGGTCCCTGCCTGCACCGACAGGGCCTCCGCCAGCCGCGGGTATGTAAGGCGTGGCGGCGCCCGGCTACTGCCTGCGATCCCTTGCGCAACACTTACACCAATGGTCCGCTCTCCCTTCTCATGAATAGTGCAACCAACCGTTACTCAACACCGCTTCACCAGCAAACAGCAAAGACCTTCCTGCTTCCTTCTGCAATCCACACAAACACATTCAGCTTTCTGTAAATTAGAACGCAAGCGATCACCAAAAAAGATGTACGAAAAGAAAACCTATCGCAAGGGACAATCTTTGCACTGCTTGCCATCTTTATAGCTTTTGCAGCACTTCTTGTCCTTTTTCTTTTTCTTCTTTTTTTTCTTATTCTCTGACACAGAAAAAATTAAACCGATTTGCCTTTCACCGGACTGGCATCGCATAATTGAATGGCATGGGCCACGAAAGAGGACACTGCACCGGGAGTGGCAGGTTTTTGGAGGGTGAGACTGGCACCCGTTTGTAACAATTGATGACGCAACACGTCGCTCATCTGGTCGGTTAAAACCACAATGGGCACGCCGTGCAAATGCGACTGACGACGAAGTATCTCAGTGGTGGTTTTACCATCGAGCTTGGGCATGTTTAAATCGAGTATGATGAGATGGGGCGGCGCATAGGTCATAACACGGTGGCTTGTTAAATAAGCCAGTAACTCCGCACCATCAGCAAAAGCAGTGATAAAAGACTTTGGATAAGCTCCTTTAAAGGCCTTACTAATTTCGTTTCTAAAAGAAGCCTCCTCACCGGCCAGTACTATATTCATCTTCCCTTCTGCCATAATTTTTAGTTACCTACGCAAAAGTATGATTATATCCTCGCGAGGGGTGTACGCAGGGCTTTTTTATTGACCAATTACCTGTGTATAAATCAGTAAATACATCATTGCTAAGGAGATAAATCGCATTTGTGTATAGAAAACCGAGGCGCCGAATTGTATTAGCGCCAATTTCACCGCACCAAGAGTAAATACCCCTTGTACTGCACACCGCTGCCTTCAAAATAAATACGGTAATAATAGGTTCCCTCGGGCAACAATTCCCCTTTGTAATTTTTACCATCCCAATTGTTCTGATAATTCCGCTCACTATACACCAACTCACCGCGTTGGTCTATAATTTCTATACGGTTATCGGGATAGGCGGTGATGTTCTCTACTACCCACACATCGTTCCAGCCATTGCCATCCGCCGTCACCAAAGCATAGGGGTGAACACTGTAAGTTTTTTCAACGGCTATACAAAATGAATGCGACTGCACACAACCGAGGGTGTCTTTTAATCGCACAGCGTAACAAACGGATTGGTGTGGACTTAGTCTTTGTTGCCGTGCAAGTGGATTCGAAAATTCAGTAGCTGGCGACCAATCCGCTTGTTGAAAGGAGGTGAAACTGAAAAACACAGATTGACCAAGGGCTAACAGCGTGTCGCGTGGCGGCACCACCAACTGAGGCGCACGAACGCCCACCGTTGCGGTTGTTTCACTACTACAACCGTTCACATCTTTCACCAACAATTTCCAAAGGTGCTTCCCCACTCCATCCGCTCGCCACAAAGGGGCGTAGCGATTTGAATAAAGGGTATCCGCCACATACCAGTCATACTGTTGAATGAAACTGGTGCCATGTGATTGGTTATCGAAAAGCACTGTATCCCCCACACACACATTGCCCGCCTGAAAAGCGGCTATGGGCAGTGCATGCACGTGCAACGTATCACTGCGCTCATCGCTACACCCCGCTTCATCTGTTACTACTAGGTGCATCAAGTACTTGCCTGGGGACAAATAACGGCGGGGCTCAAAAACACTGCTCTCCCAACCATCACTAAACAACCACTGGTAAGCAGGGGGCAAGCCTGTAGAAAACTGGGTTTGGTTATGCACCCGTGCCGTGTCGTGCTCACAAACCGCAGGCGCCGAAAAAAGGGCATGAGGCCCATACCGCACAATTACCGAATCGTCTTGGAACGCAGAACACCCCCACTTATTAGTTACACCTAACTGCACTGGCAGCATTCCAGATTGTATAGCGACGTAGCGCTGGTAATTTCCCCATAAAGTGTCAGTACGATTCACCAGCCACCGAAGCCGATCTGTTGTGGACTTTATGCTCAAGTGGAGTGTATCACCAACACATAATGGCGCCGAAGACCAAGCCACCTGGGGCAAAGGATATACCGTAAACAAAGCGGAAGTTGTTACACTGCACGGTGAAGTTGTACTAACAGTTAATGTGACATCATAATAACCTGAGGCCACATAGGTGTGCTGAAAAACACTTTGAGTACTGGTCATTCCATCGCCCGTCTTCCAAACGCATGCGGCGAAAGGGGGCTGCACACTTGCTGAAAAAACAACACTGGCATTCACACAGGTGCTGGCTGCCGCTACCGTAACGGTTGGCGTGGTAGAAATAACAAGTGTGGTGTATGCACTTGCCGAACAAATGCCATCCGAGCTGTTTAAACTCACCGAATAGGTGCCCGGTAAAGCATACACATGTGTTGGTTGAGCACCTGTCGCAGAGCCGCCATCACCAAACTGCCAACTATTGGTGGCAGTCAGCAACGATGAACTAAACTGAATAATTTGTTGATTACACGCGCCTTGATGGTATAGTGTTGGAGGAGTTAGTCCTTGTACTTTTATACCGCGAATAAGTGAATCCATACACCCTAGTTGGGACACCACTTTTAACTTCCGAAGAAAATAACCAATGGCTGTATACACATGAGCGGCAGGCAGTGCAGCGGTAGAAGTACCATCACCGAAATTTAAGGTCGATCCAACGATACTTGAAAATGGCACACTGGAATTGTTCACATGTTGCACGAATTGTCCAGAACAAGCTGTATCTGACGCCAACAGCACCAACATGGGCTTGGCATGGACTTGTACCATCCAACTCATTGAATCCTGACACCCTTTCGCAGAAGTGCCTATGAGCATAACGGTCTGTAAACCCGTTCCAGTTGGCTGCATCACTGGTGCACTGCCCAACCACGTTGCCCCGGTAGGCCACCGCCACAAATAATTGACACAATTACTGGAACTATTGATTGGCTGAACCGTTCTTCCTTCACATACTGATGCAGCGCTAACACTCAATTGTGGCAGCGCATAAACCGTTAGCGAATGGATAGCAGAGGTGGCTGTGGCACATCCGCCTGCTCCAACAATAGCCCGGTAATGGGCCGATACGCTCGTATTGTTTATTGGCAAAGTGGTTGCCGTTGAAGCTATGGGTGTCCACGTGCTATTACCAAACAATTGCTTCTCCCAATACGCAACCGTGCCCGAATACCCACTTAACTGCAAACCAACTGTACCACTGTTGACACAAATGGTGGATGGTCCCATCACCGTCCCTCCATTCGCCAAAGGCTGAACACTCACACATACTGGAGCGGTATAGACATCGGGACAAATGCCATTGCCTTGTTTCACCCGAAAGCATGTGCTGTTTTGTGCCATTAAAGTGAATTGTGTCACACCCGCCGTATTGTTCCAACTTTGATAAATTGTTGTGCCATTAGGTGCTGTTTCCCATCCCATGACGCTAGTACTCGAAGCGTTGACAGAGATATTCATGGTCGCTCCACTGCAAACAGATACTGGAGCAGTCACACTTCCCGAGGGCACCGTCGAAAAAACAGTAACGGCGACTGTATTGGTTGTGACATTGGCGCAGGGAGGTTGCTGCACCACTGCATAGTACTGCATGGATAAGGTAGGCGAAACACTAAGGGATACACCACTTGTAGCAAGCGTAGAACTGGTCATCCAATTATTCAATGAATACATCCAAGTAACAAGCCCACCCGAAAAACCAGTTAAACTCAATGAAACCGACGATCCAGTGCACAGGTGGGTGGCAGAAGATACAGCTTGTACTGTTGCAGGATTAACGACCACCACACTGGCCAACGAACTGTAAGCTGGGACAAACGATCCATTCTGAACCACTACCCTAAACCAAGTTGTTTGGTTAAGATTGATATAACTATAAACCGAAAAGGTGTGAGCCATCACACTCCAAGGACCATTAGGGGAAGAGGCTAACTCCCACCGTTGGATTGCGCCGCTATAATTGCTCACTGACAATGATCCTGTATTACTCGTAGAGCAAACCGTAGCGTTTCCTGCAAGCTGGCCACCTACCGATTGTGCACGTAAACTGAGTACTTGCACGATAATAATTATTAGGAGTAAAGGCTTCATCTTAATTCATATATCCATGGTTGTCCATTCGTCAATTGTTTCTTCCGATTGATTTTTAATAGACTGTAATATTTCGGTAACAAAGTGGTAAGGAAAGCCTCTTTGTGCACGATGACATAGTAGACGTTTTGATTTTTTAATTGAATGACTTCTGTCTGCATCGACAATTCCATTTCCAAATGATACCGAAAGCGTTCCGCTTGACTATAATTTTGATACACCCCCATCACCACAGCATAATAACAAGTCGATGCTAGCGCTGCAGGAGCCAACGTGTCTGAATAATGACGCTTGGTTAAAGCATCAGGGGCTATGGGATGAATGGTGGCCACTTCGTTTTTTAGGGAGGGCCGCCAAACCGTGTCGATGATAACCGTTTTAATCCAAGTGGTGTCGTGAATGTTTCCCGATGGCACGGAATGACGAAGCGAATCTAGCGCCAGTTGCAAACGGTTCCATTGCAGTTCGTTGGCCTCATTCACGGCATTAAAAAGTCCTTCATTGGTTGAAGGAGAGACCTTGAATTGTTCGTGCAAATAAAAAACACAACCTACCTGATGACCATGCATGGCGAAAGTACGGCTATAGTGCCAACGCCACGCATATAGAAAATCAATTCGCGTTTGTATTGATAATTTTAGGCCCGATTCTATAAAGGACCGATAACCATATTGCGCATACCAGGCCACACTGCTGCCGAAATGCAAGAGTAACGCCAAAGCCGTTTGCGTCGGCAATCCTTTATATCCAGAGGCGTTCCATCCCACTTCTGCTTTAAAAGAACCAGTTTGGTAAACTTTATGCAAAAGGCGTAATTCGAAATATGGAACTTGTTTCAGTAAATAAGAACGTTGGTGAAGGGTTGCAAAAGCAAAGGGTTCTTGCAGAACACCTTCGGCAGAGAAAACAACTTGTGTTTTTTTAAAAAAGCAACTTAATACAGCTTGGCCCTGTGGATGAATGGATACCGCACTGGGCAATAGTTCATTGGTATGCAGCCGGTCGATGACATTCCAATCCACTTTCATTTGTTGTACGCCCAAACTGCTGGCCAGTCCAACGGTGAATTGACGGTTGGTCGGAAAACAGATGCCGAGTGTGGCATAAATTTCTTTTGAGAGCAGTGGACCTGCTTGCATGCGTTGAAGATGTCCGCCAACCGAGAGCC
>CANGWA010000074.1 GCA_947457335.1 Sphingobacteriaceae bacterium
GCAGCAGAAGTAAACGAAGGGCCGCTCCACGCAGCGCTACCACCGGTTGAGAACAAGTTGAGCGTTTGTCCCTCACACACAAAGGCAGGGGCGATGATGCTGGCAACAGGAACATTTTTTAAAACGACTTGTGTGGTAGACGTAGAGCTACATCCTAGTGCAGTGCCCGAAACAGAATAGACTGTACTCACTGTCGGTGAATCGATGACCAAGGAGCCTGTGGCATTATTGAGCGAGCTGCCGTTCCATGTATAAGACGAAGCACCACTCACAGAGAGAGAGGCGGTCTCAAGGGGACAAATAGAAACAACAGGAGCCGTTAAAATGGGATTAGGAATAAAAGTGGCGGAAATCGTTTTTTGCGCAGAGCAAGAATGGGAGTCCTTGGCTTGTAAAGTATACACCATGGTTGCAGCCGTTGATTGCGACACGGCATAGGTGGCGGTATTGGAGCCATTCACCCAGGAATAGGTATAGGGAGCAGAGCCACCCAGTAGTGAGCCGGTATAGGTGATGTTATTGCCCACACAGGCCGAGGGTGAAGAAGCGCTGATGTTGAGGGTGAGTGCAGGCGGCTGGGTGATGGTAAAAACAGAAAACACTTGGCAGCCGGTGAGCGCATCGGTCATGGTCACGCTCCAATTACCCGCAGCAAGTGTAGTAGGAGAGGCCACACCCAATGTAGCCGACCCATTGCTCCACAGATAGGTTTGAGAAGCAGAGCCGCCGGTAATGGCCGTGAAACTGGCGGAGGCATTGCTATAGCCGTTGCACGCCAGAGTGGGTGTGGAGACCAGTGTACCGGATAAAGGAATAGGACTTTGAAAAGAGGTTGTGAACGAGTGTGTAAAATTAAGTGAAGCATCGTGTACTAAAACGGTGTAAGCGCCTGGGGACAAATTAGTAGCAATTGAACCCGTTTGGGCAGTGGGTAACCACGAATACGAAAGGGGGCCGCTCGAAGTACCCGAATAAGTTACAGTGGCACTCCCTAAGTTCGCACAGGTAATAGACTGCGATTGTATGCCAAAGCAGGAGGAGGTGACATTTACAGTCTGTTGAATCGGATGCACCCCATAACCGCACCCCAAATCGATATAAAGTTTTACTGTGTATGTGCCAGGGGTAGTAAATACATGGGTTGGATTTTGTTGGTTGGTGAAGTTGTTGCTACCAGAAGCAAAGTCACCAAAATCCCACAAGATGGATTGAACGGTTGGAGAAACCACGCTGCAGGTGCCGAGGATGGCTCCAAATGCATAACCCGTTGAAAAGTTTAACTGTTGACAAAGGGTATTATTGGAAACAGTGAACAAAGAAAAGTTTGGAGTAAAGTAAAGGTTAGTGTAATTCGGAAAGGTGCGAATGTTACTTATTGGAGTGGTGAATGAGTAAATTGAAAGTGAGCAAGATGAGCCCGAGTTGTTCGGGAAATTGATGACCGATAAGCTATTTGTAGCATGACTGATATATATTTTTTTATCAGGAGCAAGTCTAAGGCCTGTAACAATTGTTGCGTTGGGTGCGGTGTTCAGATTAGCGCGGCTGGACTGTATATTTATATTACATAGGTCATATTGGTCAAGGGATGCTGTTCCTGCATAAAGTTTACTACAATCAGGTGAAAATTCAATAAAATATGGTGCTGAAGCCCCAGTTCCAGAGTTCAAACTTGAGTTTTGCAAAGGGACATGATTGCTCAATGTACCCGTTGAGTTATCAAAATCGAACAAATCAAAGTTCAAAGGGGATTGTGACTGTGAATCATAATATGCTAATTTTTTTTGATTGGGTGAAACTCTAATTCCAGAGTGCAGGCCGTTGTAATAATTACCAATCAGCTGAGAATTTGAAAATGTTGTAACACCATTTGCATTTAATAAACACTTTTTGAAACCATTATTTCCGTTATCGTGAACTAGAATCCAGTAATCTGTACCGTTGCAATGTTGAGCCCATGCAATTCCAGAATTGATGTTGGAATAAATCATTACATTTTTGGCAGTCACAGAACCTGAACCATTTGCCAGGCTCATATCAATGATGCTGTATTTTAAACCGGGATTGGCGATGTAAGGTTGACCACCATTTGTTGAAAGGGTGCTAGAAAGGTTGGAGGAGCAAAAGAGATAGTAAATGTTGTTATTTCCTGGTTGTTTTAAAAGAATCGAGCTGTATTTATTCCAGTCGCATTCAATGCCATTGCCATTAGCAATTACTGTATGGCTAGAATTATAGATTGCTCCACCATCTGAGTAAAGCAATAAATTACCATTATTATCAGAAAGTGAACAACAACTAGATAGAACTGAATTAAGAGCTGATGTAAATGATTGAGGAGGCGTTAAATTGAAATTAATACCTCCATTAACAGGAAAAATCCAGCTGTTGTTCACTTGCCCAATAGAATCTAGACGAACCAGTAGAACAAGCAAAAGTGTGGTTATGGTTTTACCTCTAATTGACACGTCTATCAATAACCTATAAAGGTCTCATTATAATTCCAGCTCATGGTATAATTAGAACTGCCGCATCCTGATGAATTTGAGCCTTGAGTGTTTTGATTGTTTATGTCAACACTTGCACCAATTGCCCCTCCTCCAATTGAGTTTAGATCAACAACAACATTTGAAAGAGTAGGTGTGCAAGATCCACAGTTATAGGTAGCATCACTGTAAGCAGCAATTGTCTGTGTTTGAATTGGCAAACATAAACTATTTGTGTTGTCGTAGTATGTTCCCTGAACAACAATAGTGCATCCCCCCGGATTATGCACTGTATAAGAGCAGCTTGGAGGTTGCGCAGCACTTGGCGTTGTATAGGTAAGAAAAGAAAGCAAAATAATAATTTTCCGTAAGAGCCCTTTTTTAAAAGTGCTTGTTTCTTGTTTGAACGTAGTAAACCAATTGAATAGATGTTTCATGTTTTTGAAATTGGTACATCTAAGTTAAAAAAATACACATTGTTAAAAATATATAGATGTGTGTTGAAATATGTAAATATAATGATTTTCAGTGGTTTATGATTGTTGATTTCAAATTCGGACAAGAACGTTTCAAAGATTTAAAGGGACATTTCCTGCCTTTGATTCGGCTGTTAAACACAATTAAGGTCAAACTTGGATAAGGTTTACCACCTGGTTTTTTGGTTCAGTCTTGTTTCATGGAACCGATGCAGGCGATTAGTATAAGTTTATGTGATGATGCCGATGTTTCGTAACTTTAGTAGATGATAAAACGCATAGGAATATTGACCTCTGGAGGAGATGCACCGGGCATGAATGCCTGTATTCGCGCGGTAGTGCGCACGGCGCTTTATAATAACATAGAGCTGCTTGGTTATTTGAGAGGGTACGATGGCATTATTGACAATCAGTATGTGGTGATGCAGCGCGAATCCGTTTCGAACATTATCCACCGTGGCGGCACGGTTTTAAAAACAGCACGGAGTCCTCGTTTTATGACCCCAGCGGGGATGCAACAGGCTGTGAATAATTTACAACAAAGTGGTGTAGAGGGGTTGGTGATTATTGGCGGGGACGGTAGTTTTAGAGGTGCTGTTGAATTGTCGAAGCATATTGATATAAAAATACTGGGGTGTGCAGGCACCATTGATAATGATTTGGTTGGGACAGATTACACAATTGGTTATGACACCGCTATCAACACTGTAACGGACGCCATCGATAAATTAAGGGATACGGCGGAAAGTCACGACCGTGTGTTTGTAGTGGAAGTCATGGGGCGTGATGCGGGTCTAATTGCCCTGCGAACAGCCATTGCCAGTGGAGCAGAAGCTTTGTTGGTGCCAGAGATGCACAACGATATGGCCCTATTGGGTGAACGTGTGAGGCAGTGGCGTAAAACCAAGAGCAGCCGCATTGTAGTGGTGGCCGAAGGCGATGAAGCAGGAGGAGCCTACAAAGTAGCCGATTACATAAAAAGCATCGTACCTGATTTTGATATGCGGGTGACTGTACTTGGTCATATACAACGCGGTGGTTCGCCCACGTGCATGGAGCGTGTGAACGCCAGTGTGGTTGGGTATCACGCCGTGAAGGGACTAATGGAAGGTCGGCGTAATGAGTTGGTAGGCATTATTAACCGGGAAGTGGTGTATACTCCATTTTTGAAAACGGTAAAGCACAAGGAGACGTTGGATGCAGGGATGGAGGAGATGATTAGGGTGTTGGGGAGTTGAGGGGAGATTAATTGTTAATGGTAAATGGTGAATTGTTAATGGCGGGAACGCTGCATGCGCGTTGAATTGAAAGTTGAGAATTGAAAATTGAGAATGCGTTGAACTTCACTTCGCGTCCTTTGCGTCCCACCTGAATTGAAAGTTGAGTAGAATTGAAAGTTGAGAATTGAAAGTTGAAAGTTGAAAGTTGAGAATTGAAGCGTTGACGTTCATTTATAAATGAATGGTTAATGGTAAATTGTAAATGGTTAATGCGTTGACAAAATATACGCGCTAAATTGAGAATGGAGAGTTGAGATCAATTGAGAATTGAAAATTGAGAGTTGAGAATTGAAGCGTTGACGTTCATTTACGGGTGAATGGTTAATGGCGGTTTCGTTGTGCCAGCGATTGTAGTGGAAATTTTACGAAGCCACTGGCGTACGGTTTTTTGGCTGAGGAAGCGACCGAAGGAAGCTACCGCAAGCTTAAAAACCGTGGCAGGGGCGAGGAAAATTGAAACGGAAAGCGCGGTGCCGCGGCGGTATTTCTTGTAATAGCGGCAGGCACCATCCTTCCAAAATTATAAAGCTAAATGTGTTTGGACGACTGTTTGGCGGTTTCCAGAAAGGTCAAACACGGGTGAGGCTTCATCGCGTGAGGCGACATGGATGAGTGTGTCTTGCGCGTGTTGTTGAAAGAGTTGGTACACGATATCGGGATGGTTGTTTTCGCGGGAGAGGTGTGACAATATCAAATGCGAAAGATGGGGGGCGCGGTGTTGGATGAACAATTCCAAAGCTTGTTGATTACTAAGGTGACCATCGTTGCCGCTAATGCGCTTTTTTAAATAATAAGGATAGGGGCCGTTTTGCAGCATCTCATCGTCGTAATTGGCTTCGAGAAATGCGGCGTGGCATTTTGAAAAATGATGGCGGAGTTCGTTACATACATATCCGATATCGGTAAACACACCCACCACTTTATCGCTGGATTGTATTGTAAAACTAAACGGTTCAGCGGCGTCGTGTGCTTTTCGGAAGGGCATGACCAGCAGGCTGTTAATTTGGACGGAGGTGTTGTGTTGGAAGGAGCGGCGGAGGGCAGGGGAAAGGGTTAATCGTGCCGAGCGGTGTGTTGCTTCGGTAATATACACGGGCACATTGAGTTTGCGCGAGAGCACATCTACACCCTTAATGTGATCGGTATGTTCGTGTGAAATGAATATAGCGCGGATGCGTTGGTGGTCGACTTCACGTTGTTGCATGCGGCGGAGCAATTCGCGGCACGACAGTCCCGCATCGACCACTACGGCATCGTGATCATTGCCCACATAGTAGCAGTTGCCATTGGAGCCGGAGTTGAGTGAGACGAATTGCATCGGTGCAGTGTGAAATGAATGAGAAATGTAGTGAATCGGCTGTTACAATGGTTTGGGACCTTTTAATAGTTTTCAGGTTCATGATGTACCCATTCAATGGTGTTTATGGGCAGCAGTTCAGCCTTATTGAACGGTTTAGCGATAAGTTGTTTGTTGGAGCGGGTAAACACGTGCACAAAATCAGCAGGCACTTGTCCCGTTAAATACCGTTGCATTTTGATAATTTGATCGGGTTGGTAGTGAATGTCCTTGTATACTATTCGCTGCGCATCGAAGTCCGATTGCACTGTCAAAATCAAACTTGCTGGTTGGATTTCAAATTTCAGGTTGAGTTTTTGGTTGCGGCACCGAAGGAGCAATTGTTCGTAGGCGCGCACCGCTTGGAATTCGAAGGGGTACCAAATGCCTACTTTAGAAGGTTTATCGCTGTATATTTTAACGAGCAGTTCGATGAAGCAAAGCTACTTTAAAACGTATCGGTGCAGCGCTATGAATTATAGCAATTGTCTTGCTGGAGGTAACATTTATTAACAGCATAGGGCGGGAATAAGAAGGATAAACGGTCAATGTGGCTGAGGAATAAATCAATATCTTCACGACGATTTATGGGTAATATCATTTTCTTATTATTGGTACTAGCCTCGTTTTATGGCTTGTCGCGTTTGTTTGTTAAAGCAGGAGAAGTGGCGTGGAAAGCGTGGGTGCCGGTGTACAATTTTTATGTGCTAGCCAAGATACTAAACAAGCCGTGGTGGTGGTGTTTGATCATGATTGTGCCGGGGGTGAACATTATCATGTATGGGGTGTATGGGTTCTATACCACACGGGCTTTCAACAAACCGTCGAACAATGATTTGTGGTTGGCGGCCTTACTACCGTATTTTGCCTTTGTAAAACTTGGTCATGATGAAACGGCAAAATTGGTAGGGCTTGAGAAATTTAAAGACGAACCAATTGGTTTTGTGCGCAATTGGGTTGATCCTATTGTTTTCGCTGTCATTGCAGCTTCCATTATTCGTGGTTATTTTATAGAAGCCTTTACCATTCCAACTTCTTCTTTAGAAAAATCGTTGATGGTTGGGGACTTTTTATTCGTCAATAAATTTGCGTACGGACCAAAACTTCCGCAGACCCCCTTGTCGTTTCCGTTTGCGCACCATACGATGCCGTTTACGGAGGGGACTAAATCTTACTTGGAGTGGATTAAATTACCCTATTTCCGGTTACCAGGTTTTGGCGAAGTGAAGAACAATCAGATTGTGGTGTTTAATTACCCCGATGGTGATACGGTGGCGTTGGGTATGCAGGATGTGAGTTATTACCAATTGGTCCG
Source organism: Sphingobacteriaceae bacterium (assembly GCA_947457335.1). Classification (GTDB taxonomy): domain Bacteria; phylum Bacteroidota; class Bacteroidia; order B-17B0; family Aurantibacillaceae; genus Aurantibacillus. Next base: position 6,894 of record CANGWA010000074.1, read on the forward strand.
CACTTATGGTTACGAGAACATTCATAATCCGAAATACATTGAGCCACAATCGCAACGCCGGGTGGGTGCGGTAGTAGGGCGACCGATTGATAAGCGGGACCACTATGTGAAACGCTGTGTGGGCATTGCAGGAGACACCTTGCGGGTGGTGGATGGTTTGGTAACCATTAATAGTCAGCCTCAGGAAATGCCTTTGAAGGCGCAACATTACTACATTGTGAAAGCTAAGCCAGGGGTGTTGTCGTTGGATGAAACCATGGGTATTCCCCCGAAACTACTGGATACATTGGATATTTACGTAAACGATGCCAGGGTCTTGGGAAGAAACGGTGACACGATTGTTTACGCTTTGAACATGCCGCGGGATGTTTCAGCCAAGGTGAAGGCCATGCCAGGGGTGATGGTTGTGGAGCAGGTGATTAGTCCAAAAGGTAAACGTGAATTTGGTATTTTCCCGCACGCGGCAGGGTATGATTGGAACAACGATAATTTTGGCCCGTTGTATATTCCCAAAAAGGGATCTACTGTGCCGATTGACACGCACAACGTGTGTCTTTACAAGAAAATCATGAATACCTATGACGATGGCATTCATGAAGTCACTGTTCAAGGCGCGCAGGTGTTGTACGATGGACGCCCGATTACTTCCTATACCTTTAAACAAGATTATTATTTCATGATGGGGGATAATCGTCACAACAGTGCCGATAGCCGCAGTTGGGGATTTGTGCCGTTTGATCACATTGTGGGTTCTCCGTTTTTTGTTTGGTTCAGCATGAAGTATGCCGAGAACAATCCTGAGAGCGGTAAGAGTGTTATCGGTTCGCTCTTTAAAAACAGCAAGGATGGGAAATTCAGGTGGGAACGTTTTCTGTGTTATGTAAAGGACGGTACCTTGCATTCGATTAAGATTCCTTTTATCGCAGTAGTGCTCTTGATTTGGGGGTATTCGAAGTGGAACAAGCGTAGAAAATTAAAGCAGGCTGCTTAACATCGGATCATACAGAGACATACTCATCCGTATTTTCAAGTTCCCGTTACTCAAGCATGTAGTTATCGGCCTATTGGTGTTTCTTGGCCTGATTGTCTTTGTTTTTGACTTAAAACGGGTCAATGGTTATGACATGCAGGATACATTGGAGTTTGGCTCAGTGGTTGGGGTCAATAAATTGCGTTCGCAGTATTCTGTAGGAGAATTGATTTTGTTTTATCCCCAGATCAACGATACCTTATCGGCCGGCGATTACTTTATTCAACGTGTTTGTGGTGCACCAGGGGATTCCATCAGGATTTCGAATAAATTATTGTTTGTGAATGGACAGTCCATTCCCACATCAGACACTTACCGATACAATTACTTCATCACTTTAAAAAAAGGAGTGTCCGATAGCTTGTTGACCCAGCAATACCTGTTGCGTGAAGGAGGCAGTGTGTCGGAGTCGGGGGTTGATTTTTGTTATGCGATGACCCCGCTAATGGCAGAGAGTTTGCGAAAAGATACTTTAGTTGCTGCAGTTAATTTGCGTGTGGAGAAGGCGGGAGCGCATGATCCCTTGGCGTTTCCCGGAAGTGTGGCTTACCGGTGGAATAAGGACTGGTATGGACCGTTGACCATTCCAAAGAAGCAACAAGAAATTGCACTTGATACCACCACTATTAAATTGTATGGTCGATTATTGGAAATGGAGGCACATCCATGGCGCACGTCGCACGACACCGTGTATGTGGATGGGGTAGCAGCAACGAGTTATACGGTGATGGAAGATTATTACTTTGTTTTGGGCGACGATCGTGATAACGCCAATGATTCTAGGAGTTGGGGATTTTTACCGGCCTCGCGCATCAAGGGCAGTGTAAGGGTTTTATTTTCAAAGAGTCGGTGATGAAAGTCGTATTGAATAGTGCCTGTTGGCCGTCTTTGCAGTATTGTTTCTACCTGTTTAATGCAACTGAAGTGCAGCTGCAGGTGCACGATCATTATGAACGCCGATCGTTTCGGAATCGGTACACCATCAGTGCAGCCAATGGCCCATTGACTTTATCGGTCCCTGTCATTCGTCCCACCGACAAGTCACCGACTGCCAGTATCCGAATTTGTTATAAGGAAAAATGGGCCCACCAGCACCAACGGTCGATTGAGAGTGCATATGGCAAGTCGCCTTATTTTGATTTTTTTGGTGAAGCCGTGTTGGCTTTGTACCAGGTCCGTTATGAGTATTTAATCGACTTTAATGCGGCACAAATACAACTCCTATCTAAGTTATTGCGTTATCCGCTTACCATCACCTATTCAGAAAATTACACCCCACCAGATGCGTCTTGGGTGGATGCTCGGTTCATAGGACCTACCTCCGATTTCCGTCAGGACGCTAACGTAGTTTTGGCTTTAGCGCAATCCTATCAACAATGTTTCGATTTCAAACACGGTTTCCAGCCCAATTTATCGGTGCTTGATTTGTTGTTTCATGAAGGATTAGGCGTGTTGCCTTATCTGCAGCGTTAGTAGCTAGCGTTTAATAACGACCGAGAATTGGGAGGTGTTGCTGCATTTATCGGTCACCTCTACCTTTACTGTGCACCCTGCTGTTAACAAGGGAGGGGGCACTTGAACAATCAATTGGTTAATGCGGGGATCGAAATCAGCAGGTATCCAGCGTCCGTTCACATAGGCATGCCATTCCTTAATGCCAGTGCGTTGATCGTTGATATGAAAGACCACTCCGTTTTTTTTCTGAAGAGCTAAGGGGGCTAGTTGAATTTTGGGTGGTACTGTGTCGGATTCGATAGAGAAAGCGCCCGTGTTTTTTAAAAGGAAGACAACAGAATCGTTCACACGGGAGGGGGCAATTACATTGTCCCCTTGCACCAGCACTACTTGTTTTTTATTACCCTTTATTGCATGAAGTGCCAATTGCGCCGGTGTTTGCAGCGTAACAGTCGGTGCAATTTCTATTTTTTTAGCTGACGCTGAACTCACATAAAATTTTCGGAGATAGAACCAACTGAAAGGTGGTAGGATAAGGCTAGCGCTATTTTCTTTTAGGACGGTTCTTTCGTCACAGGCTCCGCTGGTTGGTGCAACCTTGAGGTTGCAGTTCTTCTCGGAGCGCACCTTGAGTTTCAGTGAGGTGAGGTTGCCTCTCTCGTCGCGGCACTCAAGGGTAAGGGTTGTATTTTGAAGGTTTTGTAATGGGAGCAGTCCCTTGCTTTTTTGTTTTTTATAGAGGTGTTGTGGATAACAGTCGGGAGTATAGCATTTTTGAAGTTTTATCTCTCCCGCTTTTTCTGAAAAGAAATTGATGTAACGGCTCTGGTCGAAGGCGATCGAATCGAGTTTCCAAGCAAATAGTAATTCGTTGTTGGCATAAAGGCGTACATCGCAGACATTGTTTTTGTTGCCTTTTTTGGTGACCAAGTCGTATGCAGAGAAGGCAAAGGCAATTTGGTCGCTTGGTAGCATGATGATTTTGTTACTGACAGTAGGGCTGTTTTTTTGAAGCGAGAGAA
>CANGWA010000075.1 GCA_947457335.1 Sphingobacteriaceae bacterium
ATTCGAATAGCAGAGTTCAACGCTTCTTTCGAATTTCCTTGGTACGAGCCAAAGGGCATATCAACAACAACAAGTGAACGACTGCAGGCGCGAACTACGCTTGCTGCGTGATAAATCATTTGATCCAAGGTAATGGGCAGGGTGGTCTCATGTCCCGCCATAACATTACTGGCACTGTCGCCCACAAGGATGACATCAATACCAGCATTATCGATGATCTTAGCCATGGTGTAATCGTATGCAGTGAGCATAGCAATTTTATCACCCCGTTTCTTCATTTCATGAAGCACGTGAGTCGTCACCTTTTTTATTTCTCTGTGAACGGACATTGGAGTGGATATTAAAAAACCCAATCAAACGATTGGGTTTTAAAGATAAATGTGTGGTGTTTAGAAACCCTGACGGTCGGTTACCTTGTGTTCAATAAGTAGGCCAACACAGGCAGCATCAGTCGATTTATGTTTGTCTTTCTCGGTTGCCCCCTGTGGCACCATTACTTCAATTACCAACTGACGGGTGGATACGCTTTGAAATTCAAAAATTTGAGTGTCCTCCGCTGTTTTATTGTCGAACAACAATTCATTGGTTTTCGAATCAAAAATTTTATAGTTCACCTTATCGCCAATTAACGTTTCGCAACAAACAGAGATGCGGTAGTCCATTCCTTTGTATATCACACAACGGATTTTAGAGACCATGCCCTGGTTGAAGAGACCACTTTTACTTTGAGCGTTGTATTCCCACTTGGCACCCTTCGTTTCTTGAAATTTGCAGTATTTCTTATGGAAATTACCGCATACGCTTGATTGTGCAGCACCTGTGAGGGTAACAATCGCAAGGATTACGGTTACAAGAATTCTCATATGACTTCGTTATTTAGTAGTTTGTGTGTATGAATTTCTGATTTCAGCAACCTTTACAACAATGGCTTTGAAAGTTACTTCGTCCATTTTAAGTTGTTTGCCACCACCGATGGTTACTTTGCCACCATCTTTGTTTCCAGCACCAGTTACGTCTTCCTCTGGGATTTTATTGAACTCTGCTAATAGCGCCTCAAAGTCCTTCTTCACGGAAGCAACATTTGGCTGCTCTTCGTATTTCTTCATGTAGTCCACCAAGTTCTCCAAGGTATACTTTTGATCAGCGATACGGTCAATCAAGGGTGAACCTGCTTGGAACTTCATTAAGTTTGAAGCAATGTACATGCTTTCAATCCATCCACCAGCAATCACCATTGCAAGAGTTGGGCCCTGATTACCTGCTTCAAGCGCTTCGAATGAAGAGAAATAGACATCATCCGTCAAAACCGCTAAAGAGTCCGGCTTACCAATATTGGCTTCAAGGCGTTTAAGGATTTCAGGTTTAATGGCGGTTGAAACACCAATTTGCTCACCTAACGTTTTCACTACTTTGAAGTATTTAAGTGATTCGGAACCGATTTCAAAAATACTGCAATAGCTAAGGTCGCAACTGTAAATACCGAAATTCACCGCTTTTGACTTCGCATCAGCATATTTCTTCTCATTGGCTATTGGGTTAAGGAAGCTAATGTTTTTTATCTGCTTATCACCCACCATTTTAATAAAGGTCAACATCTCACCAGGTGAGGGCACTTGGAAAAAAGTTTCGTTAGCCGGGGCAGGCGTTGTTTCTGTTTGAGCTGCTTCCGGTTGTGCGAGTTCATCATTTTGTTCACTGTCACCACAACTCCACATTAAAAGAGCTGTAGATGCACATAAGAACATAAACTTCGTTTTATTCATAGTCATAGTTTTTACGTTGCGTCGCTAGGTTAAAGTTAATGTTTTTTAAGCATTATTCAATAATTTATTCACCAGTGCAGCTGCTTCGTGGAACTCAATTGCTGAATATACTTTCAACCCTGATTCATCAATTAGTTTTTTCGCCACTTCTGCATTGGTTCCTTGTAAACGCACAATGATTGGCACACTGATATTGCCCATGTTGGTATAGGCATCAACAATGCCTTGCGCAACTCGGTCGCAACGCACAATACCGCCAAAAATATTGATTAGGATAGCTTTTACATTCGGATCCTTTAGAATGATGCGAAATGCTTTCTCAACCCTTTCTGCGTTGGCTGTACCACCTACATCGAGAAAATTCGCAGGCTCACCACCGCTTAGCTTAATGATGTCCATTGTAGCCATCGCTAGTCCCGCCCCATTCACCATGCAACCTACGTTACCGTCGAGTTTTACATAGTTCAATTCTGCATTACGTGCTTCTACATCGGTTGGATCCTCTTCTGTGATGTCGCGCATGGCCGCATAATCGGGGTGACGGTACAAACCATTGTCATCGAAAGTCACCTTACTATCCACCGCAATGATTTTATCATCGCTGGTTTTTAAAACAGGGTTAATCTCGAATAACGACGCGTCAATGCTTTCATACGCTTTGTAAAGGGCATTTACGAAGCGAACCATCTCTTTGTGTGCATTCCCAGTAAGACCAAGGTTGAATGCAATTTTACGTGCTTGAAACCCTTGCATGCCAACACGTGGATCAATTTCTTCTTTCCAGATTTTTTCTGGGGTGTGTTCAGCAACATGCTCAATGTCCATGCCCCCTTCTGTGCTGTATACGATGGTATTGCGGCCTTTTGCACGGTCAAGCAATACACTCATGTAGAATTCTTTAGTTGGTGTTGGTCCCGGGTAATACACGTCCTGTGCTACTAGCACCTTGTGCACGAGTTTACCTTTTGCACTTGTTTGTGGTGTTATGAGATGCATACCAATGATTTGGCTTGCTTTCTCTTTAACTTCATCCAAGTTTTTTGCGAGTTTCACTCCACCGCCTTTACCGCGACCACCTGCGTGGATCTGGGCTTTTACAACTACCCAGTCGCTATTGAATTTTTCTTTAAGTTCTTTAGCTGCGGCTACAGCTTGATCTGGTGTTTCGGCAAGGATTCCTTCCTGAATGGCTACACCAAAGCTTTTAAGTATGCTCTTTCCCTGATATTCGTGGATATTCATATCGCTTATTTAGTGGTTTCAAATGTACTATTTATTCTCTATTTGTTGGGAGAAATGACATGAAAAAACCCGGCTCTGTTTTACAGAACCGGGTCCATTCTTACATTTTTCTTAGTGCTTAGCGTACTAAGGTAATATTCCCTTTTTTCTCGTATTCTACACCATCCTTACCTGTTGCTTTCAATGTATAGAAGTATACGCCTTCGGCGGCTTCTGCTCCAGTTTGAGTGGTTCCATCCCACTCCACCTGACCTTTAGTTGTATTCAATTGGTAAACAAGATGGCCCCATCGGTCATAAATACTCATATCGATTGAAGATAAGCCTGTAGCTTTTAAGAAGAATAGATCGTTGACTTTATCCCCATTTGGCGAGAAAATATTCGGTACTATTAAGTTAGAAGGAGCATCTACTATGATTTGTACAGATGCAGTACCCAAACAAGTTCCTTTTGAAATCCAAGCCTTGATCACATAAGTACCAGGCTGGGTGTAGGTGATTTTTGGGGCAATGGTCGTTGATGGTGCGGTAAGCACGGAATCGATACCAAAACTCCACACGGTGTTAATGCTAGCGGTACCCAAACTAGAAGTTGAATTGTTGGTAAACTCTACTTCCAATGGAGCAAAACCAGTAGTTTTGCTAGAAGCGATTCCTGTTTGCAATGAACCGTTAATAGCAGACATGGTAACAGTCGTCGCACAAGCATTAGCTGTGTTTGTAACAACAACAGTAAAGGTGCCAGGGACGTTTGTCGTTAGGGTTTTAGTGTCTTTTCCGCTTACTGTTGCGGTAGATGGTGCAGACCAGCTATACGTTAAATTGGCTAAGCTTGACGTAATAATTGGAGACAGAGATGCACTCTTGGCACCACAATCCAACACACTAGGAGCAGGAGCCGTAGGATTATTCACCACTGGGTAATCGCGCAAATCACCTACTGTTAGTGTGCCTACACCTTCGCAACCGTTGTATGGGTCAACAATCGTACACGTATATTGTCCAATAACCCCCGCAGTATATTGTGACGAAGCAAATGCATCCACCTGCGGTGAAGGTCCTTGCCACTTCACGTTTTGTATATTGAATTTATTCGGATTGTAAGGTGAACGCGAGGTACCTCCGGTAGTTAAAATAATGGTTGGATTAGCACAGGTCAAATTAGCATTGGAGGTAGGCGTTGGCACGCACGAAGGCGTGAATACGTCCTGCTCTATGGTAATCGTTCTTGTAGTGAAACAAGTGTTGTTTTGCTCAGTCAATTTAATGGTGTAAGTACCAACAATTGAAGCGGTAGCAGCTGCCCCTACTGTATTACCAGCTACAGGAACAACACTACCAATAAAAGTGCCTAGGTTATTTGGTAAGGTCCACAAATAATCTACGTGCAGCGAATCCGAATAAACTGAAATCGTTCCTGTTGGTTTAGTACAAGTGATGCGTGGCACAGAAGCAATTAAGGAATCAACATTAGGAGCAGCAGTATTGGAAAGGATGCTGAAAGCCTGTCTTGTTTCACACGAGTTGTTTGCATCCTTAACAATAGCAGTGTAAGTTCCAGCTGTGTTAACAGAGAAGGCTGGTGTAGAGGTGAAACTGCCCACTGTTGAGGTAGCGCCAGGAATTAATAAGGCGTAATTGATTTGACCGCCTGGAGGCGTGGTTTGACCATTAAACATGGTCACAGTCGCTGTACTTTTGGCAAAACAACCAAGAGTGAAGTTACTTGGTGAACTGATTAATGAATAAGTTGGGAATGCCCCATTGGCGGCTATGGTGAAGTTTTTTACAGACGAACAGCCGTTCGCACCATTGGTACAGATAACAGTATAAGGAGCACTAGCAGGTGCACCCAAGTAAGCTGTTGTATAGTTATTTGATAACCAAACGTTCTGTGTATTTGGAGAGAATACACTAAAATTCACATTCGCTGAAAGTGAAACCGCCGTGAGTGTTACTGTTGTTTGTGCAGAGTTTGAACAGGTTACAACTTGATTGGCAGGCGTAAGGGTAAAGACTGGAACCGTGGTGTTGTTATAAACCCCTAGAGTTCTGGTTAATTGACAACCCGAAACGGTGTTGGTTGCGATAACGGTATACACACCTGCTGTTGTGTAACCAAAAGTATTCAACGTATTGTTATTCGCTGGCTGAGAAAGACTGGTCCATGTATAAGACAAAACAGGATTGCTCACACCTACCGTCTGAGAAACGTTAACACACGTCAGAGAAAAAGCATTTAATCCATTCGGCACAAAACTATAATTAGCAGGTGCAGGCTGAGGAATCAAGGTGAATAAATAAGCAATCTGGCAACCACCATCCGCAGTGACAACAGCGGTGTAAGAACCAGGTGCTACCCCTGATGCTACAGAATATTGCGAAATGGAGGTAATACCGTTGGGCACGTTGGTAGCCCATTGCACCGAATAAGCAGGTGCTGAAGATGAATTTGGCATAAAGCTCAAACCTAGGTTGAAGCCACTCACTGTACTTGTACACGATGGTTGGAACAAGGTCGGACTGAGCACCGCAACTGGCAACACACTCACAGTTACAACTACAGAAGTAGTGGCGAAAGCACTATTGGTGGTGGTGCCACCCGTGATTAGTGTAAAGTTAGAGGTAGCAGAGGGGGATACAGTAAAATTCGGGCTTGAACTATTAACCTTACCCGGGTTCACCGTGTATGCCGGATTCGCCAAGTTGGACGGATTCGTTGCAGCTACAACTGCAGCCCCACCATAACACATGTTCACAACAGTTTGTGAAAAGAGGTTCATTCCCAGGGCGACAAGTGCGAGCGTAAGGAGTTTTCTCATAAAGTTTACAGAATTTCTCGAAATACAAATATAGCAAATACCTTGCTAAAAACCGCCAAAATAAAAAAAATCCCGTTCAATTTTACATTGAACGGGATTTAATTTTGAATAAGAGGGCTGGCTTATCGTGCAAGCGTGATGTTACCCTTTTTCTCATAAGAGGCACCATCTTTTCCACTCGCTTTTAGCGTGTAGAAGTAAACTCCTTCAGAGCATTCGGCACCAGCTTGGTTCTTACCATCCCACTCCATTTGTCCTTTGTCAGTGTTGATTGCATATACCAGATGCCCCCAACGGTCATAAATGGACATTTCAAGATTTGAAAGATTAGTGGCTTTCAAGAAGAATAAGTCATTCACTTTGTCACCGTTTGGTGTAAAGATATTTGGAACAATCATTTCAGACGGAGCCATTACCTTGATCACTCTAGTAAAGCTTCCTAAGCATGAGCCTTTCATGGCCCACATGGTCACCGAATAGGTTCCTGGCTGATCGTACTTGGTGATGGTGGTAGTAATGGACTGTGATGTTGCGGCAGTAATAGTACCAGTAACACTGTTACCGTAGTTCCACCAACTTTGTATGTTGCTGTTACCTAAGCTAGATGTAGAGGTGTTGTTAAAAGTAACTACCATTGGCGCGAAGCCTTCGTAGTTATCCGCATCAAAGCCAACCGTTAACGAGCCATCCTTCACAGACATTTGAGCATTGGTAGCACAACCGCTAATAGTATTGGTCACCAAAATGTTGTATTCACCAATAGAAGAAGTCGTTAATGTCTTGGAATTAATCCCTGAAAGTGTAGCTGATGAGGGACCACCGGACCACGAGTAAGTTAGTGCAGCCGCAGAAGAAGTAATGATTGGACTCAACTTTGCATTGGTTGTACCACAATCCAATACTGAAGGAGCTGGTGCTTCTGGATTATTAACGACTGGGTAATCTCTACCGTCTGCTACATCAAAATAAGCCGTGTCGATACAACCATTCAAGTTGTCTACACCAACCACCGTGTACTGATTGGAACCAGATGGGGTTGGTACACCACAGGTGTACTGAGGCGTTGCTTCACTTGGTACTTGCGGTGATGGGCCAATCCATCTTACGTTGTAAGGTGAAGGCAAAGTGCCTGGGAATTTAGAGTTGTTCTTGCCACCCATTGAAACGATGATGTTTGGCTCGAAACAAGTAATTGCACGGTTCACTGTTACACTCACAGTTGGCGGAAGAATATTTTGAAGAATTGTTATGGTAGTGAAGCTTGGACAAGTGCTATTCAAATCTGTAACGGTTAATGAATAAGTCGACACTACAGTATTGTTTGGAGCAGCGGTGTTAGAAGATACTACCACCGAGTCCCCAATAAACGTATTGGTAGCGCTATTAGCAGCATAGAACCACTCGTATTTTACATTAGTTGAATCGGTATGGCCAACAACTGTAACAGTAGGGTGTGTACAATCAAGTACTGTACGTTCAGCAATAACTGTATCAATTGGAGGACCGAATTTGTTATTCAAAATCGAGAATGGCAACTTGGTAATACAGCCGCTGTTTAAGGACTTCGTGATGGCGGTGTATGTACCTGCAGCAGTGAAGGTGAATACACTGGTTGGACTTACGCCAATGTTCGTACCGGTGAAGCCAGGGGGAAGAATCGTGTAATGAACGACACCACCAGGAGGATTGGTTGTTGCAGCATTGGAAATGTTAATTGTAACCGTTCCTTTTGCGTTACAACCTACTGTAAAGTTACTAGGATTACTCAATAAACTGTAAGTAGGGAAGTCATCAGTTGATGAAATCGTGAACTGCTTGGTGGTTTTACAACCATTAATGGCGTTTTCAACAACATAAGTGTAGGTACCAGGACTCGTTCCTGAGAAAAAAGCAGTGTCGTTCACTGTTTGAGCCGTACCACCCGTAGGCGCATATATTGATTGAATTACATTCGTACTCAAATTCGTCCTCAACGTTACGGTTTGTGCGGCCAAATTGGTACAGTTGATTACCTGATTGATTGGTGTAGCCGAACTGGTTGGGGCAACCGTATTGATTAGAATCGATGTAGTGCGTGTGGTTACGCAATTGGTCACCGGGTCCGTAATCGTTACCGTTACGTTACCAGGATTAAATATGGTAACAGAAGAGGTATTGAAAGTAGCGCTCGGCGTCGCCCAGAAATAATTCAGTGTACCATATGTATACGTATTGTAAGCATTCAAATCAATTGAAGGCGTTTTACACGTAATGGAATACTGATTGGTAATGTTTTGTATGGTGAAGCTAGGAATAGGCGGTGCAGGCAATACAGTTGCATTGGCAACCACTTTACATCCCAATGGATCTTTTGCTGTAACCGTCACAATCGTTACCCCCGAGGTAGGTATCTGGTAGTTACCTATGGTTGTGGAAGAATTCAGTGAAAGTGGTGAAGGTGACCAAGTCAAAGAGGATGGAACGGCTGCTGAACCAGATGGGGTTAACGAGACAACTGCCATAGTGCCACCGCATTGCGCTTGTACCACACTTGCTGCTAACAATGGAGCAGGAGTAACTGTAGTAGTAACTACTTTATTAATTGGCTGACATGAGCCTGCAGGATTCATTTGCAAAGTGTACGTTGCAGAAATGCTGGAAACGTAGGTTTGGTTGGTGTAAGAAGGCGTTGAATAATTGGATGGTACTCCTGGACCTATCCAGGAATAAGGACCGAGGCCTGATTGAGCTGTTATAGTTGCACCAGCTGCACCACAAGTAGGAACTTTTACGTTAGTTGAGTCGGCTGGGAACTGGGTGCCGTTACCTACAATAGTCATAGGTCCACACTGAGCGTCGAAATAAATATAACCATAGTGACCTCCAGCGGTACAGTCCGAAGTAACGATATCAATCGTTATGTTCTGTCCAATGTAAGGGGTCATATCAATAGAGTTGATTTGCCAGCGGTTGTAAATGTAGGAACCATTACTACCACCACTTGAATTGTAAGTATAAGTAGTATTTGAATTGGTTACATAGTAATTAGGCGTGCCTGCACCGCCCGGACAACCGAATGATCCACCAGATGGAGCGGAGATGGTAAAATTCGGACATGGAATCGATTGGGACCCGTTGAATAGATTGATTTTAAAGGCACCTGCATCGCAACAACTGTGACCCGTTGCAAAAACCGAAATGAAGGCAAATTGGAAAAGGGAGTTAGCCGATGTAACACTAAATGTCTTTGACAACCGTGATAGACTGTAGTTATTGTTGTTACTGTTGACACGAATGAAGTTGTTACCCTTCATTGGTTGAGCTATATGCGTGTTGGCAGCTGCTGCTGCAGTAGAATTAGCTACATCTGTGCCGAAAACAGAATAGATTGGGTACTGCGCACCAATTGTATTGTCGATATAACCAGTGGCTGGCGCTGTGATTAACACACACTCCAATGGGTTGTTCGGACAGCAACCGCTAAGATTACACGAGTTGTATGAAGAGCCAAGTGTGTGCGAACCGCCAGTTACTACCCAACCGTTAATTTGAGTGGAAGTTGTAATCTGTCCAGCTGTACTCGCTTCAAAATCTTCATTCACGCAACCTGGCAATACCTGCATATTTGGAATCGCTGGACCAGAATGTTGATTGTTGGGCACTAAATCGTATTTCGCATTGATGTACTGGCGCTTCAGCATGTTCATCCTAATTGGGAACTCGTCCCCAAGGAATCCTTCGCTAATTGCACTCATGCGCGCGGCCTGCTCATCAAACCCCTTCAAGGAGTCATTACTGAAGTACTGGTACCGTACACGGGAAGCCTCTTGTGCGTTCATTTTTGCCAGCATTCCAGCAAAAACCATAAAAAACGCCACTAAACCGATTCTTTTCATGTTCTGTTTTTTCATTAAAGTTCAAAAATAAGTAAACTGTTCTCTTTTAACAAATTTCAACAAGAAGCGTGCCGGGAATTGTGAAAATGACATCTTAAATGTTAAAAGTGGAGCTTTTTTTAGCGGAACAATCATTCTATATTGACGTTTCAAATCTTTATGAATTAGTGCTTCGGGAGTACACTGAATTTTTGAATCTTTGGGGATTATGAAATTACTTGAAAACAAAGTAGTCCTTATCACAGGTGCCACCCGTGGTATTGGCAAAGGAATTGCCCAATTATGTGCAGCACATGGTGCCAATGTTGCTTTTACTTACGTATCCTCCGAGGAGAAAGCTCGCCAGCTCGAACAGGAATTGGCCGCCTTCGGCATCAAGGCTAAAGGCTACAAAAGTGATGCCGGAAACTTTCATGCTGCAGATCAGCTGGTAACCGAGGTGGTAACTGAATTTGGAACTGTAGATGTTCTTGTAAATAATGCGGGGATTACCCGGGACACCTTGTTGATGCGTATGTCCGAACAACAATGGGACGAGGTCATCAATGCTAACCTTAAATCGGTATTCAACATGGTGAAGGCAGTTCAAAAACCAATGCTAAAGGCCAGAAAAGGATCCATCA
>CANGWA010000076.1 GCA_947457335.1 Sphingobacteriaceae bacterium
AGATAGGAACCCATGCCAATACCTCCATCCCTCTCGTAGTGAAAACAGTATTGTGAAAACAGTCCTTGCGATAAAATAAACGCTAGGAGTAGAATCGCATGTCTTCTTCTAATATCGGTCATTTAATTATTCTTTAATGAACTTTCTACAAGTGCTTTCATTACCTATTTTTATAAGGTAGAAATAAATCCCATTCTCCAATGATTCGAGCTGAATATTTATTTCTGTAGTTCCATTTGGCTGGCTGTTCATTTGCCAAGTATTAATCAATCGGCCGCTTATGTCTAACAATTGTACTTGAACTGTTTCTTGTTGAGCTGTGTGTATTTGAATAGTTTGGTTAGCGTTAGCCGGATTGGGTAGAATGGTAAGGGTGTAATCGGGTTGTACGAATTCGTTTATTCGAGTGGTGTTGCAATGCAAGAAAATAAAAAGAGCGTCTGGTAGACTGCTAATAATGTCTGGAAAACCATCTAGGTCAAAATCATTTGTAAGTATACAGGAGCCAGCTGAGTTTAGCATAATCAACGGTTGAAACGTACCATCGCCATTCCCCAAAAACACTGTCATGCCTGGAAATGAATTCCCATTAGCGGTAACCAAGTCTTCTTTTCCGTCTTTATCAAAATCGGCGTGATTGACCATATCTACCCCAAGTCTTCCAACAGTACATTTATGTATAAAACCACCTGCGCCATCACCCAAATAAACTCTAAAGTCATTGGTCCCCTCATTGGTAGCAACTAAATCTAAATGTCCATTACCATCAAAATCAGCAAATGTGAGAGCAGTGGTTCTGTGCCCTGTGGGGATATAGTGGAGATTTGTAAAATTACCGTCTCCAACGCCAAACATCACTGCAATGCTGTCTTGCCACAACGAAGCGAGCGCAAAATCAAGTTTTTGATCTTCATTAAAATCTCCAACTTGAAACATACCTGGCTGAATAAAGTTGGTGGTGGATAAGGGCGTATTAAATGTGCCGTCCCCATTACCAAGTAAAACGGATATAGTGCCAATAAAATAACTCATTGAAGCGATGTCTATCTTTTGATCATTATTGAAGTCAGCAGCAATAACGTAACTCGGATTAGCATTGACTGGAAGTAGAGAGGATGGTGTGAAACTAAAATTGCCCGCACCTTTAAAAAGTTTGATGGCATTCAAATTGCCACACGCAACAGCCAAGTCTAATATACCATCGTTATCAAAGTCAAGAGAAGTAAGTGATCGGGATTCGCCAGTAAAGGAATAGGAACCTACAACGCTGAACGAGCCATTGCCAAGACCCTTGATGATGGTAATTCTTTCTTCAAAGAGGTCAGTGGTAACTAAATCTAAAACCCCATCTTTATTAAAGTCATCTGTGATAACTTGCGTTAATTCGCTGCCTTGCGCAAATCCACCATCCCTCTCAAAATGAAAACAATATTGTGAAAACAGTCCTTGCGATAAAATAAACGCTAGGAGTAGAAAGGCATGTTTTCTTTTTCTGAGAAGCAAATTCATGTTGGTCGTTTTTTAAGAACCCCTTTTCGTTGTAAAAGTTACAATTTATTCGTGAATGAATTGGTATGAATAAACTCCAACGAATGTTTTGTACTTGGGCAACCCCCTGCGCAAGCAGGCTGTATTTATTAGTGTTAGATGCCTGCTTGCTTGGGTCGGGCCCTCCGCATTAGTCTACTGGTCGCACCAAAGCCGCCCTAATGGCTGCGGGGTCTCGCCTTTCAGGACGAGCCGCCGCGCCCTAAGGGCCGCTAAGGTCCGCCGGCGTATAGCTAATTGCGTCGGTCCCTGTTGCGCGTTAATCGCTTTGGTTACTAAAAAGGATTTCAAAATAAGTACACCTTCGACTACTAATTTGTACTTGGGCAACCCCCTGCGCAAGCAGGCTGTATTTATTAGTATTAGATGCCTGCTTGCTTGGGTCGGGCTCTCCGCATTAGTCTACTGGTCGCACCAAAGCCGCCCTAATGGCTGCGGGGTCTCGCCTTTCAGGACGAGCCGCCGCGCCCTAAGGGCCGCTAAGGTCCGCCGGCGTATAGCTAATTGCGTCGGTCCCTGTTGCGCGTTAATCGCTATGGTTACTAAAAGAGAATTCAAAAAAAAGTCGGGCTGCTGATGGCCCGACCTTACTATTATCGACTTAATTTAAACCGTATCGGTAATTGGTAGTAACACTTTACGGCGTGTCCTTGGAAGTAACCGGGTGACTTAAAATCGGGCACTTGTTTCATGGCGTCAATCGCCGATTCTACAAAACCTCCGTTGGGTGTGTTGAGGGCTTTTATGTCGGTTATTTTGCCTTTCTCATCCACAATAAATTTTACATAAACTGTTGCTTCGAGTCCGTCGTCGAGCGCTTCGCGCGGGTACTTCACGCGGCGCATCACATACGTGCGCAAGGCATCAAAGCCACCATCGAACTCCGGCATTTTATCTAAAGTAAACTCATTGTGCACTACGGCTGTAGTGCCAGAGGCCGGAAAACCAGCAGTGGTATAAGTGCCGCTGCCTGTGCTTGTTTCAGTGCTTACAGCGGTACCGTTGTTGGTTGCAATCAAGTTGGTTTGTACAACGCTGGTATCGTGTGTTTCAACCGAGTCAGAAACAACAAGAGCGTTTTGGGTGCTCTTTTGTCCGCCACTTTTTTCAGTTGTTTTATGCGTATCGTGTTGCTCAACTTTTTTCTCCTCTTCAATAACAGGAAAAATGCATTCGATGATTTTCTCTTGACCAACGGGCAGAATGGCAGGGTCGGGCAGTGGCCGTGTTACACGATAAGCCAAGAAAGCAAGCGACCCAATGGTGCCCGCCACAATGAGCAGGGAGCGGATAACAGTGTTTCCGTAATCGCTACGGATAGCGTAGGCGCCATACGCCTTGTTGCGGTGGGCAAAGATGATATCGTTCATCTTCTGCCGGTTTTCTTCCATGTACATCATGAGTTGTGGTTTTAGAAGTAATGTAGAGTTGTATCATCGGCAGTAATCTTAAATCCAAATTACACGATGCAGCAACGAATAACCACTGCTCTCTGAAAGCTGGTAACATTGTTTACGTAACTGGAAATAAATGAAGGACGAACGGTTGAATTAGAATTAGCGGAGAATGGTGATATCGCCTTTTTCGTACACGGTGGTGCTCGATTTGTTGTAAAGAAATACATAGTAGTAGGTACCATCAGGTAGGTCTACTCCTAACCACTGGCCATTCCATGGCTCAAACGTTTGTTGTTGGTGGTGTACACGCTGTCCCCATTTGTTATACACGGTAAATTCAAATTCGGGGTGTGCATCGATGTTGTTGATGATGAGCAAATCGTTGTAATTATCGCCATTTGGTGAGAAATACTTGGGCACTACGACATAACACAGTTTTTTATCAATTGAAAACCACAGCGTGGTGTCGCGGTGTTGGTAGAGGGTGTCTTTTTTTACCGTATAGGTGATTTTAACGGAGTAATCACCCGTTTCTAGTCCACCAATAACCTGGTTCGCTTGCCCGGTACTCCACTTGAATTTGACTGAATCTTTCGTTAGCTGCAAGTTGGTGCGCACCTGTGCCGTGCCTTTGTTGCATTGCCAAGGGGTGGTTAGTAATTCAAACGTGGCCAATTGCGCCTCAAGGCCAGTAAGGTAAAAAAGAGCGAGTATGAGCAGCAGCTTGTGCATGATTCAACTGTGAAATTAATGAAATATTAATGGTTCTGTGGTGAAATCCATTAACTCGGTGTATTTCTGATGAAAACCTAAGTAGTAGGTTGCGTAGTAGACCGTAATAGATGGCGGTATTTCGCGTAAAAGTTGGCGTAAACGTGCGCCCCCGATTGTAGCGGAAAGCCCAACGCCGAAGGGGGTTAGCAGGCGTTGAGCGGCGCAGGCCCCACGACTACTGTAAGTGGGGACCGCGCACGCCATACGCCTGCTTAGCCCCGCCAAGTTGGCTTGCAGCGGAAAGCGGGTGAAGGCGCCCTGAAAAAGCAGAATATGAAAAGGCATTTGTAGGTTGTTATTTATGCGGTTAAGGTGACGTTTGTTTGGATATTAAATAGCGGATAAAAAAAGAGCCAATGAAGTTGCATAAGTATTGAAAACCAATAGCGGGTTGTTTCCCTACCTGCACTTTACTGCTTATCTTTGTGCATATGCAAGAGATTATCGAAAAAGTTAGCCGCGAGGCCTTGCTTGACGAACTCAACCGAGAACGTTATGTACGCAAGACCAATAACGGAGCCAACGAGATCTACATCATTACCCATCACAATGCACCCCATGTGATGCGTGAAATTGGTCGTTTAAGAGAAGTGACTTTTCGCCACGCAGGTGGTGGTACGGGCAAATCAATCGACATTGATGAGTTTGATACGAGTAACCACCCTTACCAGCAATTGTTGGTGTGGAACCCTGAAGAAAAAGAAATTGTTGGAGCCTATCGTTTTATTTTGTGTAAGGACGCTGAATTTGTTAATGGCGAAGTAAAATTGGCCACTACCGAATTGTTCACCTTTAATAAACCCTTTTATGAAGGGTATTTAAAAGAGACCATTGAATTGGGGCGCTCGTTTATACAACCGCTTTACCAACCGCGTGAAAACATGCGCAAAGGGTTGTTTAGCCTTGATAATTTATGGGATGGTTTGGGTGCTATTGTGGTTGACAATCCATCGCAAAAACATTTTTATGGCAAGGTAACCATGTACACCGATTTTAATGTGGAGGCGCGCGATTATATTTTGAGCTTCTTGAAACATTATTTTCCGGACGCGCTAAACATGGTGGTGCCGATTCATTCGGTTGAAATTAAAACCGATGTTACCGATTACATGGCTACGCTAAAAACAATGGCTTACAAGGAAGGGTATGCGTACATGAATTCACGTGTGAGAGCATTGGGTGAAAATATTCCGCCACTCATGAATGCGTACATGAATTTGAGTCCGACTATGAAAAGTTTCGGCACGGCTATTAATCCCACTTTTGGTGGGGTAGAAGAAACCGGCATATTAGTTACCATAAGCGATATTTACGAGGCTAAAAAAGAGCGCCACGTAGACACTTACATCGCTGAGAAAAAAGCACGCACATGAAAATAAGTAAGGCCGTTTTTTTAAAGAGTGCTGATGGACTGAAAACGTGTCCCCCGCCCCGCATGCCAGAGTTCGCTTTTATTGGACGAAGTAATGTGGGCAAATCGTCGCTGATAAACATGCTTACTGGTAACGGCAAGTTGGCTAAAGTGTCGGCTACACCGGGTAAGACGCAAACCTTGAATTTTTTTGTCATAAATGACAAGTGGAACCTGGTTGATTTACCGGGATATGGGTATGCAAAGACTGGCAAGAGCAAGCGCGAAGGATTTGCGTCGATGATTATTGATTACTGCACCAAGCGCGACAGTTTGGTGTGTTTGTTTGTGTTGTTGGATTTGCGGTTGCCGTTACAGAAAATTGATATGGAATTTCTCACCTGGTGTGGTGAGAAGAATGTGCCATTTTGTATTATTTATACCAAGGCCGATAAACTCTCGAAAAGCGAGCAATTGCGCAATATGCAAGCGATTGAGAATGAATTGTTGAAGTACTGGGACGAGTTGCCTAACACCATTATGACCTCTGCTGAGAAATTGGTAGGTAAGGACGATGTGTTGGATTTTATTAAGTTTCATTTAGAGCATTCTGACGAAGAAGAATGAAGTCGGAGTGGGACCAGCTTCAGGAGCAATTAGCCCAGCGCTTTGGTGGGCCAATGGATATTGATGCCATCATCTTTGTTATTGGTTTACAGGAATTAGGTAAGCCGTATCGCAAGTACAAGAAAGATGAAAAGTTGGCCATTATGCACGTAGCCATTTGCACCTTGTTGGAACCCTTTGGGTTTTATAAGTATGTGGGTAACGATGGCGATGGCTGGCCCCATTGGGAGTTGGTAGAAGCCTTGCCGCCCCTCGATGCCAAGCAGCAGAACCGGTTGATGGTCGATGCTGTTTTGGATTATTTTAAGAAGGAAGAGTTGATTTAAGGTGAAGAGCGCGAAGTCAAGATAAACGCACTTTCAATTCTCCACTATCAATTTTCAATTTTTAGGGGGCGCAACCCTTCAAGCAGAAAGTGATTGGTGATTGAAAATGCTCGTGACTTTCGCTTCAGGGTGACAACACAAAGGCGCAAAGGCCGCGAAGTCTAGACAAACGCCCTCTCAATTTTCAATTCTCCATTTTCAATTCAATAGGACGCAACCCTTCAAGCAGAAAGTGATTGGTGAATGAAAATGCTTGTGACTTTCGCTTCAGGGTGACGGCACGAAGAGGCAAAGATCGCAAAGTGAGGGTCAATGCCATTAACCATTTACAACTCACCATTAACCATTCACGCGTAAATGAACGTCAACGCCTCAATTCTCCATTCTCAACTATCAATTGCTATCAATTTTCAATTTGAAATTTGGCGCATGCAGTGATCACGTCATTAACAATTAACCATTTACCATTAACAATTAATTTCAGCGTTCCCGTCATTCACCATTTACAATTCATGCGTAAATGAACGTCAACGCTTCAACTCTCCATTCTCCATTCTCAACTTTCAACTCTCAATTTTCAATTCTCCATTTTCAATTCCAATCAATTTGAAACTTGGCGCATGCCGTGTTCACGTCATTAACAATTAACCATTACCCATTAACAATTAATCCCTCTTACCTCTCCGTTCGATGAACGTTGTGGCAGATGCCCATTTGCTAAACACCTGAGGTTAAGGTCAGTTACATTAAAACGGATTGTTCATATCCCCAAAACGTTAGTAGCGGTTTTGTCCCCCCTAGTTTTTCCCAAAAAGATGTCCAAACCCCAATAAACACAGGCATTCTGTGAATTACCACTAATCTTAATATAAGCAAAATATTAGTAATTAACAATGTTCATAAGCCCGTTTTTATCAACAGAAGTGGTAAAATGGGGGTTAAAGTGGTAAAAAGTGGTAAAAAAGTGATTATTTTTGCTCAAACCTTGGGAGACCCCATGAACAGCCTCATTGGAGAATACGATTGTAAAGTGGACGCGAAGGGACGTTTTATGTTCCCCGTGGACCTGCGCAAGCAGTTGGAAGCTGTTTTTGAGAAGGGATTTGTGATTAATCGCAACCTGCACCAAAAATGTTTGGTGCTCTACCCCATGGCAGAATGGGAAAAATTGAATAAGAAATTAAGCAAACTGAACCGCCTGATTAAAGCCAACGATGTGTTTGTACGCCGTTTTACCGGGGGCGCTACTAACGTGAGCGCTGATAATGCAGGTCGTTTGCTCATACCTAAATCGCTCACCGATTACTCCGGAATAGGCGCCGACATCAAGGTGCTCGGTAGTAATAACGTGGTTGAGATATGGGATAAGAAACTGTATGAAGAATTCCTCAGTCAGGATATCGATATCGAAAAATTGGCTGAAGAAGTGCTGGGTGGATTGAATTTCAACGACCCTGCCGATGAGTAACGTGTACCACACGCCCGTTCTTTTAAATGCCTGTATAGAAATGTTGCAGATCCAAAAGGATGGCACCTATGTCGACCTCACCTTCGGTGGTGGCGGTCATTCACGGGCCATACTGGCTGCGCTGGGTGAAAAGGGACGTTTGTTCGCTTTTGATCAAGATGAAGATGCGCGTGCCAATGTGCCCGATGATAAACGCTTCACCTTGATTCCACACAATTTCAGATTTCTGAAAAATTACCTGCGCGTCCACGGCGTTACAGCCGTTGATGGAATACTTGGTGACTTTGGCGTCTCCTCACATCAATTCGATGAAGCAGAACGCGGCTTCTCTATTCGCTTCGATAGCGAACTCGACATGCGCATGAGTCGCGCTAACGCACTAACGGCTCGCCAAGTGGTGAACGAATACGGTGTCAACGAACTCGCTGCTATTTTTAGAAAGTACGCCGAAATTAATAACGCCGGTGCACTTGCTCGCGTTATTGATAAAGCCAGAGCGAATGCATCTATCGTTACTACCGCCGACTTGCAAACTGCCATTGCGCCCGTAACACCCCGCGCTGCTGAAACGAAATTTTTGGCACGGGTGTTTCAAGCGCTCCGCATCGAAGTGAACCAAGAAATTCCTGCACTCGAAGAATGCCTCACGCAATGCCATTTGGTATTGAAGCCAGGCGGACGATTGGTCACCATTTCTTATCACAGTCTTGAAGACCGTCTCGTGAAAAACCTCATAAAGACGGGTAATGTTGAGGGACAGGCAGAAACAGATGTCATATACGGCACACGCAAACAGATGTACCGCAGCATGACATCAAAACCAGTGGTACCCGATGAAACAGAAATACAGCAAAATCCACGCGCACGCAGCGCCAAACTGCGGGCTGCGGAAAAAATAACCAACTAAGAATAGCCGAGTGGCGAATAAGTTCAGAGAAATACCCGTTGAAGAAACGCCTGTGCCCGAAGAAGTGGTGCAGGAAACGGTGTCGCCCCCTGAAAAACCCGCCAAACCGCGTAAAAAGGGCGTTTTAGCCAAGTCCCTCTCGTCGGTCTTCAGTGGAACTTTTTTAGCTGATGAACGCAATGTGCGCTTTATACCGTTCATTCTGTTCCTCACTGGCTTGTCACTTTTTTATATCGGCTACAATTACTACGCCGATGATAACATACGGCTCGAAAATAAACTCAATAAAAAAATAAAAGAATACCATACCGAATACATCTCCACCACCAGTGAACTCATGTTTGCTACCAAACAGAGTGAAATGGCCGCAGCGGTGGCAACATTGGGACTAAAGGAACCGATTGTCCCCCCTGTCAAAATTGCTGTAGATAGTGCAGTGTTATACAAAAACGTGGTTTCAAAAAAATGACCGATCGCAAAGCCATACTCACACGTACCTACGTCACCTTTGTGGTGCTGTGCGTTTTTGCGCTCGCCATTTTCTACCGCATTTCCATCATCCAATTCAGTCAAGGGGAATACTGGCGCAACAAAGCTGAAGCGTTTACGACCAAGGTCGAAGACATGGAAGCCGTGCGTGGCAATATTTTCGATGTCAATGGCGCCCTTTTGGCCACCTCACTTCCTTATTACGAAGTTGCCGTCGATATCAATGCACCCTCTATCACAGACCTACTCTATAAAGAAAACCGCGACTCGCTCGCCCTCGCCCTCAGCCAACTATTCAAAGATAAAAGCAAACGGGAATATTTAAGTCTGCTCAACAAGGCCCGCCGCGATAAAGACCGCTATGTCGTGATTCAACGCAACGTTTCTTATAAGGACCTGCAAACCCTAAAAACCTTTCCAATTCTTCGAAAAGGAAAACGCGGTGGATTGGTAACGCTGCAAACCAACCGCCGTGAACGCCCCTTCCAAATGTTAGCGGGACGTACCATTGGTATGGCGCGTGCGGGGATTAAACCGGTGGGACTCGAAGGTGCTTTTGATACGGTGCTCATGGGGGTTAGTGGTAAGCGCCTGATGCAAAAAATTGCCGGCGATGTGTGGCGCCCCATCAACGACGAAAACGAAGTGGAACCAAAAGACGGTAGCGACCTCTACAGTACCATCGATATCAATATTCAAGATGTGGCTGAAAAAGCACTTGAACGGGCCTTAATGAAAAACCATGCGCCTTACGGCTGCGTGGTGTTGATGGAAGTAAAAACAGGAGCTATCAAGGCCATCGCCAACTTGACGCGCGATAGCAAGGACACTTCTGTCTACAACGAGTCCTTTAACTATGCTCTAGGTTACCCAAGTGAACCCGGCTCAACATTCAAGTTAGCTTCCTTCTTGTCCCTCATCGATTCCTACAACATTAGCCTCGATGAAAAGGTACAAGTGGGTAATGGCGAATGCATGTACTTCGATCGTAAAATGAAGGATTCGCACCCGCCCAAATCGGCAGTGCTCACCGCAAAAGAAATTTTTGAAACTTCTTCCAACGTCGGTACCAGCAAACTCATTGTAAAATACTTCGGCCGTAACCCAAAACAATACACCGATAAACTCAGAAGTTTTCATTTGCATGAAAAATTAGGACTCTCCATTCCCGGCGAAGGAGTGCCCCGTATTAAAAATGTAAAGGACCGCGATTGGTACGGCACCTCGCTTCCATGGGTCAGCATTGGTTACGAAAGTAAGGTGACACCGCTTCAAACCCTCACCCTTTACAACGCCATTGCTAACGGTGGTAAAATGGTGAAACCCATGTTTGTGAAAGAAATCCGTCGCAATGGACAAGTGGTAAGAACATTTGAACCCGAAGTGTTATCCGAACAAATGGTTAAACCTTCAACCGTTGCAAAGGCCCGTCAAC
>CANGWA010000077.1 GCA_947457335.1 Sphingobacteriaceae bacterium
CGGAGAAAAGAACACCGCGCTAATGGTTAAAAAGGCAATACCACTGTAAAGCGCAAAAAAGGAAGAGAACAATTTGGCGGACTCCGTTTTCATTTCTACAACAGGCCCCATGCCCGTTAAAATCATACAGGCCATGTGAAAACTGTCCACCCACTCGGTGTGTGCCGTGATTCTGTATCCCAGGGTGCCACCGCCAACAGAAAAGGTAATCAACCCGGCGGCAAAAAGCGAATAACGCCACATCCGTTTGATAAAGTGTTTCCGGGTAATGACCGGCTGGCTATGGTGCTCAAATTGCCACATTATTTTACCGTCACCGTCAAGGCGACTTGATTAGTAAGACCATCACGGTTAGTAATGGTATAAATGAATTTATTCGTTTGTCCCTTCGTGGTGTCTAACTTGAAACTGAAGTCCGTGCTAAAATTATCCTCTTCGCTACTGGATAAACTTTTGTCCTGTAAACTGGCTTCCGCTCCACCATTTACCGATCGGGAAATGTTAAATTTCTTGAGCACATCACGGTCTTCGGCTTTACTGGCATCAATGCCCATGAGAATGGTAGTGCCACCGGCAATTGAAGCATCGCCACTGATATAGCTGCCGCCAGTCTTAAAACTGATGTTGGGTAATTTTCCCTCGTCCTTCTCACAAGAGGTGAACAACAGTAGGGCTGCAGGAACGAGGATTTTCAAAACACTTTTCATGGATGTTGTTTTTCCTGCAAAATAAGCAATGAATATTAAATAAAAAAAATCAATTGAATTGACACCGCACTTGTAGCATAATGCTGCGCCCCATGTTGAGCAATCCGAAATACTTAAAACGGGATAGGTTATCGCAATAGGCCTGGTTGAGCAAATTGTTCCCAGTTATGGAAAAATGCCATTGTTTTTTTGGGCGTTTTAAGCTGTAGTTTAATCCGGCATTAACCAGTTGATAGGCTGCCGACCCTGGTTCAAAAACAGCAGTCTCAGTTTGTGAAAATACAAAATCGGTAGTCATGAAAAAGCCTATCGGATGCATCCCCCATTTAAGACTCCCTTGAAAAGAAGGCGAGAGCTTTATTGCTGGCGTATATGGGGTAAACGCACCATCACTGGTTTGACTGCGCATGCCTGATCCTGTTAAACTAATGCTGTACGAGGGGAAAATCAACCCGGTTAAATTGAATTCAGCCCCATACTGATTAGCGTCCTGTTGAACAAAGTAGGCTTTTGGAAAGCCATACCATAAATCAGTACTACCGCCTGGTTTTAGGTAAATGTAATTGTGGTAGCGGTTATAGAAGGGACTAATGGTGAAACTGAATTTTCTGGATTTGAAATGTAGAAACACATTGGCCGAGTAAACCTGTTCGTTGCTGAGCTGTGGGTTGCCAATTTCGTAAACAAATACGCCTTCGTGCAATCCATTGGATGAAAGCTCTGCTAAATTAGGCACCCTTATCCCAGTCGCTAGGTTGCATTTCAAATTGAAGCGTTCATGCTGAAACCAAGTGAGGCCGGTGTAAGCGGTGTAATAGGGGCTGAATTTAGTAAAGGGACGGATTATTTTTTTCTCGTCGTTAACGGTTGGGGTGTAGCGTGTGACAATGTATTTCTCCCCACTACCAATGCCATATTCAAGGATGACGGATTTGGATGCACGGCTCTCCATATACATGGAAAAATTGCCTTCGTGCAAAGAAGCGTCGGGTACAATTTTACGCGCCCCGAAATTGGTGTTCTGTTCTTGCACTATAAAATGGGAGAGGACGATGTGGTGCCTGTCGTTTATTTGGTGCGACCATTTTATGTTGTACTGCCCTGTGAGTAAAAGCATGTTGAGTGAAATGGCGCCACCTCCTTCGTTTTCCATGCGTTGGTTGCTTTGGATGCCTCCATTTATTTTTATCACAGTGCGCTGATTTTTTAAATAAGTGTTTTCAGATGAAAGGATGTTTAAAAAAACCAAATGCGCTGGATTGTCGGAAAGCGAGCGACTCCATCTTTCATCTGCTTTTAAGAAGGTATAGAGATCGTTGAAGATAAATCCAAATTGATTGAATGAACTCATAAAATGATTCACCGAATGCCATTTCTTTTTATCAAACCCCCAACTCGATTTTAGGCCATACCCCTTAAACCGGCTATTTAAAACTCTGTGGTAGTTGCCATCGCTGTAATCGGCAAAATTGTCTGCATTGGCTCTTAAGCGCCACCACGTTGGTCCCTTATTGGTTTTAAAGCCTGCTTGAATGGAGCCGCCAAGGGTGTTGGATTGATAAAGCAAGCGAATATCCGACGCACTGCTGCCTGCGGCTGGTGGTGCCTCTTCAATAATGTTCACTACACCACCAATGGCTTCGCTGCCGTAGAGGAGTCCAGCTGGACCAATAATCAGCTCCACCCGATCAGTCCCCATCGCCGATAAGCCAAGCCCGTGCTCTTCTTGCCATTGTTGGTTGTCAAATTTTAGTCCCGATAACAACACCAAGACCCGATTGCCAGAGGCGCCACGAATAACGGGTTTGCTGATTGCAGGACCAGTGCTGAGTAAACTCACGCCTGGCTGCTTGGCAATAATGTCGGCAAGGGTAAATGCCCCGGTATTAGACAAACTGTCGGTGTTAAGTGCAACTGTGTGCATGGAGTTTTCTTCTGAAACTTCATTGCGAAAGGCAGTGATAAACACTTCGCTGAGTTCAACCGATTTAGCAGAATCTTCTTGTCCGAATAAAACGAACGGCACTGCTAGAAACAGAACAGAGAACAATTGTTTTATAAACCCAATGCGGCCGTGCATCCTGCAAAGAAAAGAAGAAATCAATGAAATCACAGCACATTACTGCAGACTACAACATTAATTTCGGCTAAGAAAACACGTATTTGGAAAATTGAAATGGGTTGATTATCTTGTAGTATCCAAACGCTCTCCTTTACTTTTTTGTTTAATGCTTTAATGTGTTCGTCATGACAGAACAGCTCCATTATGACCCTGCCCGCATTCAACAGTGGATCTCTGACAATTTGTCGGAAGAAGCCGTAGTAGATCAGCTTGAAAATGCAGGGTATAGCCCTGCTGTTGCAGAATTATACCTTCAGGCCTTTAAAAAAGTACGCGATGAAAAACGGTATAAAAATGGAATGACACTTATTATCACAGGTGCCATTCTTGGTTTTTTTAGTTGCGTAGCGTCGCTGTGTAATGTGGCGCCGGAGTATTGCACGTTGATTTTGGTGGGACTAACTTCTGTGTCATTGGTTTTAGTTTTTGTTGGCCTCTACCTCGTTTTTGAGAAGTAATTAAAGTCTCAAATAAATCGATGATCTCGTTAATTCACGAAGTCATTGTTTCACTAATTTAGAGCCATTCCAAACATAATAAACCACCGAGGTGCTGTCCTTAGATTTCTTGGTCTGCCCTTTTTCATTCAAAACCAAATCTCCATCCGCTCCAATGAGGTACTCGATGTCTTGTCGTAACAAAACGATGGTGTTACGGGCGGGGTATTGTTTTGGCACTTGCATCACCCGCAACACGCCTTCGTAAGTGTCAAAGGCAGCATCGGGATTGCCATCCGGCAGGTGCATAATTTTTCCATTACCGCAACGGTAAGGTAAGTAGGGAGTAATTGCATGGGAGTAGGAGAATTCACCTTCCGATTCGCCATGTACCAAGGGGTGAAGGCGCTTGCCGTCATAATAAATAAATTCGGTGAGAATTAAACCGGGACAAGCATTCATCTCGGTTTCGTATTTGAACAATTGAAAAGGGTGGGGAGTGTCTGTGGATTCGAATCCAGAAAGGGGTATGTTGTAAGTGGTATAAAAGGTATAGGTGGCCGAACAAGGTACTGTGTATTCTTCTTTAATGTCGTGGCCTTTTAACGCGGCCTTTCTGATGAGTGCTGTGTTTGAAAGGGTGGGGTGCCGGTTGATTAAAAATAGTTCCTCTGTGAGATAGGCCACTTCCATGTTTTGCGGCAACTCCTGCGAAAGAATGAACCCTCGCCGGCCGATGGAATCCTTGATTTCTACATAATCCGATCCTTCCATTTCGTCTTTATCAATGAAGTGAAGGATGCGAAATGGTGTATTGAACGGTAAGGTGAAAAGGATGTTACTGGTAGAGTCCGAATTTTCAAACACCCTTGTCTCCTTTAAAAAGGTGTATGCCACGCGATCGTTTGCCTCACAACCGTTTGCTAAAGCTGCCGCTTTCGTTTTGTTTACCGTGTCTGTTGTTTTCTGCACGGCTGCTTCACTTGGTAGGGACTTCTCCTTGTCAGAGGGCGAGCACAAGCAAAAAGTGAACATCACCAGTAATAATGCTACTGTTTTTATTTTCATGATTCATTCGATAAAGCGTGAATACACCGTTCGCGTAGTTCCCATACTGCTTCTAAGGTATACGGAATAGAGTGTTTAACAATCCATTCTTTTATAAAATTTTGATGCAACAACACTTTCTCATAGGGGTAGTTGGATGGATTTAATGCTTGCTCTTTCAGTAAATCGTTTTTAAAGTTATCAGTGTTCCAATGGCTGGCAGTAAAATCAAGCAGTTGTTCATGGTAGTAGAGATAACAGTGGGCCTCGGGCAGGTAATTCAATTGTTCCGCACGCAATACCGAAGCACTCGTGGGGGTGTTAATGGCGTTCATTTTAAAAATGCCACAACACAATTGAAATCCTTCCCATGCTTGTTCTTTTACCAGGCTTATTAATAAGTAATGCTTTGAACTACAAGTCCCTTGCTTTTCGGTCAACACACAATCGGACTCAAGCGGCGAAGCATTACGGTGATAGGGCAGATGCCTTACATACAGCGCGACTTGCTCAAAAGTAGTGCACCCCACGTTTAAAAACTGAGCAGTGATTGGACCTTTGTTTTTTAGGACTAATTTATCGAGCCCGCTCATTTAAACTCTTTTTTGAGCAATCCATATACGAGCGAATCTTCAGGCACATTGTTCACATAATAATGCTCTCGAAGGCATCCTTCGTATTCAAATCCATGTCCCTCCAGCAGCCGAATCGACGGCTCATTTTCACGCGCCACCATGGCCTCAATGCGGTGGAGGTGCATGTGTTCAAACCCATATTGTAAGACGGAACGGAATACCGTTTTCATAATGCCTTTGCCGCGATTACTGCTATCGTATATTTGATAACCAATCTCAGCCCGATGGTGCCATACGTACCAGGTGTGGTAGCCGCACCAGCCCAGCACTTGACCAGTGACCACCGTTCGGATTAAAAAATAGTGAAACGATTTATTAAACATGGTCATGCCACCTTGCCAACGCAGCCGCTCCAGCTCCAAGGCCTTTTCATCGGGTAGGCCCAGCACCTCCATGATTTCTTCTGATTGGTTACGTGTAAAAAGTTCTTGATACAATTCAGGTGTCACCAATTGAAGCATGTAATTGTCAACGTAGAGTTTCATTGTTCATAGAGTTCTAAGGGTAAATGATCAGGATCTGAAAAAAAGGTGAATCGCTTTCCTGTGAATTCATCTGTGCGCACCGGTTCACAGATGACTCCTTTCGCGTTAAGATAGTTCATCCACCCGTTGAGGTCCTCTACGCTAAAGGCCAAATGACGCAGTCCTGTTGCTTCTGGGCGACTCAACCGTTGAGGTGCATGGTTAAAACTAAACAGTTCAATGCTATACTGGCCATTGAGTTCCAAATCTAATTTGTAAGATTGACGGTCCTCTCGGTAGTGTTCAGCAATAACTTTAAAAGGAAGCACTTCTGTATAGAAGCACTTCGATTGTTCATAGTTGGAGCAAATAATCGCCACGTGATGAATCCCTTTCAGATGCATCTATCAAAGATAAGACATTTGTGTATCCGACAACGGGACGAGTATACGCCTCCAATGTTTCCCAATTGACTCTTTGGTGGAAACGACCCTGCTCAAAAGATTCAAATGTTCATTCCTTTGCAAGCGATGGCACGCATTAACATAAAATGTTTCTATTGTACAACCTTTCTTTGTACCTCTAAGAACAATTTGTTGGCGCCAATAATGCAAGAGTTGTTGGTTTTAAAACAGGCAAGAATGGTTTTAACGACAGCTGTGAACGTTTCAGCCACGCCGCGCGAGAGGGATTGCAGCGGAAATACCAAGCAGGACTTTGCCTAAAAGTGGTTGGTCAAGGAGGCTGAGCCGCCACTGCAGGCGAAGACCCCGCAGGCCTACCACTTTGGCAAAGGACAATTGGTATTGCAGCGAAAAGCCCGACCCCCGTAGCAGAAAGCACTACCTTATAAATACAGAAAGTGCTTTCGCTACGGGGGACTCGCCCAAAAAATAAAACAATAATTGCGCTTAAAAGGCTGGTAAGACCAAGGGCTACTTTAGTAAAAGTAAACGCTATCCCTTCTTTACAAACTTTGTCAGAATAACAATTACTTGCTCGTTAATCTTGCCTTCAATTTGTTCGGTATTGTCGGAGACCAATTTTATTTTTCGTACCACAGTGCCTTTAGAGGCGGTAAAATTAGTGCCCTTTACATTCAAGGCTTGTGTTAAAACAACGGTATCGCCATTTTCGAGGGTATTGCCGTATGCGTCTTTGTGCACGGCCGCTACTTCATAAGCGGTCATGGCCCAACGCACTGTTTCTTCGTCAAGATCAATGCTGCTCAATAGCTCAGACACCCATCCTGTGGATTGGTACTGGTGTAACAAACGGTAACTCAAAGCTTGCACGGCTGGTTCAGGACTCCAGATGCTGCCTTCTAAACAGCGCCAGTAATTGACCGCATTTTCATCGGCTAGATGGCTTTCGCAGGTACTACATATGGCCACTTGATTGGCAGGTTCGTCTGATTTGGGACTAACAGTGTACTCGATAGTGGCAGCTGCTTCGTTGCAAAGCTCGCACTGCCCTTGATTGCGCGCTTTGAGCGCTTCACTAATTGACATGGGCAAATGTATCATTTTCATTTTACTAATTCCATGCGCCGCGTCATGACCGGTGCTAAATGTTCAGATAAAATTTTTTCAAAACCGGCTACTTCTAAATTCTAAAACACAAGACAGTGCCGAACCATGGTACCTTGCTTCAAAACATGAATTATGGAGTTAACTTTTAGAACCAAATTATTCTGGATCGTTTTTTTAGTGCGGGTGATGGTTAAGGCACAGTTTTTACCGGGACATTTAGTCCTCTTGCAAGTAGGCGATGGTGTAGGTTCATTTACCAACACAGGCAATCCTGTGTTTCTGCGCTCGTTTAGTCCGCAAGGCGCCACTTCCTTTTCCGTCGCGCTTCCTGTTACCGGCAGTAACGCTTTGTTGTTAGCAGGTTCTTCTTCTACAGAAGGCTTCATCACTACTTCTCCTGACCGGGCGGTCCTTGTTGTGGGTGGGTACAACAAGGCCTTACCCAATACGGTCAATCTTCCGGGCGCAACAGCTGCGAATGTGAATAGAGGCATTGCCAGTGTGGATGTGTCAGGCAATTATTCCCTATGCACCCTAAGCGCTTCTTTTTTTTCGACTGGCAACATACGCGGCGCCACAACCAATGGCTCAGGTGATTATTGGGCCTCAGGTTCTACACAAGGCACACCGTATTTTGGAAATTCGGCAAGTGCAGTCCTCGTTCAAAACAGTAAAACCAATACGCGGGCAGTGGCAGTGCAAAACGGTCAACTTTATTTTTCTTCGCAGTCGTCTGCGGGAACGTTTTCTGCAATTGGTGTTTACGCTGTTGGAAATGGTACGCCTGTTGCTGCTGCGCAGCAAGTGACACCCGTTATCACCATGGCCACTGGCTCACAACCGGAGCAGTTTGTTTTTTCTGCTAACGGACTAACGTGTTATGTTGCTGATTCTCGCAGTGGTATTGGGAGTGGAGGGGTTCAAAAATGGGTGAATAGTGCGGGGTCTTGGTCACTCGCCTATACCATTCCCACAGGCACCACTAACGCGGGGGCATTTGGATTAACGGCTGTTTTCTCTGGCACTGTACCAATGGTGTATGCCACCTCTGCCGAAACCTCGAACAACCGTTTGGTAGCGATTCAGGATGTGGGTGTAAACGCAACGGCCACCACCCTTGCGCAGGCTGGAACCGGTGTGTCGTGGCGAGGACTCACCATAGCTCCGTGCACCACCCCTTCGGTGACAAGTATTGGTTCAAGCGGTGCCGTTTGTGCAGGTGAGCCCGTAATGCTTACCGCCACGGCCTCTGGCGATCCCGTGAACACTTACCAATGGCAAGGCAATGGGGTGTTTGTCGGACAAGCCACCAATTCTCCCACCATTACAAACGCTGTCAGTGGCACTTACACGGTAACCGCCACAAATGCTTGTGGTAGTGCTTCTGCGGTGATTACAGTGTCTGTTAAACCCCTGCCTTCGGTACAAGCCATTACCAGTGCTACGGGGGTGTGCATGGGATCTACAGTTGTTTTATCTGGTGCAGGAGCAGGCGCTTATAATTGGACGGGTGGGGTGGTTAATGGTCAGCCCTTCGCGCCCACGACTAACCTAGTGTACACGGTAACGGGACTTTTAAACGGCTGCATCTCACAAAACACGGTTGCAGTCATAATATACACCATGAGTGTACAAGCACCATCGGTTGCTTTATGTGCCTCGCAACAAGCCACGTTGTTGGCATCGGGAGCATTGCAATATTATTGGCAACCGGGCGGAACGGGGAGTGTACAAATTACATCACCCTCCGTTACCACCGTTTACACGGTGACGGGTATTTCACAACAGGGCTGCATAGCAACAACGACAACGCTTGTTAAGGTGACCCAATTGCCCCAATTGTCAGTTAACAGTGGCACCGCCTGTGCGGGCGATAACTTTACCGTGGTGGCTTCTGGAGCTGGCGTTTACGCGTGGTCCAACGGCGTAAGCACTCCCACTATGGTCATCAGTCAACCAACGGCAGCAAGTGTGCAATTAACGGTGACAGGCACTTTGCCAGGCTGTCCGGGTACAAGCAGTGTGTCAACCGTTGTTCAGTTTCTACCCTTACCGCAGTTGGTCATCTCGGGCAACACGCTGTCGTGTGATAACACACAACAAGTGTTTCAAGCGACTGGCGCCATTACTTACACGTGGTCGCTCGGTGTAAACACCAGTTCAATCGCCATCATTCCCGCTACCAATGTGAATCTAGGGGTTGCTGGCACGGCCAATGGATGTGTTGCCAGTACTTCTGTCATCGTGATGGTGGACAAAACCCCGCAGCCAACACTCAGCGCCTATCCCTCTCCCCGTTGTGTTGGCGAATCCATGACGATCACCGCACAAGGCGCACACCACTACCGGTGGTGGAATCAGCAACCGGACTCCTTTGTGGTCATCAAGGCAGATACATTATTGCGGATTTCATTACTGGCATATTCCCGATTTGGATGCATGGCAACAATTGACACGACTCTACAATTTAGTAAATGTGATGCTGTTGAGGAGTTTTTGAGAGAAGGTGTAAGGTTGCAAGGAAGAATGTTATTTACTACAAGTGCAACCAAATGGCTGCAGTTGAATGGGGCTACTGGTGAGTTACTCTGGCAAATGAATACACAAGGGGAAATACACACAGTGTTGCCTGAATTACCCAATGGCGTTTATTTTCTAAGGGTTTATACTGTTAAAGGTGTTGTTATTAGAAAGTTAATTTGTTTCAATGATTACTTTAGAGTTAGTGCAAATTGAAAATTCTTCTGAAATTGCGCGCCGTGACGCGAAATTTCCTTTTTGTTGTCAACCCCAAGGCGGGGAAGCGCAAAAAAAAAACCTTTCAGGAATTGCTAATTCAGCACTTCCCATCCAACTTTAACAAACAGGTTGTGATGTGGGAGCCCATTGAAAAATTTCAGGAGATCACACAATTAATTCATTCGGCACAATTTACCGATGTTATTGCTGTTGGTGGCGACGGCACCGTCAACCGTGTAGCAGTTGAAGCCATGAAGGCTGGTGTTCGTTTTGGTATTGTACCAATGGGTTCTGGAAACGGTTTGGCGCGAAGTCTCGGTTTGCCGATGGATACACCAGCATCCTTACAGGCAATTGCGAATGGTAGAGAACAAATGATTGATGCGGGCATGGCTGGTTACGAGGTCTTCTTCTGCACATCGGGTGTAGGGTTTGATGCCCTAATTGGCGAGCAATTCGCAAACTCGCGCGAACGCGGATTCTGGTCCTACGTGAAAATTATTTTCAGAGAACTCTTTTCGTACGAACCAGAAAGC
>CANGWA010000078.1 GCA_947457335.1 Sphingobacteriaceae bacterium
ACGACATTCCGCTTTTAGCCGAAGAATTTCTGCGTGCCGGCATCGATTTTGATGTTGAAAGCAGGAAACTTGTGGACGTGCAAAACATTTTCCATTTCATGGAACCCCGCACCTTGCATGCAGCTTATAAGTTTTACTGCAATGCCGACCTCAACAATGCCCACCAAGCCATGGCCGACGTAAAGGCGACTTACGAGGTGTTTAAGGCGCAACTGGTCAAATACGAAGACACACAATTGCTGGATGAAAAAGGGCAACCGTGGCACCCTGTGGTCAACGACATCCCTAAACTCAGTGCGCTCAGCACCCGCACACGCAATGTGGATTTAGCAGGAAGAGTGATCTTGAACGAGAAGGGCGAAGAAGTTTTTAGTTTCGGCAAACACAAGGACAAGAAAGTAACAGAGGTGTTTGAAAAAGAGCCCTCGTATTATACGTGGATGATGAACGGCGACTTCCCTCTTCAAACGAAGAAGGTGTTGACGCGCATCCGCTTATCCATGAAACAATAAATCTGCGTTAGCCTGCGGTGTATGCTTCAGTGGCTTTGCGCACGCTACCCTGTTGCAATAGCAACGCCTTTGCCTCTTCATAATCGGTGATGCCCGTGTTGCGCATCACCATGCGGGTGCCTCTATCCACCAGTTTATTATTACTCAATTGCATGTCCACCATCTTATTGCCTTTTACCCGGCCAAGGCGAATCATGGCGGCGGTGGACACCATGTTGAGTATCAATTTCTGTGCGGTACCACTTTTCATGCGCGTAGAGCCGGTGACGAACTCGGGACCCACGTTCACCTCTACTGGAAAATCAGCGTGTTGTGCCACCTCGCTACCAGGATTGCAGGTGATGCAACCGGTGGTGATGCCCTGCTCGCGGCATTTCTTTAAGGCCCCAATGACATATGGCGTGGATCCTGAAGCAGCAATGCCAATGACCACGTCCTTATCATTAACCATGTGTGATTGCAAATCTTCCCAGCCTTGATTCAAATCATCCTCGGCAAACTCTACCGCCTTGCGAATGGCCGTATCGCCACCAGCAATCAGTCCAATCACCACGCCATGCGGTATGCCATAGGTGGGGGGACATTCGCTAGCATCAACAATGCCAAGGCGTCCACTTGTGCCGGCGCCCAAGTAAAAAAGACGACCACCGGTAGACAGTTTTTGTGCCACCGCATCGGTTAACTTTTCGATAGCAGGAATAACCAAGGCGATGGCTTCAGGCACTTTATGGTCCTCTGCATTCATGTGAACAAGCAATTCACGTGTTGCCATTTTCTCTAGGTCGTTGTAATGGGAATCGGACTCGGTGATTTTCATACCCTAAAAATACATCAATAAAAAAGCCGTTCCTTTTAGGAACGGCTTTACTATTAAAAGTCGATTGTTACTTAGTTACTACCAGCTTGCCAGTGCGTTTTTGACCAGCGTTGCTTTGAATAGTAACGATATAAACTCCTGCATTTAGGTTTTGGACATCGATAGACGCCTCCGCATCACCAGAAGCAAGCACCCCTAATTCACGGTTGATGACTAAGCGGCCACTAAGATCCATGACTTGTACACTTGCCTTTTCACCATCCACAGCAGTGAATAAGACGCTCACGTTACCGTTACTTGGGTTAGGATACATGTTCAATTTACCAGGCTCAGGAGTGGTTTTTTCAACCTCTTCGATACCAACAGCGTAAGGCACGAAGTAAGCACCTGTGCGCCATACACCGCGGCCGTTGGTCGCTGCATAAATTTCACCTGAGTTATAAGCATCCCAATACTGCATTTCTTGTTGCTTGATATCAAAAACCTGAACGTTTGGCAATTGGTTATTGTTGACATTGGTCCATGCAGAAGAAGAAGTTACATCGGTATTCATAAAAATACCGTTATCCGTACCAATCATCACCCGCTTATTGTTGCTTTTCACCATTAATGAGCTGTAAACTACGTTACCTTTCAAATTAGCATCGTCGCGGTTGGTCCAAGTTGGGTTTTTGCGAATATCGCCATTGCTCACCATAACAATACCTGTAGTACCGGTTTGTGTAGGGTTGTTGAAAGTGAGTACCGCCAAGGAATTATCATTGCTGATAGAGATGCTGGTGACCGGTTTATCAAATGTACCGAGCAATGTGGTGCGGTAAGGAGAAACGGGATTCAACGTGGTTGACGAAACAGGGTAAGTGAATACGTCTGTAAAGAACTTACCAGAATAGCTGCTAGGTGTCATGTCGTATATATTAGTCACATGTGACACACGATAGACACGGGCTGTGCCGGTAGTCGCATCATAAGTCGAATAATAAATTTCAGTACCGCTCTTGCTCCACTCAATTAAGGTTGGCTTACCAACCACATCGATTGTATTGGTGGTAGGCGCACCATTGTTGTCATCTGTATAACAACCGGTTTGACTCACCCGAACAAAACTAAATGGTTCGTTGAGTGATAATGGCGAACGGGTTACCACAATGGCATCCTTACTATTGGTAAGGTCTTTGTCATTATAATACATGGCCAAACGTGCAGCGCGTTGTGCGGCAATTTTCACTGGAGCATTGTTTGGTGAGAACGGTTTCACTGAAGACCCAACGAGGTAGGTGCTAGAGGCAGCCGCTCTGGATAAAGTAGTCTGTGTGTTCGCCCCTGTTACCGTGCTAGAGCTCACCCCTTGCAAAGTGTAAGTGGTGCTGATGGTTGGCGAAACAATAAACGTATTTAAACTTTGAGTCACTGCACCTGGATTCAACACGTACGTGCTTTGTCCAATAGCGCTAAATGTACTAGCCGATAGTGTTCCACTAGTAGCAGTTATGGTGTAGTTAGTCGCCACAGAAGGTGTCACCACGAATATGCCAGTGGTTTGAGTAACGTTTCCAGGATTGAGCACGAAAGTAGGATTACTGAATGCGGTGGTGGTAACAGCACTGATGGTATGCGCCACTGCCGGTGCATTCATTGTATAAGTCCCGAATTGACTCACGCTATAAACTGATTGTGACAACGTATTGATG
This sequence comes from Sphingobacteriaceae bacterium, assembly GCA_947457335.1. GTDB lineage: Bacteria > Bacteroidota > Bacteroidia > B-17B0 > Aurantibacillaceae > Aurantibacillus. Next base: position 3,021 of record CANGWA010000078.1, read on the forward strand.
ACAAATGTAGGAGTGGATTGGCTTTTGTTGCCGGGGTTCAATACAAAGGTTGGCGAGGTGATGGCTGTGTTGTTCGCTGCGGCAAGTGTGTAGGCTGGAGCTGTACCATAACGCCAATTCAATTCCTTCGTCAATTTTTGTGTCAAGGTAAACGTCTTCGTGGAAATGCGTTCATCGGTCACCTTGGCGGTATCTCCAATACCATAACGGAAGAAGGAGGTAATGAACACGCGGTAATAAGCGCTTGGATCAGGAATGGAGGCATAGGTCATTGTTCTTGATGCAAACGGAGGAGCGCTGAAACTCACGGTTACATTCGCAACGCTGCCGCTGTAGGTAAGGGCCACAGTGCCCAATGCAGAACTATTGCTGAAGGTCGAGCCTGCAGTCACTTTCATTGGAATATCGGTACGATCAGCAGTGGTATAAGGCGTCGGAATAATAGAAGTGGTTGCAGGGATACTTACCGTTCCAGTGCGCACGATAATGGAATCGAGTTTTGCAGAACCATATGGGTTGTTGATTTGGAAAACGAACACCGATTGAGTGGTTAAAGCTGCAACCGCAGCAGAGTTGGTAGACGTACCAGTATAAGAAGAGATAGCGGAGTTGGTGTTAATGGACGCCACAAAACGCAGGGAGTCGTTATAGAAAATAACAGAGTCTGGTGTATTGACCTGTCCGTAATGTTCCCACAATGCAAAAGGTGTACCGTTCAAATTGTTCATGTTGTAACCAACCGCTTCAGGAGAGGGAGCGGATAAATTACCTGTGTAGCGGTAGTAGTTAATCAATGCTGGGGAGCTGTTACGAATGTTGGAGCCTCTATAAAAAGCCCCGTTTGAACCCCCAGAGGTGAAAATGACGTCCGGTAAAATGCGCGAAAACTCAGTACGGTAGAAATCACCTGTTAAATAGGTTTCTTCTGTCGTCACCACATCACTTGTACCACTGTAATACACCACGCCGTTTCCATCAGTACCACCAACAAAACCAGAGGATGGTGCATAAGTGCCATTGTTATTCGAATAAGTTGGATAACGGTCTACACTCACCGAGTTAAACTGGCCTGTTACCAACCCTTTGTAATACGGTTGAAATGTTGGTGGGAAGGTGGTGTAAGGGATTTTTAAATCGGTTGAACGGTAAACACCAGCATCGGTTACTACATAAAAGCGCCTGGTAGTGCCATTAATTAGCGCCACATCGTGAATGTTTTGGTGGAGGTACAATTGGGTGTTAATGGCCGCATAGTTACCAAGGGCATAATTAGCTACCAATGGCGTTGCATCAGTACCACCGGTGCGCATCAGCGCATATAAACGGTAACCGCCGACATAAAGAATGTTTTTGTCACTAGGATCAACCTTGATTACGTGCGCATAATCACCTGAAGCAATGCTGCCCCCATTGGTCAATGGATCTAAAAGGAAAGTGCCGCGCAAGAAAGTAGACCAGGTGGTACCGCCGTTGTAAGAAACAAAAATAGCATTCAACGACGCTGATGAGCCGTTACTATTGTTGATGGTACTAGTGTTTTTCTTGGCAGCCGAGGCATAAATAACGTTCTCATCCGATGGCGCAATGGCTAATTCAATACGCCCATATGTCGCCGTTGTGTCTGCACTGGTGACAGGAGTAATGTCCACGAAATTACCCAAGGAAGCATCTGAAGATTTGAATACTTTGGATTTGACCTTGTTGTTTGGAATATCCCCGCGCTCGTTACCAACCGTGCAATATAAAATTCCAGTAGAAGTAAATTTAACATCGAGACCATAGGTCAAGTTGTTGGTATAGGTGTAACCAGTGAGCACGGCCTTGTTAAAAGTCGTACCACCATCGGTAGAGACGAGAATACCTTTATTACCTGCTACTGCAATTTTACCGTTGTAAACAGCAACGCGGTTGATCACATCCCCTGTCTTCGAAGAGTCTGCCACCAACGTCAAATCGTTGTTTTGCAATTTATATAGTCCAGTGCCCTTCTTCGCCTTGGTCTTTTGACCATAACGTAAGAATCCTTCACCAGTTGAGGCGTAAATGGTTCCACTTTGTGGATCCTGGGCCATGTAACTGATGTTCTTGATTTTTCCTTGGTCGTTCAAAGGATACCATTGTGCACCGCCATTCACTGACTTAAATACACCACCCGCAGCACTTCCGGCCCACAAAGTGTTTCCGGTGGCATCGCCAATGTCAACAACTACGTTGCGGATACGGCCTGCGGTGTAAAGAGGTCCTGCAAGACCCCAATCAATTGTCTGCGCTTGTGAGAGTAACGAAGCTCCTGCGAAGGTTAACAGACTGATGGCTTTAATAAATTTCTGTCCCATTGGAATCAATTTTCTTCCTTTTTCCCGGAAGAAGGGGTTAATGTCTTAATCCTAACAAAAATGGTCACTTTTTGGGAGAATACAAAATATGTTAAGGCAGATTTTTGTAACAAACCTGCTTTTCTTTAAAAGTGGCCTCTCCCGCCCAATTGGCGGGAGCGATATGGCCAAATTTGGAAAAGGACTTAGAAACGTTCTAAACGCGAGAAAAAGAAGGAAGATTCAATCTCGGCATTTTCATCGCTATCGCTTCCGTGCACGGCATTGGCAGCAATGGATTTGGCGAATAAACGGCGAATAGTGCCTTCTTCGGCTTTCGATGGGTCGGTTGCGCCAATTAACTTGCGGTAGTCGGCCACAGCATTCTCTTTTTCAAGCACAGCTGCTATAATAGGTCCACTGCTCATGTATTCGGTTAACTCACCGTAGAAGGGACGCTCTTTGTGCACTGCATAAAACTCACCTGCTTGATCCTTAGAGAGTTTCATGTATTTCATGGCTACAATGCGGAAGCCGGCCTTGTTAATCATTGCGAGAATCGGACCGGCATTGTTCGCCTCAATAGCGTCCGGTTTAATCATGGTAAAGGTGATATTTCCTGTCATCTTAACTTTTTTAAGGGGGACAAAGATACCAATTATACCGCTTGTCTGTATGCCCTTTCCAGCGGAACGTATACGGGAGGCATAGCGATTGTCAATTTACTGAAAAACAACTAATTAAGCGCATTTTGAGGACGATCAAGGACAGCCTGCGTGAGTGATTGAACGGAAACCCTGCGCGGCTGGGTGCCGGCGGTGCGTGCTGTGAGCAGGCTTTTTTGAAAAAAAAGACCGCGGAACGCCGCACTGCGGGGTACCCAGCAAGCAGGTTGGAGTGAAAGCACGGCCCCCGCACAAAAGGGTGAAAATAATGCATTAGTCCCCCCTTTTGTTGCGGGGGACACGCCCTTTGACCAATTATGGGCGCTGTTGAATTAAAAGTTCGGATCCATTGCTCAATAAGTGACTTGGGTTGTATAACTTTGACACATGAGTCGACAGACATTTGAAGTGCTGGTTCTTGGGAGCTCCTCCGCTAGTCCCGATACCGAAAGAGGGGTGAGTGGGCAATACCTCAATATCTGCGAGCGCCATTTTTTGATTGATTGTGGGGAGGGGGTGCAAATTCAATTGCGACGGTATAAAGCCCGTTTTCAGTCGGTGGCAGCTATTTTTATTTCGCACTTGCATGGGGACCATATTTTTGGTTTGCCCGGCTTCTTGAGCAGCATGCACTTATTGGGGCGAAAAAATCCGCTGACCATTTACGGTCCCCCGCGGCTGCGAGAAACCATGCTGCAGCTCCTTTCTGTTTCAGACACACAACTCAATTATCCTGTAGAATGGGTAGAGACGCGTAATGATGGCATGCACCTCTTGTTTGAGGATGAAAAAACAGAAGTCTGGTCCTTTCCCCTTGATCACCGGATTTTTTGCACCGGATTCCTCTTTAAAGAAAAGCCCCTGCCGCGTAGGGTCATTAAGGAATTATTGTCCGAATTAAATATTTCCGTAGCCGATATTATGCGTTTGAAGGCGGGCGAGGATGTGGTAAATGAAGATGGGCGGTTGATCAAAAACGCCGATGCCACTTTAGACCCTGCGGCACCGAGGAGTTATGCCTATTGTTGTGATACCGCATTTAGAAAAGAGACGGCAGAATATGTGAAAGGTGTGGATGTGCTGTGTCACGAAAGCACCTTTTTGAAAGACCACACCACCCGTGCAACGGCCACACGCCACTCCACTGCAGAGCAGGCGGCGACGGTTGCTCAGATGGCGGGTGTTGGCCGATTGTTGTTGACCCATTTTTCGGCGCGGTACCGCTACGTGAATGATTTTGTGCGCGAGGCGGCCACTATTTTTCCCCAGACCGAAGCGGCAGGAGATGGAAAATTATTCAAAATTTAACGCCACTATGGCTAACAATTGTTTTATCTTTGTAGCATGATTCGCGTACTGGTTGGAGATAAAAACTTTTTGTCAAGAGTAGGGCTTGAATTGCTTGTTGGCGAATTGCGTGGTTTCAGCCTTGCACCTACCGTTTGTGGGGATGGTGATGACCTCAACAATCAGATTGCACTTTCTAAACCCGATTTGTTGATTCTCGACTACATGTCCCTTGGCATGAATGAGCAGGATGTGAAAGCCATTAGTTTGCGTTATAAAAAAATGCGCATTCTCGCTATTACGGCATTGGTGCAACGCCCCCGCCTCGATAAAGTCTTAGAGTGTGGTGCGACCTCCTACTTGTTAAAGGAATGCGATAAATCAGAAATTCTAGAAGCCATTAACTCCACCATCAAGGGTGAAAAATTTATTTGTGGGAAAATTGTCTCCATTCTCTCTGCAGCGAGTGAAATAAAACCCACCAATGCCTTTATAAAATCGTTGGGGTGTGATGGGTTTCCGGTGACTGATCGGGAGATTGACATCATTCGTGGCATTGCTGAAGGTTTGTCCAATAAAATGATTGCTGATAAATTGCAACTCAGCACCCACACGGTGAACACCCATCGCAAGAACATTATGGCCAAATTGGGCGTGAACAACACGGCTGGGGTGGTTATGTTTGCCGTAAAAAATGGCTTGCTCGAAACGACCTTCGAGTTATTTAATTCCTAATCGAATTGTTTGATTTCAATTTAGCCGCGTAGTCGATCGAAGGCTGGAGTTCTAAATTTACTATGCTGCGTAACGGCGTTTTCTCCACCAAGCTTGCACAAGTGCGAGAACTGCAAGAATACAAAGTGGTAAAGTCATATTAATCATTTGCCATTTGGTGCGTGCATTCACAATTTTGTCCTTATCGAGTAAGCGCAATTTCACTTCGCGTGCCCTTAATTGCAGCATCGCCTCATCGTCGAGCAGGTAATTCATGCAGTTTAACAAGAAGGTTTTGTTACCATACACGTATTGCGTGTTGCGATCAAAACCAAGGGGGAACACTTGTCCGTTACTGCGTTGTACATCGTTACGCGCGACATCACCATCTGCCACCACAATCATTTTCGTGGGTAGGCTATGATCGCGGTATTTAAAGTCGCTATTGTTTAACAAGGTATCGGGTAAGCGGAACTCCACAAAACTGTTGAACTGTCCCTCCAACAAACACGCCACTGGAAGAAAACTTTCCTTGAACTGTTCCTTCTTCCACTTAGTTTGCACCATGCCTAGGTAGACGCGTGCAGGAGTGTGTTGCACCCGTGCATGGCGGGAGGAGGTCATTAAAATTGTCTTCTTTATGCCCTTAGCTGAGGCGATTGTATCAAGGGTGGAACAAAATTCAAGTTTGACCGCATCGAGGTTTTTATTGATGGCATGCGTATTATCGCCAGTGATAACGGGGTGATAGAGCCAATCGAATAATTCAAACCGTGGCTGACCCCTTTGCAAGCCAACGTTCATACGCAGTTTGCCACATTGCATATCTTGTAGCAAAACAGGATTGAGGCGCACACCATACTTAAACAGCAATTGCTCTATGCCGAGTGGTCGGTTGAGACCAATTGTAAAGCCATATTTCAAAGAATCTAAATTCGTTTGAACGGGGTCTACGAGCCAGAGCACTTTTCCACCGTTCATGATGAATTGATCGATGACAAATAATTCCTTATCCGTAAAAGTGGTGTCTGGTTTTGTGATTACCAGCGCATCGGTTCCCTTCAAGGTGGACAATTCTCTGCCTGGGACGATGCGGGTGTAATTGACCTTATAGTATTCCGAAAGGGCGTTCATGAATTGGAATTGTTCGAGTGTATCCAACTCATGGTGTCCTGTTAAGAAAGTTACTTCAGGTTTGTGGGCGCGTTGTAATTTGCGAATGGAATTAGTAAGTGTGTATTCCAAGTCCTCAATACTATTATTTATCGCCACATCCGGGTCCATGTCTGGCGTTGCACGGGTAAAGATCTGCCACACTGTTTCCTTACCTTTGTAGGCTAATAGTGCGCCTGGCCAGATGGTCACTTGTGTTGTTTTACCATTCTCCCGCATCATTACACCCTCAGGCTGAATTCCTTTATTGAAAAGTTGTCGTTCGATATTGACAGCTTCTTCTTGCGATACCCCTTCACCTGGCGTTATGAATTCGAATTGGATGTTATTGCCTGCCCAAGCCCTAAATTCATCAAGGATTTCGCGGGTTTCATTGCGAAGACGGGAGAAGCCCGCATTGACATTTGGGGACAAGTATACTTTGATGAGCACCACATCGTTTAAATCGGTCAACATCTCGCGTGTAGATTCAGAAAGCGTGTATCGCTTTTCAGAGGTGAGATCAAAGCGTTTGAAGAACACTGAGCCTGAAAAATTGAACAGCAGGATGATGGCCACGATCATGGTGAAGGACATGAGGTCTTTGCGGCGGCGGTTGTTACGGTTGTTGTTTTTTTCTTTTACCATTTTCTACTTTCTAGTACCAAACGGGTAAGGTGATTAAACAAAACAATAACACTCAAGAAATACAGTAGATCGCGGGTATCAATAACGCCGCGGCTCATGGCGGTATAATGATTAGCGATGCCCAGTCCCTTTACAAACGCTTCCTTACTACCAAAAAAACCGGTGCTAGCTATAAAATCAAATCCAGAATAAGCAAAGAAGCACAAGAGCATGGCAATGATGAAGGCAATCACTTGGTTGTCGGCCAGCGAAGAGGCAAACACACCGATGGATACAAAGCCTGCACCAAGGAGCAGCAGTCCCA
>CANGWA010000079.1 GCA_947457335.1 Sphingobacteriaceae bacterium
AAAGTGCCAGTGGCAGTAGCCGCAAGGTATGGGCCAATTATGTAACAACAACCGATCTATCGTCGTGCGCGGTCAACATGCGTCTTCGCACAATGACCACAACCCCACGGTTGGATTTATCGAAAGTGCGTATTAGTTGGACCGACGCAGCGGGGGTGTTGTGGACCTCGGTAGGCGCACAGCCCGAGTCCGCTTTTGAAATTCTAAGCGCAGAGCCTGCTGGTAACAATGAAAATGGGAAGCCTATTTACAAAGTCCGCGTGCAATTCAATTGCAATTTATACAACGGCACTCACGTCATGGCTGTGAAAAATGCAAGCGCTACCATCGCCTTTCCCATACAGTAACCCAACCTAAACCACCTTCAACGTGTATTGTTGAATAAATCAGTAACTATCACCATGAAAAAAATTTCTCAATTAGTTGTCCTTTTGATGACCATTCTCTTATGGGACACGACCCAGGCACAATGCTCGCTGACTTATAGTTATTCCCAACTAAGCAACGGTGTTATTAGTGTAACAGTTGTTCCCGTGCCTACTCAATCGATAGGTAGCATTGTATGGAACGCTGGCTCACAAGGTGCAGGCGTAGGTTCGCCCTTTACCGTTACATACACAGCCAATGGCACCTATTCAATAGCATTGACATATTCTGCTCCGTGTTTTGTGAGCACTGTGGCAATTGTTACCGTAACCAACGTTGGGGTGTGTGCACCACAAATCGTCACGTCGCCAGCCACCTCGAGTTCGAGTTGTAATGGTGGGGCAACGGTAACCGGTGTACCTGGGATGTGTGCTGGAGGTATTACTTACACTTGGCTACCCAACATGAGTGTTGGCGCTAGTGTTAACGGATTATGTCCCGGAAGTTATACCGTACTCGCCTCAAGCGCCAACGGCACCAATTGTTGTGCGACGGCAAGTGCGGTGGTAAACATTGGTAGCTGTTCGACTACTGCTAATTTTACATCTGTTACCAGTGGTAGTAATTTCACATTGACCAATACCTCTTCCGGAGCGACCACATATGTTTGGAAGGTGCAAACAGCTCCGGGTTCAACTGTAGCCAACACGTATACCTCTACTAATGCCTCACAGTTGGGCAATACAGCGGGTGTTTATCATGTGACTTTAACAGCAATTGGTGCGTTGGGATGTACTTCTACCAAAATTGATTCAGTGGTAATAAGTAATCCGTGTTCGTCGACCTTTTCGTTGGTAAACAATGGTTATGGCAGTGTAAGCGCCACCGCGTTGAACTCTGGGACCAATACCACGGTGCGCATCTGGAATTTCGGAGCCACTACTTACAGCACGGTTGGTAATGTAAACGCCAGCCATACCTTTACGTCGGTAGGGATTTACAACGTTACCCTTACTACAGTGGGTTGTGGTTCTAGTGTACAATCGATCACCATCTGTCCAACTCCTTCTTTTACTTCTGCTACTACAGGTAATGGTGCCTATACTTTTGGTAATGCGTCTTACCCAACGAATATTGGTTCTACTCAAGCTTATCAGGCCGTTTGGTCGGTTTCTGGTAGCGCAGGTACAACAACTACTGCCATATTGAGCAAAACTTTCACGGCCAATGGTTCGTATGTGGTGACGATGTCTTTAGTTCCAACAAGTTCAATTGGGGGCTTTTGTAATCCAGTAACGTCGCAAACCATTGTTGTAACGAATGTTAGTACAGTTACACCTTGTAATGTTACGGCAGCGTTTACATATACTGTTAACTCGTCCAATAATACAGTAGTGTTTACTAATAATTCAACTGGCACCGCGTCAACCACCACGTATCAGTGGTATTTTGGGGATGCTTCTTCGTCTACTGTTACCTCTCCTGCACACCAATACTCTACTAGTGGCAATTATGTTGTGTCGTTGTATGCCAACAATTCAACGACATGTTGGGATTCTGTAGGCACGCTCATTAGTATTCCTGCTAACACGTGTAATGTGCAAGCTAACTTTTCGCACACCGTGGGTAGCAATGGTGTTGTAGCATTCACGGATTTAAGCACCGGCACGACTAGCAATACTTCCTACTTCTGGTATTTTGGTGATGGTACAACGAGCAATGCCGCTAGTCCGACCCACACCTTCGCTAGCTCAGGCAGTTATATGATGTACTTACAAGTGAATAATGGTAACAATTGCCACGACTCCATCAACGCCTCCATTAACGTTACCGGGATTCCTTGCGTAGCTAATGCTAACTTTTCATTGAATCCTACTGGTAATCCGCAAAACTGGGCGGCCATCCCTGCTTATCCATGGAATGTTAGTGCAGCGAGCTGGAGTTGGGGGGACAATAGCACATCGAATAGCTTGTATACTTCGCACCAATATAGCGTTGCAGGCAACTACAATATTTGTTTAACGGTGACTGCCACTTGTGGATCAACGGCTACTGCGTGTTCAACGTATTCGATTTATAAGGGTACGGGAGGACAGATCATTTATGTGAATGTCCAGGCGCCGGCTTACACGACTGCGATTACTGAAATCAATGGTATCGTGTCGATTCGGGTATATCCAAATCCCTCAGAGGGACTGGTGAACCTATCAATTGGCCAAATGGCTGGCGTTGCTATGCAATCAGAAGTATACAACGTAACGGGTAGTTTGGTGTATTCTAATACCTTGGTTGTTGGGGAGAATGGTGTTGGTCAAATGGACCTCAGTCACTTGGCACCGGGTTATTATGTGATTAAAACAACCGTGGGTGGTCAAGTCACAACGAACAAATTACTGATTTCTAAATAACACAAAACGAGGTATATAGTTTGTGTATGGCGTCACTGTTGCCAGTGACGCCTTTTTACCCAACCTTTTTAAGGGTAAGATTGTACAGTAGAATAGAGTTTAAGTAACTTGTGTGTTAAAGGGCGTCGCATTTATGCGGCGCTTTTTATTTGCGCATGTCCAAACCCCACATCATTTTATTGCGCAGGGTAGAGAAGAACTGTTGTCCCTCTAAATTAATCAGATTGATTCTAAAGTCTGCTTTCTGCACACTAATGGTTTGGCTCACGGGTATGCGCGCAATGCGTGAATCGAGTGAAATATTGAATTCTGTAGCACGGCCTCTGACAGAGAAGCTGATTTCACGGTTGTTTGAAATGATTAATGGGCGTACCGTAAGATTGTGCGGCGCAATGGGGGTAATGATAAAGTTATCTGAGTCCGGCATCATGATTGGTCCACCACAACTCAGCGAGTAAGCGGTAGAGCCGGTAGCGGTGGCAACAATTAGTCCATCAGCGAAATAAGAGTTCAAAAACACACCGTCCACATAGGTGTCTATATGGATCATGGGACTGCGATCCATTTTGTGAATGGTAAACTCGTTCAACCCATAATTGATTGCATCGAAACAATTTTCACAGCCGTTAACGGTGATGAGTTCGCGTTTATCGAGGGTGAATTTTTCGTGTACGAGCAAATCGAGTGCCTTTTTCAAATATTCCTTGCTGACAGAAGCGAGAAAGCCCAACCTGCCTGTGTTCACTCCCAATACCGGAATCCCCGATTTGCGAACGAAGGAAACGGCATCGAGCATGGTGCCATCGCCACCAAGGCAAATGACGTAATCGGCAGCAGCGATGAGGGCCTCTGAAGTATTAAAGGTGTTGATAGCAGTTTGAAAGCCTTGTTGGCGCAGACTTTCATAAAACGGTTCATAGACCATGACTTGTACCTTTTCTGCGGCCAATTGACTACAGATAAGATCCATTAGTGCGGTATGGTGTCCAACAGCGGGACGCGCATAAACAGCAATCGTCATGTTACAAATTTACGCTTTTACGGCAATACTCTTATAGAGGTCCCTATTGGCGGCAACAACTGGCCAATCGGTGCCGGTTCGGTATAACCTGCCGCACGAAGTGCAGCAAGAACAGCGGCTACTCCTTCGGGCTTGCAACTGAATAACAAGCCGCCATTGGTTTGTGGATCAGGTAGCACGGTGAATGCATTGGTTACATCCACACCCTCCTCTAATTTCATATGTGGTGTATATGTGTTCCAGTTTTTGAAAGTAGCGTCAGGCATAACACCTTGTTCAATGAATTTGACCGCAGCAGGAAGGATAGGTACTTGCTTCATCGAAATTTCAGCAGTGAGGTTGGCTGCTTGGCACATTTCGAGTAAGTGTCCAGCGATGCCAAACCCCGTAACGTCGGTCATCGCTGTAACAGCAGGTTGTTCTGCTAAAACCATTCCGGCTTTGTTAATGGTGCTCATGTGATGGGTGAGATAGGTTTTCTCTTCTTCACTGAGCAAACCTCTTTTCAACGCGGCTGCGAGGATGCCAGTGCCAAGGGGACGTGTTAAAAAGAGCACATCTCCTGCTTCTGCCGTTGCGTTGCGTTTGATATTGGCGCGCTGCACAAGACCGTTGACCGATAGGCCAAAGATCGGCTCACGGGTATCAATACTGTGCCCACCAGCGAGGGGAATACCGATTTCTTCACACACTTGCCGTGCACCACGCAGCACCTCTGAGGCAAGTTTTGCGGGCAAAATGTCTACAGGCCATCCCAACAAGGCAATTGCCATTAGCGGCTTGCCGCCCATCGCGTAAACATCACCAATCGCATTGGCGGCTGCAATTCTTCCAAAGTCAAAAGCATCATCTACCACCGGTGTAAAAAAATCAGCGGTAGAAATTAGACACGTTTTCTCGTCTAGGGCCATTACTGCTGCATCGTCCTTAGTGTCATTGCCGACCAGGAGGGCTGGAAATTGATGGTCGTGTGTTTTATCACCTAAGATCTCTTGCAGCACTGCTGGTGAGATTTTACAGCCACAGCCTGAGCCGTGTGCAAATTGGGTTAAGCGAATATTTGAATTAGTCATGAATAGGTAATTTCAACAGGTTTTCCTGTTCATTAATGGTGTTGGTATGAATTAAAAATGGACTAGTTGGGTCTTCTGGTGGAGGAGAATTGCGCAAGTAAAGGCGGTCGTAATAAGCTAACAATATTCTGAAGCATTCTTTGATGTTGCCCTCTAGCATTAAATGAATGCATTCGCGGGTTTCCTTACCGCCTAGTTTTTTTTGAATGCGCACAATGGCATTGATAATTTTTTCAGTATCGTGTTTTCCGTAATGCTTAGTGATAAAATCAAGACGCACATCAAAGGGAACAATCAAGTAATAATGTGGCGCGGCTTTCATCTGTGCAAAGAAAGGTGTGGGTATGTTGCGCAGCCCAATGCGTTGGTTTTCGGCCTCGAGCCAAATCGATGCCCCTGGTTTATACTCGTCCCACTGCCGCAGCGCTTCTGATAATAAATTTTCAAACTGCTCTTGAGAGGGTTGGGGAACCATGTCCAAATTACCAAAAGCAGACCCCTTGTGTCCAGCTAACCCCTCTAAATCAATGGCCGGCTCACCCGTTGCCGCAAGGCGATTGATAATACCTGTTTTATTACTGCCGGTATATCCGTTAATTAATTTGAGGGAACGAGGCACCTCCAACCGCTCTAACGTAGCGTTGCGCCATGCCTTGTAACCGCCGCTCAGTTGGTAAACCTGTATGCCGAATAAATTCAGTAGCCATACAATGGCGCCACTGCGCATCCCCCCCCGCCAACAATGCACGATAACTGCGGAAGAATCTTTGCCCGATTGTTTCACCAAGTCCATGGCCGCAATGGCCTTATCGGCAAGGTTGTTGCCAAAATATTTGAGACCCTCTATCACGGCGGCTTCCCGACTGGTTTGTTTGTAAAGGGTGCCAATTATTTTGCGTTCTTCATCGGTAAAGATGGGAAATGAAAGTGCTCCGGGAATGTGGGCGTAAGCGTATTCAGAGGGACTGCGCACATCCAACACGGCGAATTTTTTTTTCAATTCGTTGAACTGTACAACATCTATAACAGTAATGGGCATCTTATCGGCAGTAAATGTTCTTTATATCGGCACCAATTTGACTTCCTTCATGAATGCAGCGCTCAATGACTTCACAAGCTTTTGCACGGTCGTTGAGTTTGGACCAGCAGAAGGCCAAACCGATGTAAGCATCAAAATTCTTAGGATTGATTTGGATGGCCTTTTCATAATCTGCTACACCAGCTTGGTATTGTTCGGTAAATTCTAACCAATAAGCGCGGGCATAGTAGGCGGCGCCATCGTTGGGCTGGAGTAGCAGGTAAGCGCCCAAATCTTCAATGGCAAAGGCGTAACTGCCGGCTTTGCCATAGGCCATGGCCCGGTTATAAAGGGCTTTGTAATGGGTGGGATTTTTCTTCAGCACACGGTTAAACGCTTCTGTACATCTCCCATAGTCTTCGCGCAAGTAATACACCATGCCTATCAGAAAATCGGTCTCACCAAAAGCTGGAAAGGCCTTGCTCAATTTTGTAATCTGTTCTTTTGCTTTTTTCCAATCGTTCTCCTGAAGTGCGCACAAGGCGGTGTAGTAGATGCTACTGTCTGCAACTTTCTCCTTTGCTGCGATTGAATCCAGCACCCGATAGGCCATTGCCGTATTGCCAGAAAATAGGTTTTTGCGAACGGCACCATACTTGTCTTGTGCCGTTAAGTAACCGCAACACAAAAGCAATATAGTGAGCACCTGTTTCATTAGAATTGTAAATCGGGACAGCGGGTGATGGAATGTTGAGCCGTTACTTTCACGTCCATGCCCACAGGTGTAATGCCTATAATCACTTCAAATGTTTGCGATTGGGCGTAACGCATCGGACCTACTGCGTAGCCATAGGCAAAGCCAGCGCAGAGGTTGTTTAAGAACCGTATTTGCAAAATGCCATTGAGCATGCTGGTGCCCCGCACGCCAGCTCCCAATCCTAAACGGTTGTATAAATAAAACATGGCGGTTGCATCAATAGCGGGCGGTCCAATCACAGGTAGGTTCAACGCTACAGACGGCATAAACAAAACGTTTGCCATAAGTGGAATTTTTTGTCCGTACTCCGCATAAATTGTTGGCGTGAGTTTAGAAGGCGATCCTATTTTTCTACCCTTGAAGTCACGCAAGCTGGTTACAGAAATTTGTTTGAGCGAAAGTCCCGCAAAAAATTTATGCGACGCGACGCGAATGCCGGGCCTAACATCGGGATAAAGCAAAAGGTCGGTGGTTTTTGATACGGCAGGGTCGTTGGCATCAAATCCACCCAAGCTTCTGCCCATACGGCGTATGCCCGCATAAACGCCCCATGAAAAAAGTATTTTTTTTCTCAGTAAGCGGTGCATGGCATAACCAGCGTAAACGTTATTTTGTGAAAACAAACCCGACTCTTCGTCTTCGATATAGAGCCCAATGTTTTGCCAGAAACTGATGCTGCGTGGTTCGCGAATGGTGTAACTAAAATTGACAAAGGTTTGTTTGGGCGATCCGCTTAATCCATAGTAAGGTCGGCCAATACCAAACGCGTAATACATCTCTTGGTTGAGGTCCGTACCCGAGGCAGCCGGGTTCAATCCCGCTTTATTAAAGGTATACTGCGTAAACATCATCGTTTGCTGGCCGTTGACATGCAACAGCAAGAGTAGACAAGCAAGTAGGTTTAGTGTCTTCTTCATCGGCTCATGCAAATAACGGACCACATGCGTCCAGTTAACCCTTTATCCCGTCGGTAACTAAAAAAATCAGGCCCGGTACTGCAGCGCCCATTGATGGAAATATTTTCTTTAGGCACACCTGCTTGTTCGGCCACCCATTGGTTAGCACTGGCTAAATTGATGTGGCGGTGGTGCAGACAGGAGGAAGGAAAACCGGCGGCGACAAATTGGTCGAGGACGTCGGTGCCGACCTCAAATTTGTCAGTACTAATTCCCGGACCAATAGCTACCTGTGTAGTAGCGGGGTTGGCACCAAGGGCGCGCATTTGCAATAGGACTTCTGCGACTATTTTGCCCACAGTGCCGCGCCAACCGGCGTGAGCGGCACCAATCACGTGGTTGGTGGCATCATGAAATAAAATCGGATAACAATCGGCAGTGCCGATAGCTAGCGCGAGGTGGGGCACATTGGTTACAAGACCATCGCCTTCGAGCACACCAGGTGTAGCAAGGTGCACGGTGGTGCCATGTACTTGTTTTAACCGACACACCAGGTCTTCGTTTAGTCCGAGTACCGCCAACGCTTTGTTGCGGTTATGACTAATGGCATCAGGGGCGTCTTCGTGTCCCCCAAAATTCAAAGTGTCAAATGGCGGTTTAGAAATACCACCGTGTCGGGTAGAGAAACCGTGCACGCACGCAATATTTGGCGCACTCAGCCACATTAGATATACGACAATTTCATCATATTGGTTCTGCCTTTTTCCTTCATCGGCATGCTGGCAATGTTAATCACCAAGTCATCTGCTTTCACCAAACCTTCGCGTTTGATGATGGATTTAATGTCATCAATGGTTTGGTCAGTGCTTTCATATTTGTCGTAAGAGTAGCCCCTTACGCCCCATACCAGACTCAGCAAAGTGAGCAGTGATGGGTTGTCGGTAAAAATGAGAATGGCGGCTTTTGGACGGTGGCTCGAAATTTTGAAAGCCGTGTAACCACTGTTAGTCATGCTTATAATGGCTTGCGCGCCGGCATGGTGAGCAAGCGAACAGGCATTGTAACAAATACTATCGGTGATGTAGGTAATGGTTTTAATCGCAGGAGAGTGTTCTTTGTAATAAATGGTATCGAGTTCTTCTACCTGTGTGATGATGCGCCGCATCATCTCAATTACTTTTACGGGGTATTTACCAACCGAGGTTTCAGCGCTGAGCATAACCGCATCGGCACCATCCATTACCGCGTTCGCCACATCGTTCACTTCAGCACGGGTTGGTGTGTAACTGGTAATCATCGATTCCATCATTTGTGTGGCGATGATAACTGGCTTGCCAATCTCGATGCATTTGTTCACAATCATTTTTTGCAGCAATGGCACTCGCTCCATTGGCAACTCTACACCCAGGTCGCCCCGCGCCACCATGATGCCATCGGCCACATCAATAATGTTGTCGATTTCACGAATGGCTTCTGGCTTTTCAATTTTAGCAATCACGCGCGCGCGTTTACCCTTGTTTTTGATGATGTCTTTTAATTCAACAATATCCGTCACGCTTCTCACGAACGATAAGCCAATCCAATCGAAGTCAAATTCCAATGCAAACTCAAGATCACGAATGTCTTTAACTGTGAGACAAGGAAGGGAAATGGCTGTATTGGGAAGGTTGACGCCTTTCTTTGAAGAGAGGGGACCGCCAACTTTGATGCGACAGCGCACATTGTCTTTATTGTTTGTTTCCAATACTTCCAAGTGTAATTTGCCATCATCAATCAATACCAATTCGCCCGGTTTTACATCCTGGGGAAATTGTGGATAGGTAATATAAATTAACTTCTCATCGCCTTCGCATTCCTTGGTGGTGATGTCGATGGTTTCGCCAGCCACCAAGGTGGCACTGTTGTTTTTCACCACGCCAATGCGCAGTTTCGGACCCTGTAAATCCGCTAGTATACCGACGTGCCGGTTTAGTTTTTTATTGAGCGCACGAATGTTATGGATCATGCTCTTCACGGCTTCATAATCGCCGTGCGAAAAATTGATGCGGCAAATATCAAGTCCCTCCAAGAACATCTGTTCAAGGACATTGATATCGGCGGTAGCCGGCCCCATGGTTGCGACTATTTTAGTTCGGTTGAATACGCGACTCATAATTGATGTCAGAAATAAGCTTACAAGGTAGTAATAATAGACGTAAAAGCCTTGTTAAATAACCCAGCGCACAAGGCTGAGGTGTGAATCGAGTCCGCATTAAAGCGCCTTCAATTTTTAAGTGAACCGCACGTTTGGTCATTTGCCTGAAGAGGGGTGTCCTTACTCGTTAATGCCAAGGGAAAAACACAGTTGATTCAGTATTTAACGGCGGATTTAATGGCGCACGGCCCCAATCAATTAAAGGCAATGATTTTTGAATTTTTTGGGCGCCCCCTCAAGCGAAAGGATTTTTGTCATTTAAATGTTAGCAGCCCTTTCGCTTTAGGGTTGGGCTTTCCGGCTGTAGTTGATTCGCCAACCCCTGCAGGCACTAGGCTGTACGGGGTCCCCGCAGGCCTCCG
>CANGWA010000080.1 GCA_947457335.1 Sphingobacteriaceae bacterium
AGCTATTGCCGGGTGTAGAACCTTGGGCGCTTTCGTTGGCATCTTGCCAGCTACCGTTGAAGATAATGCCTTGCTTATTTTCTTTTGTGCCAAAGCTATACGCTACCCCGCCACTGGCATTTTGGTTGAGTTGGTAAAAGTTGAGCGTGTCCAAATCATTTCTGAAAAAGGGATCTACGCGTGGGCGCACGCGGGTGAATGTAGTAAAGTTGGAGTACGAACCATTTACGTTCCACTTTTGGCTAGGTGTATAATTAAAGGTGAAAGCACTGACCACGCGGCTCACGGCATTGACTTGCGTCTCTTTTAAATTGTTGCGTTGCCGACCCACGTTGGCCGAGAGGTCCAGCTTTTCTTTAAGCAAGCGCACCGAGGTGCTCACGGTAATATTCTCAATATCATTGTTAAAGAAATAGGCACCAAAGGTTTGATAGCCAGGATCTACGCGCTCGTAGTTCAGCTGCACATTGTAGCCCTTGCCCATATAGCCCACGCTCGATTTAAGTGCATTGAAGTATTCGGAACTGGCGCGGGGGGTAAACAAACCACCCACATACGAGAAGAGGTTGGGGCTATCCATCGTTATTTTTTCTACCAGCAAATTGCGCGAAACGGCACTCGTAGCGGCTTCGGCCATCAACGAAAAACGGCCGATGCTTTTTTTGCCCAACACGCTCAGCACAAGGTTTTCGCCAGGAAAGATTTGCGATTTCACAGGCGCACTCGCTAGTGAACCCACATCATCTTTTGCTTGGAACACCACAACATCTACTGAACTTTTATTATCCCCATAGCCTACCTTCATGGCAAAGGCCATTCTTCTGTATGATGGAATGGTATTGCGAATGGTATCTTCTTCTACGGCTTGATTCAAGCGGCCATACATCACATTCAAGCGCCATTTATCGGGAGTCAACTCAATGGCAGCACCTGAAAAAATGTGACCTGCCAGAGTGTAGGATGAGTACGTAAGATTATGATAGCCTAAATATACCTTGGCCCACTTGTAGGTAGGTGCGATGCCATATTGATTGAACGGTTGGCGAAAAGATGCATTTTGATTGGAGTAACTAAAAGTGAGGGGGACACTCCAACCATAAATATTGAAATTGATATTTCCCGTAAGGAAGTAGTTAAAGGGATCTCTACGCGCATTGATGCCAGTGGCGGCATAGCCAATGCCGGTGGCGTTGAAGCCACCTGATATTTTGATGGGATCGGCTTGCCCAATGGATTCTAGGTTTTGAGCCATGGATGAGACTGCGAAAGAAGATAGCAGGATTAGTAACACAAAAACCCGGAGAGAAAACTCCTTAGTGGATAACGAAAATGCAGTTTCACGCGAAGGCGCAAAGGCGCGAAGCATGTCAGCCTGAGCTTGGCGAAGGCTATTGAAACACAAATAAGCAGGTTTCGTCAAGCTCAACCTGACATTCATTTTTGAGATGGCCTCTCGTAATCTAGAAATAGTCGTGACGATGCGCATCGGTTATTTTGCCAAAATGATACGAATAGTTCTCGTTTGAGTGTCAGTTTTGATCATGACCACATAAACGCCCGGCAGGTTATTGGTTAAGTCAAATTCAAACTGGTACCTTGATTTTTCATGGTCTTTGCCCCGGGCCAGTTCTTTTCCATCTAAACCATATAAAAAGGCAGCCACCAACTGTGGCTGGTGCAATTCTACATCAACCGTTACCAAGCCAGAGGTAGGGTTGGGTCGTGCGGTTACGCTTTTAATGCCGTACAATCCGAGTGGCATTTTATCTTTGATTTTATCGCGATCTTCTGGCTTGAAGTAGGTAGTTGTTTTTTTGACTACATCTATGCATTCGGCATAGCGGCCCCGCAAAACGATTTCATATTCACCAGGCTCAGTGGCCAACACTTCTGGTTCTTGTTCAGAATTTTTTATAACCTTTAGTCTTTTATCAAATGTCCATTGGAGCGAATCGGCACGTGGAAAACATATTTCTGTGAGTTTAAGCGTATCGCCCACCACTAGGCCAGAGGCACCTAAAAAGTTTGCGTCAAAAGATCGGCTGGAGGTTTCTATAGAAATACTGCCTGTGCCTGAGCAACCCCTGCTATCCGTCACTTTTAGCTCGTAGTCGCCTGCATCTTTTACTACCACTATCTTCTTATCACTGAAAAGATTTTTGTCTTTTGTCCAAATGTAAGTGGCGTTGGCTACTCCTGCATCCAATGAAAGGGTTTGTTCGTAGCAAAGCGTGGTAGCTTTGCCCAGGTCTACTATAATGGGTTCTATCTTATCGAGTACAATCGTTTTAGTCACCGAGCAGTTTTGCACATCGGTAATGGTCACTGTATAGCTACCAATGCAAAGGTTACTGGCCTGTGCAGTGGTTTGCTTCCGCGAATCACTCCACAAAAACTTGTAAGGACCTATTCCACCACTGGCGATAACTAAAATAGTAGCATCGCAACTTTCTGCACACGTGGCTTGCTTGATAGAACTTACTTGGGCTTCTAACTTAGCAGGAGCATCAATCGTTAGGTTAAAAACAGCAAAGCAATTGGCGGCATCGGTAATTTTTACTTGGTGAAGGCCTTTGCACAAAGCCGTTGCCTTGCCACCAATGGCCGATTCGCCTGTTAGCCATGTGTAGGTGTACGGTGCTACACCGCCTTCTCCGGTAAGTTCAAGCTCTCCATCACAACTTTCATTGCACAGCGGCAATTTTTGCTGAGTAATTTTATACTGAATGGCGGTAGGTGAAGCGATGGTGATAGAAGCCAGTGCTTTACATCCTCTTGCGTCCGTGACAGTAACAACATAATCGCCCCTTTTTAAATTTGAGGCAGTTGCTAATGCTTGCGCTTTTGCGTCCGACCAAACATACGAATAACTGCCAGCACCGCCAGTGGCCGAAACTGTAGCACTACCATCTGAAGAATCAAAGCAAGTGGCATTTACAGAGTTGGAGATAACGGCTGTTGGTGCATTTTCGTCATTGATGATTTGTGTGGGTGTGTTCGTGCAGCCATTTGCATCGGTGATGGTAACGGTGTAAAACCCGGCAAACAAGTTAGTAGGCTGTTGAATAGTCGACACCTCTTGATTAGCTGAATTTTTCCAACTGTATCGATACGGTGTGGTTCCACCTGTAGGCAGTGCGCGAGCAGCCCCGTTTGGCTGGCCACAGGCAGAGTTCACTACATTAGTGATACTACTTTCAAGTAAGGTTGGCTCCGTAATCGTAACGTTAATTGAAAAAGTACAGGCATTGGCATCCTTTATCCAAACAGGGTATGTATCTTTTTTTAACGCTCCGAACAGCGGTGCTGATTGGAATGTTAAGCCGCCATCTTTTGAATAGGAATAAGGCGGTGTACCTCCGCGAGCATCTACCTCAAATTCTGCGTTGCTGCCATTAAAGCAACTTACATTTTTTAACCGAATGGCCGTACCGGTTAGTGGCAAAGGCTCTTTTATTTCAGCAGATGCAAACACCAAACACCCGCGCGAATCTCGCACGTTCAGAGAATAAATGGCAGGTGCTAAATTATTGTAGACATTAATGGAGTTGAAAGCACCACCATCAAAAGAATATTGGTAGGGTGGATACCCACCAATGGCATCTAATCTAAAACTGCCATTAGCAAAACCGTTGCACGTAATATCAGCTTTGTTTGCAATAGTGGCCTGCAAGGCTATCAATGGCTCCGTTACCTCTATTGATTTTAAAAGCTGACATCCTTGTGCATCGCTGATGGTGAGCTGATATGTTTTCGCAACAAGGCCTTCAATGGTGGAAGTGGTTTCTGATAAACCAAGCCATGCATAACTGTAAGGCTGCGTGCCGCCAATAACGGTTGTTTCAATTTTTCCGTCCGCATTTCCTTTGCATTGCACGGGGGTCATCGTATAGGTGGCGGTTAAAGGCGCAAGAGGTTGCGTAAGCGGTACGTTTACTGAACGGATGCATCCATAGTCATCTTTCACTCTTGCTTGGTAATTGCCTGCTATCAGATTCGAAAAGACCCCTGACGCTTGATAAACGATACCATCCAATGAATAGAGATACGGGGCGGCCCCGCCAATGCCTGCTACGGAAATACTTCCTGTGTTTTCGCCAAAGCATTTAATATTTTGCGAACTGACGATTGTCGGTGAAAGTAATGAGGGTTCAATGATGTTGGTTGAAACAGAAAATGAACATCCTCTATTGTCTTTTACAAGCAAATTGTAAGAGCCTTTCGACAGATTAAGAAATGTATTAGATGCCTGATAACTAAAACCATTATCAATGGAGTAGGTGTAGGGTGAAGTTCCACCCGATGGAGTTATTTCAATTGCTCCGTTCGTTTCCCCAAAACACCGAATCGGTGTAGCTAAAGTAGTAGCACTAAGTGGCGCGCCTGGCTGACCGATGTTGATAGATTTGCTTTGTGAGCATGATTCTTGATCAGTTATTTTCAATGTGTAGATTCCAGGTGCTAAGCCTTGAATAATATTTCCAGTTTCTGTTCTGCCGATCCACTCGTATGTGTAAGCGGGAAATCCACCACTTATAGAAGCGGTTATCTTTCCATCCGCCAAGCCAAAACAGCTTACATCATCTTTGCTTAGGTTAATGACTATCGGTGGATTAGGGCTATCGATGCTTTCATTCAATATCATCTCACAACCGTTTTTATCACGTACGGTTATTTGATAACTACCTGCAGCTAGGCCATTAAATCGGCTTGCTGTACCAAATGAACCTGTGCCAATTTTATATTGGTAAGGGGGAACACCATCTTTTGCCATCACTTCTATAAAACCATTGTTGTCGCCAAAGCATTTGATGTAATTTTTGTCTACTAGCTGGATTGCAAGTGGATCAGGTGCATTGAAGTTCACCACATCAGTATAAACGCAACCCCGGCCATCTTTTACTCGGAAGGTGTGGTTGCCAGCAGAAATGTTGATAAAGGAATTACTTGTTACAAAAGAACCGGCATCTATTGAATAAGTGTAAACGCCAGATGGAAATGGTGACCCGTTACCGCCTGTGGCGGTGATTAGAATTGTACCATCATTGCCATTGCTACAGCTTACTTTATATCCGTTGAAATTTGAAGTTGAAAAAGAGGCAGAAAGAGCTACCGAGGGTTCTGTGATTGTAATAGCTGATGAAAAATCAGTTGTACAACCTTCTGCATCCTTCACTCTCACCTGATAGTTGCCTGGGGCTAACTTAGTAGATGCAGTAAGGGTAAAGTAGGTTGTTCCATTGGAAGAATATTGATATTCGTAGCTGCCCCAGCCTCCTGCTGCTGCCACTGCAATACTGCCATCTGCTGCACCCTTGCACGTAACGTGAACAGGAGCTGCACTCGTAAACGATAATGTCGATGGATTAACAATTTCGTATTCGGGCGAAATTTTGGTGCACGTTTTACTGTCCGTTACAATTAATTGATACTTGCCGGGAAAAAGGTCAGAGATTTTTGCTGTCTTCCCTCCTGTTAGATTATAATCTCTCCAAGTTGCTACATCTAGATATTGCCACTGATATCCGAAGCCACCGTTTCCACCTGAAACTACTGCCGTTAACTCACCGTTGTCATCGTCCCGACAAGTGATTCGCTTGGTAGTGACCGTAAACGAAATATCTTGCGGCTCTTCAATCTCTATATTAGAAATGGAAAAGGTGTCAAAACAGCCATTATTATTTTTAACGGTTGCCGTGTAAAAGCCTGGCTTAAGCACCGGGAATGTTCCTGAAGTTTGAGGCCCATGCGATTCATTTAATGTGGTGTTCATGAGCGAATAGAGAAAAGAACCGGAGCCATCCGTAGCCAACAACGTAATGGTGCCATTATCTGCTTTGAAACAACTCACATTCTCTTTGCTCAATACCGTCATGGAAAGAGGATTGACAGGGGCTAAAGCGAAATTAGCTTCGTAGCCAGTACATAAAGGCCGAGCCGCATCCCTAATGTCAAGCCGATAAGAACCAGCCGCTAGGTTGGTGAGGTTCCAAGAAGTTGCACTGGTGTTCATAATTTTATGCACTTCTGTTGACCATTGATACAAGTAATAATTGTAAGTGCCCGATCCTTTTTGAACATTTGAAACCGTAAGCGCCCCATTGTTTGGATTGAGGCAGGTAGGGTCTTGCTTTGTATAAGTGGCGGTAACTTGAGTGGGCTGGGTAACAGTAATTGCACTCGATGTCACCAAAGGCATACAATTGTCAGTTGCAGTTATAATGTAATCATCAGTCGCCTTTAAGTTTATAAAATCGCCCGTGTTGTTAGAATTATTATAAGATAGCTTGGCTGACGAAAGTGTATAGGTGATCGTTGCACCCGGTTTACCGCCCGTTATGGAAGCAACAATTCGACCATCTAAACCATCGAAGCAGCTTACATTTTGAGCGACCAAAGGCGGAGGAGAAAGGGATAGATTATCAAAGTTTTCGACCTTCACATTGTTTTGCATGGTAACACAGCCAGGAGAAGATGCATTGTAAACTTCCAATCGATAAAAACCTTCACTTAAGCCTGGAATGGTCGCAGATGAGCCGCTAAAATTCACTGTCGTTCCAAACCCACCGGTACCTGTAATGGGATTTCCTAGAGCGTCAGTTTTTATGGCAAATACCCTGTAATCATTTGTTGTGCCTACTACGCCCGAAATAGTGATTGAGCCCGTGGCGGTATTTTGACATGATTTTGTAATGACAGTACTTCCAATGGTAGGAGCCAAGGGAGATACATCCAATTGATTGGTTTGACTATAGGCACTTGTCTTTCCGCCCGAACTGGATCTAACTCGAAACAATATAAACAATGGTTGATCCAACGAGCTTAAATCCAAAGATGACAATAACAAAGAGAGTGAACTAGTTCCTATAGTTGATCCAATAGCTTGCCAAGGAGTTCCGATATCTTGGGTAACAGTGCCCCAAATAAGTGGTGGCTCAGAGCAGCAAGCGGGTGGAGTCCATCCAGGTTCATCCCCTGGGTCAAAACACGAAAATCCATCGTTTCCGCAATAGGCGGGATTATCAATCCAATCTTCATATTGGATAATCTTGGGTATGCGATACTCCCAACTGAGAGTAATAGAGGATTGAAATGGGGGTGAAAAATAGTTATTTGTCGATAACTGAATAGTCTCTGTTGGACAGGCTAGGCCGCCCACGCTACGAGTAATAGTTGGTCTATCAGGCACTGGTGGGACGTAGGAAATGGTGTACTCAACTCCATAGTTAAATCCGCAATAGTAACGTACAACAGTATTATTTATACCTGGCTGAAGACTTGATAATCTGATACTGCTTTGCTCTGTACATCTAAGATCATCTCCGTCAGTGAACAAATCCCCACCATAATAAAGACATCTCGAACCACTATCATCTTCCCAAGCGTCCAATGCAAGCGGAATATCGAAATCCATGTTAGAGATTATCGCATTATTTACTAAGATTTGATTAATGGGATACCATTGGCTTTCTCCATCAATCGTGATGCAATAATCCGTGCCATTGTTAGCGCGTATTCTCCAAGTATACTCGTCTGTTCCGCCATCACCATTAACACCTGCATAAATTCGGGTAGCCGTAATTGTAACTCGAGCTTGCCCAGCTGTTTGGGCGTGCGAGGTCAGCGTTGCAAAAAACAAAAAAAACAGTGAGTATAAGGTAATCCTTAATCTCATTTCAGCACGACATCAAATTCTACTACTTTATCTCCAGTAGCAGTATTAGCTTGAGGTTTGGTGTACGAAGTAAATATGATTACTCGTGCTCCCGCCTTTCCCTTTAAGTCCGGGTTGGTTAACGGAAAACGAAACTTATAAACAAATGGATTTGAGCCATTAGCAGATTGTTTTGGTAGAAAATAAGCTGCGCCATCTGTTTTTCTGGGATTGAAGCTAGTGTATATGATATATTGGGGCTCAATTTCCTTGATATCATAATTGGGTTTAATGTTCATGTCAGCCTTTACAGTGTCTCCAAAAGCATAAACCCTTTTTTCAATCGTTGAAATGTCAAAATCAGTTTGATTAGGCAGTGCTGCAACTGGGTCGTCATTCTTTTTTGAACAGGAAATGGTCATAAGACATACAATCACGGCAAATAAATTCAGTTTCATAATTATAGAATTTTTTGGTTTACTATAGTTTTAGTCAATACCTATTAATGGTGGTCATTCTCATTTGCAAAAGTAAGGTGAACGGGACGGGCAAATAATTAAATATCAGTTTATTACTTACATGTTTCATGTAGCAATTAATAGCTAAGTACGGTAATTACAATGGTTTACGGAAAAATAGTCTTGATTTGGTCAGGTATGCAGCCAAGTTCCAAGCTTGTTAAATCTTCAAAACCAAACTTACAGATGTAACTTCAACAAAATAGCCCACAATCTAATGTGGTCTTAATCCAAGGGTATATCCCCAGGCTTCTCCCCAAGCACTTCTACCTTTGGTGGAAGCAATTTAGCCATGACCGGAGTCACTAATCGAGAAAGCAAAGTTGAACTGATCAGGCCCCCAATAATCACGAGCACCAGTGGCGAATACAATGAATTCCCTTCAATCCCCCTCTGGTGCAAGCGTCTCGCTTGTGCCAAACAATATAACTCAATTCAGTAATCTGCATTTACAACCGGTCAAAATTCTCGGCCACTTATCTGGTTAAAATTTTTCCTCGCAGGAGTCCCGAAAACGGAATCTCTGCGAAGAGTTAAACTACAAAAAGAAACTATATTGCTACAATTATTTAACACTATTTTGTTTCATATTGATTAAAACAGCTAATTTTGTAACTTTGCAGTATCATAAATTCATATCAAATGGATATTGCAGAGCAAATCAAACGCATTAGGAAAGAAAAAGGACTTTCTCAACAAGAGGTAGCCGATAAGCTTTCTATGAACAGAGTACAATACAACAGAATAGAAACAGGCAAAAGCGACCCTACAATGAATATCTTACAGCGTATTGCCAATGTTTTGGATATTAATGTAGTAGAGTTTTTTGAAGCCAAGAACAACGGCACAGAAGTACATACTGTTAATGAACCGCTTTTACAAAAGGTACGTTTATTGGAAGAACTAGACGAAGTACAGAAAAATTCTATCTGTAATATGATTGACATCGCCATTGCCAACAAACGCCTTAAACAAGCTTTGAGCAATGCTATGAGTATCACAATTTAAAAATAAAAAGTATGCAAGCTTTAGAGATTATACAAGAAATTAAACGCCTACCGCTTACCAAAAGGTTTTATGTGGTAGAAGAAACCATCAAATCCATTAAAAAAGAGGAGATGAGCCACCAAATGGAATTGGCTGCTAACGAGTTGTACAATGATTATGCAACCGATAAAAATTTAACCGCTTTTACTTCACTAGATTTTGAACATTTTTATGAAACAAAGTGAAATTTGGTTGATTGATCTTGACCCTACAAAGGGTGCTGAGATTCAAAAGAAACGACCTGCTATTATTATAAATGATGATAGACTGGGCAAATTGCCTCTAAAAGTAATTGTACCCATTACCGACTGGAAAGAACGATACGATATTGCTCCGTGGATGGTAAAAATTGAACCAAACACAACAAACGGACTTTCTAAATCTTCTTCTGCTGATTGTTTTCAAATTCGTTCACTATCGCAAGAACGGTTGATTGAAAAACTTGGCTCTATTGATAAAGCTACACTTGACGAAATTAAAGAGGCTGTTAAGAAAGTATTGGATTTGTAATGCTAGAAAAACAAATCCGTGCTGTATTTGATGAGCAAACAATCACTGTTTACCAAGCCTACAGAAAAGAGATAGCAGAACCTGCAGTAGTAAACCAAAAATTTGTTCCACCTTTTAAAATGGCACGTATGACATGGATTAAGCCTTCTTTTTTGTGGATGATGTACCGTGCTGGTTGGGCTACCAAAGATGGGCAAGAACATATCTTATCAATTAAAATAAAACGTAGTGGTTTTGAATGGGCTTTAGCCAATTGCTGTATTTCTCATTTTGATGCTTCTCTTTTTGCTAACCGCGATGAATGGAAAACTAAACTGCAAAACTCGCCTGTACGCTTACAATGGG
>CANGWA010000081.1 GCA_947457335.1 Sphingobacteriaceae bacterium
AAATGCTTGATTAAACCGAATTCACCTAAGGTGTTGAGTTCGGTGCGGACCGTGTTGTCAAATTCCATGGTAGAGCTGATTAATAAATAATGCGAGTTGAATGTCTTTTTCGGTCACCCCTCCAGCATCGTGGGTGTGAAGGGAAATAGTGACTTTGTTGTATACGTTGTGCCAGTCGGGGTGGTGTTGCCTGCTTTCAGCTTCCATAGCCACGCGGGTCATGAATGCAAATGCGTCTTTGAAATTTTTGAATTCAAAAACTGAGAAGATGGCGTTGTTCTTGAATTGCCAGCCTACTAATTCACCAGCATGTGCAGGAAAACTGTTTGCAGAAATGATAGGTAAAGACATACTGCAAAGGTAGGGTTTTCAAGTTAACCCGCCATGACCACGCTAACGCTGGCCACATCACCGGGAATGGGTGGATCCACCTTCGTTAACTTCACGCGAATGTGGGCGGCCTCAGGAAAGGAAGCTTTTAAAGAAGTATGTATCCGGCGCACGACGACCTCGATGAGTTTTGCCCTAATAGCCATTTCTTTTTTGCAGATTTCGTATACTGTGCAATAATCGACCGTGTCGGCGAGTACATCACTGTGGGCTGCTTTAGAAAAATCAGCATCAATGCATACGTCTATTAAATATGTGCCCCCCGTTACAGCTTCGTCGTCGTTACAGCCATGAAAGGCATAAAGACGAATGCCGTCAATATGAATTTGTTGTGTCATTATCTTCCAAAATCAAGTCCATCAGAATTCCCTTGGTTATCACCCATGCCGCGCATCTGTTTGCCGCGTTTGAAAATGGAAGCATCCATTTTACCGAAGATGTAAGTCACACTGAACCGTAGGTAACGCGTTTCTCTTCTGCGGGAAAGTTCTTGTTTGTAATAAGGTGTGTCATAAATGGTACCCATTCTGCGGGTGTTAAATACATCGCTCAAGGTCAAGTTAAACATCCATTTCATGTTGATGTTTTTGTTCACAGACAAATCCATGCCGTATACAGGTAGGGTATAACCCAGTAACAAAATTCTTGGTGTTTCGTAACTGGCGTTTAATTGTGCACTCCATGATTTTGGCATCCTATATACAAAGGTCATTTTAGTAGTAGCGGCAAATCCTTTTGTAGTGACTTCTGGTTCGGTTGGTACTACTTTTCCATTCATGTAAAGGTAGAACCCTTGTACGTTAAGTGTCAGGTCAAATTTCTTTACAAAAGTGTGTTTCCAGGTGTGCTCGGTGCCGTAACGGAAACTGTTTTTACCATTAACGGTTGTGTTGACCAATACAGTGGGATCTTCAACCGATGGATAGGCCACATCGGTAATGGGTTGTTCTTCGTATCGGAAATAAACACTTCCTAAGTAGCTGCCATTGTCGTACGTTTTATTGTAATTCAATTCACTGATGTTTCGAAACTCTGGTCGAAGCGAAGGGTTGCCAATGCGGTAATTCTGTTTGTCAGCAAACATCACCACCGGCATGAGTTGGAAGAAATTAGGGCGTTGTATTTTCCTGCTGAAATTCAACTGCCACTCATGCCCTTTTGAGAATTTTTTTGAAAAGTAAATACCAGGAAACAATGATTTTAAAATAGCGTTGCTGGTGCCAGGATAATTATAGGAGAACGTCTGGTTCTTGTCCAAAATTTTACCATAATAATACGATTGCTCAAAACGCAAGCCTGCTTGATAATTAATGTCCCATTTCATTTTTGATGAATAGTTCACATAGGCGGCATTAATCATGTCGGTGATGCGGTAGTTGTTGCTCATAACCGAATCGTGTGAGTAATAATCCACCTTATCGTTACTGCTAGAGGCATTGTTGACACTGCTCGATTCTTTGTAGTAGGACTTCATGCCCGCTTCGAATTTCTTGGTGTCGGATTCTGGGTTCACAAAATCCAACTGAAAGACATACTGGTTGGCAAGTCCATATCCACTGTTTTTCTGAACAGTATAGGGAATATGCAACGTGTCTGGGTTCAAAAAGGCCCATGTATTGAACTGATAGCCGTTTTTAGAGGTAGTGTAATTGTAATTCAAATCAGCCGTTAATTCTTTTCCAGGTTTGGCATAGGTGCGGCGGTAGAGTAGTTGTGCATTGGTGTTTTGCCAATTGGCACTTTGATCATTGAGCCTTACACCGCTCATGCGTAACGCTTCGGTTTTGTCAAGTATCGAAAAACCTTGTTTGTCGGAAGATTTGATGTTTCCGCCCATCAACATGCCATTTAAGCTAATGGTTTGCCGGTTAGAAATGGTGTAATCTGCTCCCAATTTGGCAAAATTAAATTGCATGCGCTGAAAGGTGTTATTGTCTTGATTGAAATAACCAGATGGGCTCTTTACTGAATCGAGTTGCGTGCGCTTGGTGTACCCTTTTGTGTAATTGATGCCTTGGTTGTAAGAATACATGGAGGTGAAATTCCATTTTCCCTCTTTTACATTCAAATTCATCATTCCGCCATAACGGTCGCCTGTCCCCACATACGACATCACCATGCCATTGTAACCGGGCTTTGCGTTTTTCTTTAATATAATATTTAAAATACCACCACTCGCCGAAGCGTCGTACTTCACGGAGGGATTGGTGATGACCTCTACACGCTCAATTTGATCGGCAGGAATTTGTTGCAAGGTGAGATTGGTGGGACGGCCGTCTACAAAGATCATTGGACTCTGGTTGCGCAATTGGGCATTGCCCTCTGAATCTACGGTGACGCCTGGTACGTTCTTCATCACATCCACTCCAGTCCCACCTTTCACTGATAAATCTTTGTCCACGTTATAGGTCCGCTTGTCTATTGAAAGAGAAACGTTGCTTTTTTCTGCAGTGACTTCCACTTCCAACATTTTCTCGTCAATCTGCAATTTAATATCACCTAAATCCTGCTCAATTTTGTTGGGCATCTGAATGTAGATTTTGGTTTCATAAGTCTTGTAACCTGCATATTTTACCCGAAACCGAAACGAACCCATCGGTGGCAAATTTTCAATGTTGAACTCGCCTTTATCATCGGCAATGGCGCCCCCCATTAAACTGTCCTTGTTATACCACAGTACAACCACTGGGGCAAAAGGCACTGGTTTCCCCGTCTTTGCATCGACGAGGGTTCCGTATACACGCCCCTTAATGTCCTTCATCGCCTTCATCATGGCATTGTTGTTACCAGGTGCTTGAGCGCTAAGGTGCAGTGCGAAAAAAAGTGCAAGGGTGTAGATTAAAAAACGCATGGCGCAAAAATAGCCCAAAAATTGGCGTGTGACATGGATAATTTACGAACGGAAATGGTGCTGGATAACAGGTAAAGGGACTGAATTAGTGCAATTTATGCTCCTTGTATCGTCACCGTTGTAAGGGGGAACGCTTCCTTCCATCCTCAGAATGCTTATATTTGACGCATGGAATCGGCAACCGGAAAAATGATCATTTTTTCTGCTCCCTCGGGATCGGGAAAAACCACATTGGTTCGTCACCTGCTTAAAACGTTTCCCAATCGTATCGACTTTTCCATTTCAGCAACCAGCCGTGCTAAAAGGGGGGTGGAGGAGAACGGAAAGGATTACTACTACCTCACGCGGGATGAATTTATGCGCCGTGTCGAAAATGGCGATTTCTTAGAATGGGAAGAGGTGTATGCAGGAACCCATTATGGCACTTTAAAGAGTGAAGTGGAACGGGTGTGGTCCACAGGAAAAGCAGTTATCTTTGATATCGATGTGGAAGGGGGATTGAATTTAAAATCCCAGTTCGGCGATAAAGCCTTGGCCGTTTTTGTTATGCCGCCATCTATTCACATCCTCGAACAACGCCTCAATTCACGCAGTACAGATAGCAAGGAGTCTATCGAACGCCGCATTGCTAAAGCGGAAAAGGAATTGGAAACGGCATCCTTGTTTGATGTTTCTATCCTCAACGAAAACCTCGAAGCTGCTTGCATCCGAGCTGAAGAAGTGGTAATGGATTTTCTGAATAAAAAATAAGGACTGCCGCAACACAACAGTCCTCATTTCATTTATTTATTCCTGTTAACGGTTCAAATCAAACCGATCGTTATTCATCACTTTCACCCACGCGGCAATAAAGTCGTTCACAAATTTTTCCTTGGCATCGTCGGCTGCGTAAACTTCTGCAATGGCGCGCAATTCGGAATTGGAACCAAAGATCAAATCGACCCGCGACGCTGTCCATTTTACTTCGCCAGACTTGCGGTCACGTCCTTCAAATACCTCTTGGTCTGCTCCTATGGCTTTCCAAACAACATTCATGTCCAATAAATTAACAAAGAAGTCATTAGTGAGGGCGCCGGGACGAGTGGTGAACACGCCCGTTTTGGCGCCGTTGTAATTGGCATTCAGTGCACGCATGCCACCAATCAAGGCGGTCATTTCCGGTGCCGTTAGGTTTAAAAGTTGCGCTTTGTCTACTAACAATTGTTCTGTTGCCATGGTGTACTTGGTTTTTAAGTAATTCCTGAACCCATCGGCCATTGGTTCCAACACCGCCATGCTGGTTACATCGGTTTGTTCTTGCGTGGCATCTGTCCTGCCTGGCGTAAAGGGAACGGTGACTTTCAATCCTCCTTCCTCGGCTGCTTTCTCAATGGCTGCAGAACCACCTAGTACAATAAGGTCGGCTATCGATATTTTCTTCGCACCGTTGTTTTTGTTGAACTCGGTTTGAATGGTGGTGTAGACTTTCAATACTTTGGCGAGCTGTGGTGGATTGTTGACCTCCCAATTTTTCATAGGTGCCAACTGAAGGCGTGCACCGTTTGCACCACCGCGTTTGTCTGATCCTCTGAAGGTAGAGGCAGAGGCCCAAGCGGTTTCAACCAATTCCCGTGTGCTCAATCCAGCAGCAAGAATTTTCGTTTTTAATTGTTCAAGATCACTGGCGTTAGGCAATTGCCAAGTGTATACCGGTAGCGGGTCTTGCCAAATAAAGGTTTGTTTGGGGACCTCTGGACCGTAGTAAAGACTCACAGGACCCATGTCGCGGTGCGTGAGTTTGAACCATGCTTTTGCAAAGGCGTCTTCAAATGCAGAGGGATTGTTGAGAAAGTTGCGTGAGATTTTTTCATATACCGGATCGAAACGGAGCGATAAATCGGTGGTGAGCATCGTGGGACGGTGTTTTTTCTTTGCATCAAAGGCATCAGGGATATAAGCGGTGGTATCTTTTGCGACCCATTGGTGGGCGCCGGCAGGACTCTTGATCAATACCCACTCGTTGTTGAAGAGGATGCGGAAATAGTCGTGCGTCCATTGTGCTGGCTTTGTTGTCCACGTCACTTCTAAACCAGAGGTGATCGCATCCTTACCCTTGCCTGAGCCGTAAGCGCTTTGCCACCCCATGCCTTGAGATTCAATCGGCGAAGCTTCAG
Organism: Sphingobacteriaceae bacterium; assembly: GCA_947457335.1. Classification (GTDB taxonomy): domain Bacteria; phylum Bacteroidota; class Bacteroidia; order B-17B0; family Aurantibacillaceae; genus Aurantibacillus. Next base: position 5,395 of record CANGWA010000081.1, read on the forward strand.
GCTCCCTGCCAACGTAGGAGGCAGCCGCTGCGCCATGCGCCTTGCCAAAGGTGTGTCCCCCAGCAATCAATGCCACTGTTTCTTCATCGTTCATGCCCATGCGGCCAAAGGTTTCACGAATGTCTAAGGCAGCTAATTTCGGATCGGGGTTGCCATTGGGTCCCTCTGGGTTGACATAAATGAGCCCCATTTGTACCGCTGCAAGCGGCGTTTCTAGGCCACGGCCACTGCTGTGCCGATTGTCCTCGAGCCATTTTTTTTCTGACCCCCAATACACATCCATTTCCGGTTCCCACACATCGGCGCGACCACCGGCAAAACCGATTGTTTTGAAGCCCATCGATTCCAAGGCTACATTTCCTGTCAAGATCATTAAATCTGCCCAAGAGATTTTGTTACCGTATTTTTGTTTGATGGGCCACAACAAACGGCGGGCCTTATCAAGGTTGGCGTTGTCAGGCCAACTGTTTAAGGGTGCAAACCGTTGCTGACCAGCTGAGGCACCGCCACGTCCATCGCCCGTGCGGTAGGTGCCTGCACTGTGCCACGCCATACGAATGAAGAGCGGGCCGTAGTTGCCGAAATCAGCTGGCCACCAATCCTGAGAAGTGGTGAGTAAGCTTTGAATGTCTGCTTTGAGTGCTTTATAGTCCAATGTGTTGAAAGCTTGCACGTAATTGAATTGCGCCCCCATCGGATTCGATAAGGTAGAGTGCTGTCGTAATACCGACAAGTTTAGTTGGTTGGGCCACCAATCACTGTTACTCGTGCCATTGCCCTTCGCCGGTGCTGAAGTGGTTGCTGAGTTGCTTGTTGCGGCATTCATGCCCATGTGAAAGGGACACTTGCTTTCGGATGAAGGTCCCTGTGCCATCGCCAAGGTGGCGGAGAAAGAAGTGAGCAATAGAAGTTGTTTAAGCATAACGGTTTGGTTTAGGATTCAAAGATAGAACTGGTATTTTATAGATAAAAACGATATTTTAGATGTCAATATCGATTTTTTCAATGAATATACATCAATTTAAGTACCTCTTAGCTGTCGCAGAACTCAAGCATTTTGAATTGGCTGCTGAAAAATGCTTTGTCACCCAGTCCACCCTCAGTACCATGATCGCCAAGTTTGAGGAGGAACTAGGGGTGGCGGTTTTCGACCGGAAGAAAAAACCAGTGGAAATAACCGCAGAAGGTGTCCTCGTCCTTCGACGACTTAAACACATCGTTCATGAAATTGATGGCATGAAGGAAATGGTGAAAGAACTAAAAGGGGAAGTATCGGGACAAATTACCATCTCCGTTATCCCCACTGTGGCCCCTTTTTTATTGCCTTTGTTTTTACAAGAGTTTGCCCGGGATTTCCCCTCGCTCCATATCAGCGTGCGCGAACAAACCACGCAAGAGATTGTAAGGGGATTAAAAAACAGGGACATTGATCTGGGAATTCTCTCCGTACCATTGAACGAACCGGAACTTATTGAACAGGTAGTGTATGACGAACCATTTTTGTTTTACGATGCTGGTCGCAAAAGACACCATAAAATAAAGGTCGAAGATGCAGCCGATTCTAATCTTTGCTTGCTGGAAGAGGGACATTGTATGCGTACACAAGTGCTGAGCCTCTGCGATATTAAAGAAGGGGCAATGGCGTCGGGACTCCAATTCGATTTCAAAGCAGGATCTATCGACAGTTTAATGCGCTTTGTGAAGGCGAACAAAGCCACAACACTTTTGCCGTATTTGGCTACGCACAACATGAGTCATCAAGATAAAAAACACTTGAGTGAATTCAAAGGCAGCATACCGTATCGTACCATCGGCATTGCTGTTCACCGGCATTTTATCAAAAAGAAAATCCTGACGAGTCTTATCACTGCAATCCAAAAACAAACAGAAAATATTTTACCAAAACTCAAGGGATCAAAAAACCGATTGTTACCGGTAGAGCATTTTTAAATCCGAATGCCCGCAAGGGTTACATCGTCTACTTGTTCCAAGCTGCCTTTCCATTCAGAAAAGGCCTGTAGAATTTTTTCTTCTTGCTCCTGCAATGGCCATTCTGCTGCATGGATGAGCAATTGTTTTAATTGAGCATACTTGTATTTTTTTCCCTTTGGCCCACCAAATTGATCAGGTAAACCATCCGTGAATGCATAAATCAGGTCGCCTTCCTGCACTTCAAATTCAAAGGTGGTAAACGATTGATGGTCCCTGTCGTGCTTGCCAACCGGCATATTATCACATTCCAATTCAATCAACACGCCGTTGCGCACCACCCAAAGACAGTTGTTTGCGCATGCATAAGTGATTTTTGTTCTGGAGGGATTAAGGATAAACAATGCTGCATCCATACCGTCTTTTCCGCCTTCTTCGCTACCGTCTTTCTTTAGCCGTTCGATTATGGTCGATCGGGTGGCGTTGAGTATTTTACCTGCATTACTTTCTGTTTCTATAGATTTTTCGAGTGCCGAAATATTGAGAATACTCATAATGGCACCTGGTACGCCATGTCCCGTGCTATCAGCAATCACAAACACAAATTCCCCGTTAGGCAACTTTGCCGCCCAATAAAAGTCGCCACTCACCACATCCTTCGGTTGAAAAATTAGAAAGTAACTGGCCAACTCCTTTGCGAGCAATTGCCGGGAAGCCATGAAACTCTTTTGAATCCGCTCAGCGTAGTTAATGCTGTCTGTGATTTCTTTGTGTTTTTCTTCAATCAAACTTTTTTGCTCTTCAACCAACTCCTTTTGTTGCTGCAATTCTAAAGTCCGCTCAATCACTTTTTTCTCCAATTCCACATTGAGTTCATGCTCTAGCCGGTTATTCTCCTCTAACTGCCGTAAAAGGGATTCTTGTGCCGCTTGCTTTTCATCTTTCAATGTCCGCACTTTTTCAGACAAGGCAAAGGCAAGGAAAATGATCTCGATACCTGATCCCAGTTGAATGCCGTATTCTGTGATAAATGTACGGGGTAGCAGATCAATGTTCTTTAACAGTGCTATCGTACTGCCAACAATCAATAACAAAAAGGCCAACAGAAAGTAGCGAGCGGGACGGTAGTCCATGCGGTATACCCGTATCGCTGCAATTAAAATGAGTAGATTCGATACAAGAACCATGATGTTCAATGCCCTTAGACTAAGTGCATAGAAGGGGTTGGGCAACATGGCAAACACAAACAATACCACGATGAGGCCAGCCACAACATTGAGCGTTTTGCAAATCAACGGGGTGTGCTCCTTCGTTAACAATAAAAACTGTGTGAACTTAATTAGGAAAAAGATGGCAGCAGCCCCAGCCATAGGTATGATATGGTTGGCTAACCAAACATTATTGGGCCAGAGGTATTTGAAGGACAAACCATCAATCGAAAATTGAAATATCCCCACGCTGACTACGTAGAGGAAGTAGCGGAAATTGACATTCTCCTTCAGCGAAGCGCCAAGAAAAAACGATAAGAACAAGGCAAATACAACAATGCCATAATAGAAACCGAGAACAAGTTGCTCGTCGGCGGCATCATCGGTTAAGGTGGCATGGTCAACAATACGGACCGGGAAACTCGTCACCTCACCATCACTCGTGATGTGCGCATAAATGGTTTTTACCTCCTGGGGGTGCAGGTAGAGATCGAAAATAAAATTCTTGTTTTCAGTTTGCCGTTGATGGTAGGGGAAATGATCGCCGACTAAAAAATGCTGCATCTTCCCGGTGGAATCGGTGAAATAAACATCCAACTGGTTTAAAAAGGGATAACCAAATTCTAAATACTTTTCCGTTGCGGCCACCCCGTTTTTTACAACAATGCGAAACCAATAATCGGAATGGGTTAATCCAAAACTAGCACTATATTGGCCCTTGTGCTGCACAAATTTAGACTGCCATTCGGGCTGTTGAACGGTAGTGTATTGTAATTGAGCAGATGGGTCTTCAAGGTAATAGAGCTGATGAGTGATCGAGACATTGGGCATCCCTACAGCGGTATAAGCGGTGTCGACCTGCGCTTCAAGAATGCTGCCGGTAAGCGTGAGAAAAAGGACTAGCCAATAAATGTGTCTGTTCACTAGTATGAAGTCTGGTGGAGTTCAGAAAAGCGGTGTCCACTCCAATGTCAAATATAAAGAAGAACCGCTCTTTACAAACATTAAATATCGAATACAAAAGCCAATTTTTTGTATCGCCGTCAGCTAAACGGTTGTCCTTTCAGGATAAACACGTTAACGCGTTATCCATAGGCTGACATTAGGAACGTGTTTTACAATTCGGTAATTTCGTCACCATACATTATTTCAACCATGAGCCTAATCACCTCCGTTATTGCCGATGGCATTGCGACCATCTCCTTCAACCGTCCCGATAAATTCAATAGTTTCAACCGCCCAATGGCGCTTCAGTTGATAGAGGCCTTGGAGGCGGTGCAACACAACGATAACGTGCGCGCCATTGTTTTAACTGGTGAAGGAAAGGCGTTTTGCGCGGGACAAGATTTGGCGGAAGCGCTTGATCCCAACGGACCGGGCATTCGTACGATTGTTGAGGAACATTACAATCCCATCATT
>CANGWA010000082.1 GCA_947457335.1 Sphingobacteriaceae bacterium
ATGGCTACTGGCGATATCCTGATGATACTAGATGCGGATTTGACTGTTCCGCCAGAGGACATCCCTAAATTCTACAATGCCATTGCGAGTGGAAAAGGTGATTTTATTAATGGGACACGCCTGGTTTATCCTATGGATAAAGAAGCCATGCGGTTTCTGAATTACTTGGGCAACCATTTCTTTAGTTGGGCCTTTACTTGGCTTTTAGAACAACGTTTTAAAGATACATTGTGCGGTACAAAAGTGATGTTTAGGGAAGATTACATTCAACTAATGGCCAACAGGAAGTATTTTGGTGAATTTGACCCTTTTGGTGACTTTGACTTGTTGTTTGGTGCTCATAAACTCAACCTTAGAATCGTAGAAGTACCAATTCGCTATAGAGAGCGTACTTATGGAACGACGAATATATCGCGGTTCAAACATGGACTCATCCTGTTAAGAATGTGTGCATTTGCCAGTCGGAAGTGCAAATTCATCTAGTATTGGCCGGCGGTAACGCTAACTTTTGCTAATTCATTTTTTTCCTTTCCGAAACTCACTAAATTAGAACCAGAATGATCAATAGAATTGTCATTGGGCTGGTCTTCTCGTTGTTGCTTTCTTTGCATAAAATGCAATCACAATCGATTACTTTAAAAGCACGCACACCGGGTTGTAGTATTTATGCTTTACGTACAAAGGAAGTTGGATTAGCAGGACGATTGGTAACTGACACACTGTTTCTTGGTGTGGATAGTTGTGTTTACAAGAAAAACACAGAACAGCTTTTGATTTTGCAAAAATTAGAAGGCTACCTCAATTCGACTCAGTTAATTGATGATGCACTGGTAGCGGCAAACAACAAATACATCCGCCTTTCTCCCCTCTTGTCGATTCCCGTTGGAAAGCCAAAAGACAGTCAATTAGTCGTTGAGGAGGTTATTTTAGATATCAAGTCAAAGCAAACAAAAATTAGCTATTTCGAAAATTACACCGATTACCTTAAGGGTAACGCTGAACATACCGCAGTGCAAGAAGCGCTTGTAGAAGCAAAAAGTGACTACCTCATGGATGCCTGCAATCAATTTCTTATTCAACACAAGCACTTGGATACTAATGCTTTGCAAAAATTTAGTTTAAACATCTACGACAGAATAGAATGTGCCCTACTCATTGACCATTTACAGTTCAACGTTGTTGGGAAATACAGTCAGGTACAACTCAATTGCCTTGTACAATTTGACGAGTTATTTCTAAAAGGGGGGTGGTTTCAAAAGAAGTACGTAGTCACCTCCAATTTTCAACTCAATCAGACCAGCGATCATTTAGGTTTAATGAAAGATGCCCTCGAACAATTATTGATTCAACTGTTGGAGGATCCAGAAATTCAACCTGCCCTTCAAAATGTGGAAGCCACTGTTACAGAAAAGATTAAATCCCTTCCCACTTTAACATTAGAAAGTGCACCAAACGATAACTATAACTTAGAAGATGCTGTAAAGTCAGTGGTTACTATTCAGTTGCCAAAAGGACATGGTAGTGGTTGTATCCTTTCAAAAGACGGATACATTGTGACCAATTACCATGTAGCTGGAGCCGACAGCACAGAAGTCACTATCCTATTTTCTGATGGCACAACCAAGTCCGCACGTGTTATACGGAGTAATCCTATTTTTGACTTGGCCTTGTTAAAGGTTGACAGTACGTTCACCACTACTCTTCATAGATCGACAAGGTTAGCGGGAATAGGGAGCGATGTCTATGCTATAGGCACACCGAAAGATATCCATTTGGGTCAAACTGTGACCAAGGGAATTATTTCAGCCAAGCGTAAATTCTCCGACAAAACCTTCCTACAATCAGACGTCAGCGTGAATGGTGGTAACAGCGGCGGTGCATTGGTTAATAAAGAAGGTGCCCTGGTAGGAATTGTTAATGCCAAATTGGTAGGTTTAGGAGTAGAAGGTGTTAGCTTTGCAATACCAATTGAATACCTTAACCAAGCACTGAGCATCGAATGGAAATAAACTCATAAAAGTGGCGTATGAAACGAACAAATGTCCTCATTATTCTTCTTTTACTTTTTGCCGATAGTACTAATGCACAAAAAATCAAATTAGTTGCTAATCAAAGTGGCACGAGTATTAAAGTTATTTCCCGTCCTGATCCTTCTATTATTGATGAGCCGCTATTCAACTATAATATTAATGAATGGTACTTATCTTCCATTACTTCCGGACCTCAAACAAGGAAACCCACAGGAAAACAAGACACCTTTTTTGTAGCCATTGATAGTGGTTTTTTTAAGATAAAAAAGAATGAAAACCTCATTTTGATTGAGAATGAGGGTTACTTGGCGAATATAGAATTGGTTAACCCTGACTGGTTGAAGGGAAACAAAAAACGGATTGTGCTTGAGCCATTGGAAATGAGGCCTATTAAGGGGAAAAATGCTCAGCAAATACGTGTATTGAAAGTATCCTTCAATGTCCAACCCAAAGGCTTTGTTCAACGCTATTTTGACAGTTATAATGACTACAAGAATGACATGCTGGATCATGTCTACACTTCTGGCAAAACGTTTGAGGTTGATAATTCTGTTTTTAAAAATAATGCGAATATAGAATTAGCGCGTTTGGGGTTCTTAGACACGCTCAAAACAACTGGATTAAAGCAAGCGGCTACGATCGATCTGACTTATGAAATAACAAGAATCACAGAATACAAATTTGGGGACTATTGTTTTGTGGAGTTAAAGATACTGGTAAAGCTCCCTGAGTCTTTTGGTTTAAACCAAAATAAAATCTACACAGTAAAGAGCAAAATCGGATACGATGAGTCGCCAGAAAATTTCGCCAATAATCGGGAATTGATTGCCGATGCCGTTTCTAGAGTAGCCTTGTATCTGCTCAAGGACGAGTCCATACACACTTATTTTAGCTCTCAAGAAACAATCAACAAACCGATTGTGCCCACCCTAACGATTGCTGCTAAGTCCACTGCCATTAATCTTGAAAGTGCAGCACAGGCGGTGGTGACAGTGGTGAATGAAAGCGGACATGGCAGTGGTTGTTTTATTGGAAACGACGGATTCATCATTACCAACTACCACGTGGTGGCAGACGATAGTTTACACCTAAAGGTGGTATTTCAGAATGGAATAAGTAAACCCGCTGTCATCATAAAGACCAATCCAGTTGCTGATTTAGCGTTATTGAAGTGTGACACCATCGTTCACAATCCATTGGTTTTCTCTCCCACACCAGCAAATATAGGTTCTGATGTGTACGCCATTGGGACCCCAAAAGACATACATTTAGGACAATCCCTTTCCAAGGGGATTGTTTCAGGAAAACGAACCATTGACGGGCGTAATCTTATTCAATCGGATGCTAGTGTAAATGAGGGACACTCGGGTGGAGCCATGGTCAACAAAGAAGGTTACCTTGTTGGTATCATTTGTTCTAAGCTAGTAGGTATAGGTGTTGAAGGAGTTAGCTTCGCTATTCCCGCTTCAGAAATTGAGAAATTGATTGCAATAAAATTCATTAATTAAGGTTCTAGTCGCAAAGTGTATTCCTTGAAATTATTCAAAATTGACTGCCATCCAGCTTGTTGCATCTCAATGGGGTTGATGGATTCGGGATCAAATTTTTGTTCAATTTCTACGCCATGTTCGGTTAATAGAAAGGTGATTTGAACCTTTCTTCCATCGCCAAGTGTATAGGTGATTGTTTTGTGTAACTCAACCCTATCGTATACCCCTCCAAATTCAAATGACATGCTGCCATCTTTTGCAGCCATGGTATAGGAAAAGAGCCCACCCGGTTGAAGGTCGTTTTTGGCTGCAGGACAATGCCACTCTGGAGAAGCAAAATTCCAATGAATGATGTGCAAAGGATTTGAAAAAGCGTCCCATACTTTTTCAATTGGTCGGTTAATAATAACGTTAGTCGTAATCATTTCTCTGTTAAAATTATTGGATTATTTTGTTTGTCCGCGTAGCAATGAAATATACCAATAGACCTGCTAATACAGTAAAGAGTCCATAGAGACTTTCTATGGGGCGACTGGTCACAATGTTCCAACTTGTCCAAAAGATAATTGCAAGAAACAAGAGTGGTGTGAAGGGGTAAAATGGGGTTTTAAAGGGCCTTTCAATTTGTGGGAATCTGTAACGTAAAACAAAAATCCCCGCAACAGTCAAAAAGGTGAATACATTTAACGTGAAGCTAACATAGGTTATAAGCGATTCAAAGGAGGAGGTCAACACGAGTGCGACGGCTATAATACTCTGAAACATGATGGCCACGAAGGGTACATTGTTTTTATTGGAGATGGCAAGAAATCTTAACCCATGTATGTGTTTACCCATGCTTTGGGTAACACGTGGGCCTGCTAGAATCATTGCTGAGATCGTGGAAACCAACAACAAGGCAATAACAAGGCTCATAAATTGACCCACATTCGGACCAAAGATGTGCTTGGCACTCACGTAACCAACTTCTACAACACCTTCTAATTCGTTCATAGGCACTGTATACAGAAAAACATAATTTAATGTGGCGTAAATCACCAATACGACAGTCGTTCCCAGAATTAAAGCTCGTGGTAATGCTTTCTGTACATTTTCCATCTCACCTGCGACATAGGCTGCTGCATTCCAACCACTGTAAGCGTAAAGAACATAGATAAGAGAGCTTGCAAAAGTTCCGGAAAAAACATCCTTCCAGTCGGCTGCTGTAGCTGTAATAGTAAGGGTGTGTTCAGGCTGATAAAACAAACCAAATCCAACAAACATACCGATGCAGATGACTTTAATCCACGTAAAACCTCTTTGAAAAACACTTCCCGCTTTTAAGTTAAAACTGTGAATCAGTGTAATGAGCACGATAACGCTGACAGCGAGAAAAACCGGATTAACCGAGGGGTATATTTTATTCACGTATTTTGATAACGCAACGGAAGCAGCAGCTATTGGGGCAGCGAATCCGACAGTAACACTTACCCATCCACTCAGAAAACCAATGGCGGGATGATAGAGTTGGGAAAGGTAGTTGTATTCCCCACCACTTTGAGGCAAAGCCGCACCAATTTCACCATAGACAAGTGCACCACATAATGCGAGAACGCCTCCTACCACCCATAACATCATGATGGCAAAAACCGAATGTGTGCCTGCTAATTGAAAGCCAAGGCTAGTAAACACACCAGTTCCAATCATGTTGGCAATCACGACAGCGACGGCAGTATTAAAGGCAATTTTGTGCACAGGATTTAGAGGACCCAAATGTAAAGAAAAAGAAACTTAGGCAACGATTCTTGCAGAAGATTAAAAACGAAGCACCATGCCCAGCGTGCTGGAGTTACCTGAAAAGGCCACTTTAGCAAAGGTATAGTCAAAGGTAAACCGTTTGACATTCATGTGGATTCCTACAGACAATCCGTTGACTCCACGCCGCTGCGGTATGTTCATTTCATATTGTCGACGGAAATTGTACCCCAGCCGTAAGTGGAAATTACGGGATAATAGGATATCAGTGCCAACCACCAAGTGACGCATAAAATTCCCCGCCCGGTTTGAGAAACGAGCCGATAACATCTGAAATCCAGATGAATCAACAGCAGTGGTGGTGCCAAAACTGCTCGAAGTACCGGCAGTGTCAACGGGACTAATATAACTGACATTCCATTTTAGCAGGTTATCGTACACGAGGTAGAGGCGAAATGGAGCCTTTTCCACCTTCTTGCTGATTCCGAATTGAACATTCGCTGGTAAAGTAGAGTTCCCTACTCCATAGTCCCGCCAAATGACCCCTAAATTCTGCAGTAACAAACTAACTGTGAATTGTCTTTTATTGTGGTAAAAAACACCAAAATCGATTGCATTTCCACTCGCCTTGTAGGTTTCGTATTGTGAGAAAAAAGTTTTAAAAGCGCCGCCGATTTGAAAACACGTATCAGCGAAGGTGCGTGAATAGTTTAAGTTGATGGACAGGTCATTGGCCTTAAAATCACCTAAGCTATTCCCATTTTGATCGTACCCTTTGAAGGTGCCGTAATTGAAAGAGGACACTGAGATCATGCCGGTGCCATTGGCTCCAAAATCATGGGCGTAACCTGCGTAGAGCAGATTAATGGAGGAAACGTAATTATTATAATTAAAGATCACGTTTTTGTGCATACTTCTATTCAGTGCGGCGGGATTGGAATAGACCAAGCCAATATCTTCTCCCCAGAGTGCCATGCTTGTGCCCCCAGAAGCTGCCGCCCTGGCTGTAACCGGTAACTTTAAAAAATTGTAAGCATAACGTCCCCCAATTTGACTAAAACCGATGATTGGCCATAAAAAACACAAGATAAGACTTCGCATTATTCTAAAATGAACGCCAATATACACCGAATATTGCCTAATTAAAGGCTCATGATGTCTTTTAATTTAACCGCTTGACGGCGTGAGATTTCAACCTCCCTCCCGTCCTTCATTTTTAAATTTAATCCCCCATTGAACCAAGGTTCAATCCCGGCCACATAATCCAAATTGACAATGTGTCTTCTACTGGCTCTGAAAAACTGTTTTTCATTTAAGCGCAATTCCAGGCTATTCAAACTCCGTAAAATCAGTGGACGGAAATTTTCAAAGTAAACACGCACATAATTCCCTTCGGATTCGAATAACCGAATGGTGTTCATTTTAACCAACCAACACTTATCCCCATCTTTCACAAATACAGTATCGTCATTTCCCAAGGGAGCGTTGTTTTCTCCTTTTCCTCCAATTTCTTTATCAACCAATTTGCGAACGGTTTCTGTCAATCGATCGGGATTTACTGGTTTAACCAGATAGTCAAATGCATTTAATTCAAAGGCTTTGATGGCATGTTCGTCATAGGCCGTAACAAATACCACATCCACCATGGCCGAAATCTCTTCAGCCAATTCTAATCCCGTTTTTCCGGGCATCTGAATATCGCAAAAGATAATGTCAGGTTTGTGATCCTGGATACTTTTGAGTGCAGACATGGCATCTGCGCATTCAGCAACGATTTCTATTTCTTTGTGAGCGCTTAGGAGGTTGCGCAATTCTTGACGCGCTAGGCGCTCGTCATCAATTATGATAGCCTTCATACTGTTTCATTTATGGGTTGTCGAACGATTGGAATTTTTATATCTACATTGATGCCGTCAGATAGTTCAGTTAAACGAATACTACCTTTCTCTCCATAGAGTAAATTTAATCTTTGCTTGCTATTCATAAAACCAACACCCGTTTCTGGTTTTGCTTGGTTCAAACGCCCTGTATTGAAAACAGATATGCGGAGTACAGTCTCCTCGCTCACAATGGTGATGCGTATTTCTCCTCCTCCAGGAATTTTGGCGATGCCATGTTTAACCGCATTTTCGACCTGTGACTGAATAATGAATGGAGGAATCATGTAGTGATAAGTAGCTGGATCTATACTCATTTCTACACGCAAACGCTCCTCGTAACGAATTTTTTCCAGGGATAAGTAATCGTTCACCAATTCCATCTCCTCTGATAATTTGATCTCTCGGTTTTTATCCAGTTGCAGCGTCTTTCTTAAAATATTAGATAATCGCGTCACTGCTGTTTTTGATCGCTCAGGATCTTCATCCACCAAGGCCCGAATACTATTAAGGCAATTGAACATGAAATGCGGGTTCAATTGTGCCTTCAAACTATTCAACTCAGACTCCTTACTTAGAGCCAAATATTTAAGTGTTTCAATTTCACTCCTTTTATACCCTTCGAAATACTTAAACCCCAGATAGATCACATTCCAAACACAGAAAACAACAGAAAAACTGAACACGTAGATAGTTCCCCAAACAATATCAAAGCTAAACTCTTTGAGAATAAACAAATTCAGTAACAACCATGCCAACCCAAAAAACAGCAAACCACATATCACACCTGATAACAAAATGTACGCTATTTGCAACGGAATGGGTCGGCTCATGATATTGTTTCTCTGGATGAACTTCCTATTCATATGGGATAGGAATATTCCGCCAGGAACCATTAGGAAGTAGACCGCATAATCTAGAAAAGAATAACGGGTAATGAGCCCATCGGTAATTGAGTTAAGAATAATATAGGCGGACCAACCAATTGCCTGACTATACCAATAGATATTTTTTCGGTTGGAGGACATGCATTAGTTGGAGATGGTCCAGTCATTTGCAAACTGGCAACGGTATTCTGGTTCTATTCGGATATACATGTTTTTTGAGCGTGTTTTGATCCAATCCTTCTTTAGTTTATTCTGCCGCATTATCATGGCCATATTCATGATGCGCTGGTAATCTTCTTTCATGTTGGCCTTGTGTGGATCGATGCGTGATTTAAGTTTCACAATTCTGAATCCTGGCTTACCATCTAATCCATAGTATTCATATGGTTTAGAAAGATCACCTGGAACCATTGATGACAATGTTGGAATCAATTTGGGATCCATTTTACTTAAAATTTCATTGTCAAATCGTGTCGATGCGGAAGAGGGATTCACCATTAGTCCATTGTTTTGGCGGGTATCTGCATCATCACTGAATTTACGCACCGCGTCTTCAAAAGTGATCGTTCCTTTCTTAATTTCAGCATAAATTGAATCTAATTGCTGTTTGCAACGGATGTAATCTTCATTTGATAACCGTGGCATTAACAGAATGTGGCGTACATCTACAATCTCCCCCCTTCTGGCCACCAATTCCACTATATGATACCCGTATGCCGTTTCAAATACTTCTGAGATTTCACCTGGTTTTAAGCGAAAAGCTACCGACTCAAACTCCGGTACAAATTGTCCCCGAACTGCATTTTGGATCAAACCACCATTTTTAGCAGAAACTTCGTCATCGCTGTAAAGTCGCGCCAATGTACTCATGGTGCTTTGACCTTTGATAATTCTACTTCTGTATTCATTTAAACGGTTCTTGGTTTCTTCTTTGGCTTTAGTACTGTAGGTCGGACGCTTTACCAAATTCATCAATTCTACCTCTGATTCAATGAGTGGAAGACTATCTTCGGGTATGGTGCTAAAAAATTGGCGGACTTCTGCAGGTGTAATTTTCGAGTCCCCATTGATTCTTTCGCTCATTTTGTCGGCTAATAATTGTTCCTGCACGAGGGGACGAAATTCATCCTTGAGCACATTGGTTCTTTTTCCATAGTATTTCTCAAGCTTTTCCTCACTGCCATGCTGATTAATAAAATGGGCCATGCGGCGGTTAAGCTCTGTTTCTACCTCTTGATCCGACACGGTGACACTGTCCTTATCCGCTTGAGCAACCAGCATTTTTTGGTATACAAGGTATTCTAACACCTTGCACTGATCGGCATCACCGTATGATTCACGATCCAACATGGCATTTTGCAAATCACTCATCAATACAGGGTATTTGCCAACCACGGCAATCACTCGGTCGATCACTTGTTGCGATCTGAGACCAAAAGAGGTTAGGAATAAAAGAATAAAGAACAATCGCTTCATCTGTATAAAAATAATCATTGTGTCAACTGCATTAACAACTAATGCATTAAAGTGTTTAAACGAGGTTTAACGGGGAAATAGTATGATAAACGGGTCATCTTTTAATCTCAAACGTCTGGTAACCCTGAACCATCTGTTCGGTGGCTTCAACTTCTGAGACTTCTGCTAAACGGGGTCCCGTATTGCACCATTCTATAAACAAGTTGATTTTATCTTCTTGACCTTCGGCATGTGTAAGGACTGTGCCATTGTGTTCATTGCGCACAAATCCAGTTAAACCTAAAGCGTGCGCCCTAGCTTGAGCATTGTAACGAAAACCAACACCATGCACCTTTCCACTGACCACAATTTTATAACTCCGTATCATTGCTGTAAAGTTACAAATCCATTTAGCAATAATTACCCTTCTTTGGCGATAAATACCCTTTATTGGCGCAGCAAATTA
>CANGWA010000083.1 GCA_947457335.1 Sphingobacteriaceae bacterium
CCAAAAGGAATCACAGCGGTATGACGAATGATCCCGTCGTAGAAAATAGCCACATCGGTAGTTCCGCCACCAATATCAACGAGCACCACACCTGCTTCTTTTTCTTCATCGCTCAACACTGCTTCAGCACTGGCGAGTGGTTCGAGGTGCAGGTCGGCTGTTTTCAATCCTGCGCGATCCACACACTTGAAAATATTTTTAACCGCACTTACTTGTCCAGTGATGATGTGAAAATTTCCTTCGAGACGAATACCAGCATGTCCGATTGGGTTTTTGATACCCGATTCGTTATCGATGATGTATTCTTGAGGAATCACATGAATGATTTCTTCGCCTGGGCTCATCACGAGGCGGTGCATATTATCGATGAGGTTATCGATATCGTTTTGAGAAACTTCGTCGTCAAGACTTTGGCGCGTGATCATACCACGGTGTTGCATGGACTTGATATGCTGTCCGGCAATACCCACAATCACTTCGCCGATATCGACATTGGCTTTATCAGCAGCGATGGCCACAGCAGCACGAATAGAAGCAACCGTTTGTTCAATGTTCACCACGACTCCACGATTAACGCCGAGTGATTCGGCCTTACCGACACCGAGAATTTCTACCTTGCCGAATTCATTTCTGCGACCAACGAGGGCAGCAATTTTGGTAGTCCCCAAATCGAGACCAACTACCAATTCTGAAGGCGTTGAAGTGTGCTGTGTTTGATTACTCATAGATGCTTTCTTTTGGTGCAAACCACCTGTTTCTGATATTTTAAATTGATAATACTATACTTGTTCCAGGCATCCGCCTTACTCAGGCCTTCGGTGTAGAACAATTTAAGACGGTTGAATTTTTCGGCAATGTTTTGTCCGTTTCCGAAAATAATCTTTTGGTCGCCGATTGCCGGATACAGTTCAAGATCCCCTTCTTTATTCACTTGCACTTGTTGTATAAGTGCAGTGAGGCTGCTATCGGCGGTGATGTAGTTAACCACATCGTATACATCATCGAGTTGACTAATTTCTGAAAACACTTTACTGCTGCGAATTTGATCAATGCTGTATTGGTAGCGACGCGCATAGGGTTCAAAAATTTCGCCTGACGCTACAATCACACGAGCCGTGAAGTTGTCGCTCAGTGGCATAAGCAAGCCTCGGTTGTCGATGTAGTAGCTTTCGCCACTGCGGTTAATCACCCGTACGATGGGGGTGCGTTGTTTCACCGCAATATTCACTTCACCAGCAAGGTTTCGCGACACTTCGGCGTTTTCGATAGCCGGATGGGCGTTCAGTAATTGTTCAATTGCCGGAATATCCGTTTCTTGATACAGTTCACCAATCATGTGTCGACCAGACTCATCAAGGTATTGGCGAACATCCTCATTTGCGAGGAAGGCCATTTCGGTATCATCCGATACATCCACATTCACTTTGTTGATGATGGTATGATCTTCGGTGGAAGCAACAAAACCCAGTGAAATGAAAAGACTGCTCAATGTGAGAATCCACACGAACAGCACCAGTAGTTTTCTATAACTGATTTTTTTCATTTTCTATTTTCGAGAGCAACTGCTAGTTGGTCTGCCAAAGCATCGATGTTGCCGGCGCCCATGGTGAGCAGGATATCCCTTCCATTTATTTTTAGTTCTTCGAGCGCTGATTCGCGGTTCATGACCTTCACCCGTGAAGTGGTCATTTTTTCAGCCAACCATTCCGACGTAATGCCTGGGATAGGTTGTTCACGTGCTGGGTAGATGTCGAGCAAGATGCATTCATCGAGCAGGGACAAGCTAGCCGCAAAAGCGTCAGCGAAATCACGTGTTCGGCTAAACAGGTGCGGCTGAAAAACTCCGGTTATATATCGACCCGGAAATAATTGCCTAGCTGCGCCGATAGTTGCTTTGAGTTCTTCGGGATGATGTGCGTAATCGTCGACCAGGACGGTTTCAGCAGATCGGTAACGAAAATCGAAGCGACGTTTCACACCTATAAAAGAACGAAGCGCCTTAACAATCACATCCGAAGCCACGCCTAATTTTTGCACGATGGCAATTGCTGCAGTGGCGTTCTCAACGTTGTGTAAACCGGGCAAACCCAGTACCACTCGGTCGATTGATTGAACAGGACTTTGGACACCAAACACAAAAAATCCATCTTCCACACGGATAGAATGGGCCTGATATTCCGTATTTAAATTTAACGAGTAGATCAGCCTTGAACCCTCCGGCTTAATTTCATTATCAACATTTTTCTTAACAACCAACACCCCGTCTTTACGCACTCTTTGCGAGAAAAGACGGTAACTTTCGACCACGCTTGAGGCATCCCCATAGATGTCCAAATGATCTGCATCGCAACTTGTGATAAGGGCAATGTAGGGCGATAAGGTTAGAAAGGACCGATCGTATTCATCTGCTTCGACTACCACAAGCATGTTTTCATCACCGGCCTCTCCTAGCAAGAGATTGGTAGCGTAATTCTGTGAGATGCCACCCATAAACGCTGTGATATTTAGTCCCGCTTCCTTCAAAATATGAGCCACCATGGTAGTGGTGGTAGTTTTGCCGTGTGTGCCACCAATGGCTATCGTTTTATACCCTTCGGTAATGGCTCCAAGCACTTGGGAGCGTTTAAGGATGCGGTAGTTGTTTTTAAGCAAGTACACATACTCCGCATGTGTCACTGGTACAGCTGGCGTGTAAACAACCAAGACTTCGTGCGGTTGAAAATCTTTCAACACCGCCAGTAACGTATCTATCTCTTCCGAATAATGACAATCAATTCCTTCCGACTCAAGTGCTTTAGTAAGGACCGTTGCCGTTTTATCATAGCCCACTACTGTTTTACCGTGGTGGTTAAAAAACCGCGCTAGTGCGCTCATACCAATGCCCCCAACACCCAGAAAATAATAGAGTTTATAGTCGAGAATGTTCATTTTCAGAAACCAGCTAATTTTAAAACTTCCTTTGCTATCACACCAGCAGAATCTCTAAACGCCATAGCAGCAGCGTTGTTTGAGAGTTCTTTTAATTTTGTTGGATCGTTGATGATATGAAGCGCCTCAGCAATTAATTGGCTACTTGCCTCATTATCCTTTACCAGCACTGTTGCGTTTTTTTTCACCAGGGCCATGGCATTTTTTGTTTGATGATCTTCGGCCACATTCGGTGATGGAACCAAAACAGATGGAAGTCCAGCTAAACAAATTTCAGAAACAGAGCTGGCGCCGGCCCTGGAGATGACCAAGTCGGCAGCAGCATACGCTAAATCCATGCGGGCAATAAAATCAAACACTTGTATTTTTCCCGCAAACGGTTTAGCCGCTTGTTTCGCTTGCTCATAAAACCCTTTACCCGTTTGCCAGATCACCTGAACGCCGCTATTGGCAAGAACTTCTAGTCCCCCCAATAAAGCTTGATTCACGGTTCGTGCACCTAAGGAGCCACCGATTACCAAAATTGTTTTTACCCCGCTATGCAGTTGAAAATGCGTTATTCCCTCTTGTTTCAACCCACTGCACTCTTCGATAGCTTTGCGCACGGGGTTACCTGTCATCATGATTTTTTCGGCAGGAAAAAACTGTTCCATGCCTTCGTAGGCGGTACAGATTTTTCCCGCTTTTTTAGCGAGTAGTTTATTCGTGATGCCTGCGAAACTATTTTGTTCTTGAATCAGGTAGGGCACTTTTTTAATACCTGCGGCATACAAAAGCGGTGCGCTAGCATATCCACCAGTCCCTACCACGGCATCGGGCTTAAAATCAGCCATCACCTGAAACGTTTGGCGAATGCTTTTAAGCAATAAGAATGGAAGTTTTAAATTCGACAGACTGAGTTTACGCTGCAGTCCGGCAATGGGCACCCCCACAATTTTATAACCGGCGGCGGGCACTTTTTCCATTTCCATACGTCCCAATGCACCAACGAACAGTATTTCGGCATTGGGGTGAAATTCTTTTATTTTGTTAGCGATGGCCACTGCGGGAAAAATGTGTCCCCCGGTGCCGCCACCGCTTAGCATAATTCTAGGTTGTTTCAAGGGATTCTTCTCCTTTCTCACCGATGGTGCGACTGATGCTTAAGATGATACCAAGCGCAATCATGGTGAACCAAATAGAAGTACCACCCATACTGAGGAGTGGTAAAGGCTGACCGGTGACTGGAAACAAGTTCACAGCCACGGCCATATTGACAAGCGCCTGAATGACCAGGCTGAAGGAGAGGCCTATAGCGACCAGTCCTCCAAATGGCTTATCACTGTCTCTGTAGATACGGATGCCTCTGTACAATAAAATCATGTAGAGGAAAAGCAGGAGTAGTCCTACCAGCATACCATATTCTTCAATAATGATTGCATAAATAAAGTCGGAAGATGCCTGTGGCAAAAACGCGCGTTGGGTGCTGTTACCGGGACCCTTTCCAATAATACCTCCGGTAGCGATAGCGATTTTTGCTTGGTCACTTTGGTAATTGGTTTTGCTATCGGGTGCAAAGAAGCCGTTGATACGGGAATTCCAGGTTGGACCGCGACCGCCGGGAATAGATTCCGGCGCCACCATTATCCAGGTGATGAACAGGGCGGCTGCGAGGGCGCAGGCCGCTGTAATTTTCAAGATGATTTTGAAGTCGATGCCCCCAAGAAACATGAGGAGCATGCTGTTAAGGAACAGCAAGGCAGCAGTACTGAAGTTGGCCGGCAAAATAAGAGCACAAACCAAACCAACCGGTAACAACAGGTGCCGCATGACCGCTTTCATTTCTCCCAGTTCATCGCGTTTAACGGTGAGCACACGCGCCAGATAAACGAGGAGCATGAGTTTGGCGATGTCGGAAGACTGAAATGTTAAACCAATTCCAGGAATCTCGAGCCAACGGGACGCTTCACCGGCCGACACCCCTTTTAGAAGAGTGTACACCAGTAAGGGCACAGTGAGTACAATTCCAATCTGTGCTATTTTGCTGAAGAGCGTATAGCGCATGCGGTGGAAGAGATAGGCCACTATGAACCCCATGGCGATGATGAGAAAGTGTTTGAACAAGTAAAATTCCGAATTGCCTTGCTTAAACTTATGGGCAAGGGTCACCACCGCGCTATACACCACGAGTATAGAGAGTAGCGACAGGAGGAACATCACTGTCCAGATGACTTTATCACCTTTGAGGTACTTGAACAGGTTCATGGTTTACGATTAAAGCGCTCTAACAGCAGCTTTGAACTGCATACCGCGGTCTTCGTAATTTTTGAAAAGATCAAAACTTGCACATGCTGGTGAAAGCAATACAGCGTCGCCTTTCTTACCAATGCGGTAGGAAGCAGCCACAGCATCGGCAGCAGTATCTGTTTCAACAATTGTGTCCACCACGTCCTTAAACGCTTCAATAATTTTGCTATTGTCTTTTCCGAGACAAACGATGGCCCTAACACGACCCTTTACCAGATCGAGCAGTTCTTCGTAATTGTTGCCTTTGTCTTGACCGCCGCAAATCCAGATCACTGGTTTTTCCATGCTTTCTAGCGCATACCAGGTAGAGTTTACGTTGGTGGCTTTAGAATCGTTTATAAATTCAATACCGTTGACCGAGGCCACGAATTCGAGGCGGTGCTCGATGTTCTGAAAATCTTGAAGACTTTCACGGATGATTTCTTTTCGCACGTCGACGATACGTGCCGCCAGTGAAGCAGCCATGCTGTTGTAAACGTTGTGTTTACCTTGCAGCGCAAGTTGTTCAATTGTCATAGTTAAGGGTTGTTGGTTTGGTTTATTATTCCGATAACTATCGGAAAGGGTTATTTGGTTTTCGTTTAGCCAGGCGCCCGTGGTCAGTGGGCTTTTGATACTGAATGGCACACAGGTCGCGTTTACGTGGTGGTTAGTCATGTAATCGGCCATTACCGTATCGTCTGCGTTGTATATAAAGTATTGTTCAGCGGTTTGATTTTGAACAATGCGGAATTTTGAAGCGATGTACTTTTCAAACTTGTATTCGTAGCGGTCTAAATGATCGGGGGTAATGTTCAAGAGAACAGCAACGTCAGCTTTGAACGCATGCATGTCATCAAGTTGGAAACTGCTTAACTCTAAAACATAGTAATCGTAGTTGTCGCGTGCTACTTGCAAAGCAAAACTTTTACCCACATTGCCGCCCAATCCTACGTTGTATCCTGCTTTTTTCAGGATGTGGTAAGTGAGCATGGTGGTGGTGGTTTTGCCATTCGATCCAGTAATGCAAATGGTTTTGGCTTGCGTATATCTCCCCGCGAATTCTATTTCAGAGACAATCGGTGTTTTTTGAGCACGTAATTTTTTAATGAGTGGGGCTTTTTCTGGTATACCGGGACTCTTGATGATTTCGTCGGCATTCAGTATCAAGCTTTCTGTATGCTGTCCCTGTTCGTAAGCAATACCTTCTGCTTCAAGTTGAATGCGGTATTTTTCGGCGATGGGACTAAGGTCACTAACGAACACGTCATACCCCTTCTGTAGCGCTAAGATTGCGCTGCCAGTGCCGCTTTCGCCTGCTCCAAGTATGACCATTCTTTTCTTCAACGTAATTTGAGGGTAACAAACGTTAGTACTGCCAGTGCGATGCCAACGATAAAGAAGCGCATCACAATTTTTGATTCGTGGTAACCTGATTTTTGATAATGGTGGTGCAGTGGTGCCATTTTGAACAAACGGTTCTCGCGAGCAAATTCAATTCCGTGGCGGCGCTTTTGGTATTTGAAATAGTAGACCTGCATGATTACCGATAAATTTTCGACGAGGAAAATGCCGCAGAGAATTGGAATAAGGAGTTCCTTACGAATGGCGATGGCAAATACAGCGATGATTCCCCCGATAGCGAGGCTTCCTGTATCTCCCATGAACACTTGTGCCGGAAAAGCGTTGTACCATAGGAAACCAATGCAGCCACCTACAAAAGTTGCGATAAAGACCACCAATTCACCAGAATCGGGGATGTACATGATGTTGAGGTAGTCGGCAAAAATGGAGTTACCGCTCACGTAAGCGAGAATACCCAGCACTGTGCCAATGATAGCGCTGGTGCCGGCCGCCAGACCGTCGATGCCATCGGTGATGTTGGCACCGTTTGACACGGCTGTAACAATGAGGATGACGATGGGAATAAAGATGATCCACCCGTACTTCATGCAATCGTCGCATGCCCAACGGATCCATGAGCCATAATCGAGCTCATTGTTTTTCATAAAAGGAATGGTGGTCTTAAGTGTCTTAACAGGTTGTTGAGCGTACTTGGGTGTACTAACGTATTTGTCACCGTTATCGGAAATATAGAATACATTGTGCGAGGTAGATACTATGCGTTCTTTCACAACAACCCCTGGGTGGAAGTATAACACACAGCCCACAATTAAACCGATACCAATTTGACCAATGACTTTGAATTTCCCTTTCAATCCCTCCTTATCCTTTTTAAAGACTTTGATATAATCGTCGAGGAAGCCAATGGCGCCTAGCCAAAGCGTGGTGATGATCATCAAAATAATATAGACGTTGTGCAACTTGGCAAACAACAAGGTTGGAATGATGATGGAAGCAATAATAATGAGTCCACCCATGGTTGGCGTACCTTTTTTCTCACTTTGACCTTGCAATCCCAGCTCACGAATGGTTTCGCCAATCTGTTTCTTTCTGATAAAATCGATGATGCGTTTGCCAAACAACAACGAAATAACCAATGAGGTGATGAGGGCCATTGCTGCGCGGAAGGAGATGTATTGAAACACGCCGGCGCCGGGGAAGTCGAATTGTTTATCGAGATAAGTAAAGAGGTAATACAACATTATATCTCTAGGGTTTTAATGGTTTCACGTAGTACCTCCATGTCATCAAAGTGGTGTTTCACCCCGTTGATTTCTTGGTATTTTTCATGGCCCTTTCCTGCAATCAACACAATGTCGCCTGGCTGGCAGAAAGAAAGAGCAGTGCGAATGGCCTCCTTACGATCGGTGATGCGCAGGGTTTTGCGTGCGTCGTTGGGATTGATGCCTTTTTGCATTTGGTCCAGTATGCTTTCGGGATCTTCGGTACGGGGATTATCGGAAGTAAGCACCACCTTGTTGCTGTATTCGCATGCGATAGCGGCCATAACCGGGCGCTTAGCCGCATCGCGGTCGCCACCGCAACCAACTACTGTGATGACCGTTTCGTTACCGGTGCGGATGTCTTTAATGGTCTCTAAAACATTCTTGAGTGCATCGGGCGTATGTGCATAATCGACAATACCAATCACCCCGGTGGTGGAGCGGATGTATTGAAAGCGGCCTTCAACGGCGTTCAAACTGCTGAGGGTGGTAAGGATGTGGTTTTTATCTTTCTTCAACAACAAAGCAGTTGCATAAACGGCCAAGGTGTTGTATGCATTGAAGGTGCCAATCAGGCGCACCCATACTTCTTGGTTATCAAGATTGAGCAGTAATCCGCCCAAATGGTTTTCGATGATGCGGCACTTGAAATCGGCCACATTGTTTATCGAATAAGTATAACGTGCCGCCTTGGTGTTTTGCATCATGATAATACCGTTGCGGTCATCGCGGTTCACTAAAGCGAAAGCATCGGAGGGAAGGTGGTCGAAGAATTTTTTCTTTGCGCGGATGTATTCATCAAATGTTTTATGGTAATCGAGGTGATCGTGCGTGATGTTGGTGAACACGGCGCCAGTGAATTTTAGACCAGCGATGCGGTTTTGTACTACCGCATGTGAACTCACTTCCATAAATGCATATTCACACCCTTCCTCCACCATTTTTGCAAGCAATTCATTGAGTGAAATCGGATCGGGCGTGGTGTGTGTGGAAGGAATAACCGTTGACTTTATTTTGTTCTGAACGGTGGAGAGCAAACCACAGTGGTAACCCATCGCCGTAAACAAATTGAACAGCAAGGTAACCGTAGTGGTTTTTCCATTGGTGCCTGTAACGCCCACTAATTTTAGTTTCTCAGAAGGGTTATCGAAGAAGTTGCACGACAACAAACCCAGGGCATGCGACGCATCAGCCACTTTTATATAAGTCACTTCCTGACGAAGGTGCGTTGGTAAGGTTTCACAGATAACCGCTACCGCACCACTTTCTACAGCCTTCTCAATGTAATCGTGGCCGTCGGTCACCGTGCCGCGCACAGCAACAAACAAGGTGTCTTTTCGCACCTTGCGTGAATCAGACACGATGGCTGCTACAGCCATGTGTGTGGATCCGGAGACTTCCTCAATCCGGACTTTGTACAATATTTCACTCAGCAGTTTCACTAACCAAGCGTTAAAATGATTTTGTTACCACGTAGAAATTTCTCACCTGCCCGTATGCTTTGCTTTCTTACTTGTCCGAAACCCTTCACCACCACATGAATGCCATTGTTCTCAAGCAAATACAATGCGTCTCTGGCTGAAAGTCCCGATAAATCGGGCATGACGCCCTTTTTCAATTGTCCCTCTAATCGTACTTCGTGTGTTCTGATTTTGGTACTATCGGGCGTAGCTGCCACATAACCACCGTTAGTAGCGGTTACTTGCGCCAGTACACCTACCATCTTTGTAGCCAATTGTAAATCTTCAGCCTTGGTGGTGATGACGTGTGGCACAGAGGTCAATACTTTTTGTCCCTGATTCACCGGCTGTAAAAAATCAAGGCTACCGGAATACACTTTTTCGGCAACCTCTTTAAACACCGGTGCCGCTACCAGTCCACCATAATAATTACCGCGTGAGGGTTCGTAAATGACCACGATGCACGAGTACAAAGGTTTATCAGCAGGGAAGTACCCCACGAAGGTGGCTTGGTAGGAAGAGAAACCCGCTTCTTTGTAATTGCCGTTTTTTACCATTTGAGCCGTGCCGGTTTTTCCACCCACTTGAAAAGCACTGATGTTGATGCCTTTTCCTGAACCATTTTTCACCACGCCTTCCATGAGTTGA
>CANGWA010000084.1 GCA_947457335.1 Sphingobacteriaceae bacterium
GAACTCAAAGTGAACAAGGCTGCGTGGAAGGGCCTTTTTTGACAGTTCATTTCTTCCGCCGCTTTTAGCAGAAAAGGTTCATCAAATATCCCCCAATGTTGGTCGAAGTCCCGCTTATCATTGTATTCATTCATCCCATAGTACTTCTGGTAACCAGCAGCCACCGCCCAGCTGTCGAAATTCATTGTGCCATTAATGCCGCCATGATAAAATACGGTACTGTAACCTTCCTTGCCCAACAAGGTGGCAAACGACTCTTGTCGGTTATTGGCATAGGGAGAATTGATGAACGGATTTTCCATCCAAGAGGGCATGCTGCACAAGATCGCTGGTATACCTTCGATGGATTTTGTGCCATTGGAATAGCCGTTAATGCAAACAAAGGATGCCCCGCAGAGGGAATCTAAAAAGGGAGTGAGTGATTTTCCGGTGCGTCCAAGTGAGGTATACTCTTTAGAGAAACTCTCGAGGATAAGCACTACAACATTCTTTTTGGTGAAGGTGCTGTCCTTAAAATGATGTAGCGTTGGTAAGGATTTTATCGCCTCTTCGCGGCTGAAAAAAAGGTATTCTTCAACTCCTTTCTGCTCCATTGTTTTTAAGATACTAAAGGGGGTGTTTAATACCAATGGCACCTCGTTGCTCTCGGTTACTGCTCCTGCATTGACCATATCGATGGGAATGCGCTGCCAACCGCCACGAATAGCAAGAGTAGAGACCCCTATAGTCAATACAAACCAGCCTGAAATGGCGATCCATTGCTTCCAAGTGCCTTGGCGGTAATTCATTTCTTGAAAACGGATTCGCTTGTACCAATGCATTAATAGGGAAAAGCACAATAAGGCAATCACTACCACGAACCAGAAATCTGCAAAAAATTGAGGAAGTAATTGTCCCATATCGGTCTGACCACCCATTTGGTCAAAAATTTCGGAGGTGGATCGTTTTCGTGTAAAAGGGAAATAGGCAACATCAATGAAATTAAAGGCTAATCCGATAAAATTAGTCAGCCCAAAAATGCACCACAACAGGAGTTTGTACCATTTCTTGTTTTGGAGTGGAATAGGGAGTGCCGACAATAGAATGAATAGGGCATTGGTCGCAAAAATGCTAAAGGAATCAAACCGTAACGCCAGGAAGGCATTTTTTAGAAATCCCAATACCCCCGTTCCAGCGAAAAACTGATGGTTGTATGTGAAAAAGACCAGCCTAGCTAGAAAATACGCTACATAAACTAAAAGTAAGCGTTGCACCAACACACCTAATTGATTTAGGTAATTCCGTGTGATACTTGTTGATATAACCATTTTACTGCTGGGTTACCGTGGATTTTTTACGAAATTCGCCACGTGCCGGTAAAGATAAGAGAAGATATTCATCGACTTCTTAAAAAGTATTGGGGGTATGATGCTTTCAGACCGCTGCAAGAGGACATTGTGCTTTCGGTCGTGGAAGGAAACGATGTGTTAGCCCTTTTACCGACCGGTGGCGGTAAATCGCTCTGTTTCCAGGTGCCTGGTTTACAGTTAGGTGGTACTACCTTAGTGGTATCGCCACTAGTATCCCTAATGAATGATCAGGTAGAACAACTGCGCAGAAGGCACTTGTCTGCAGTAGCCATTACATCGGCTATGAACCTTCGACAAATGGAAATTGCCCTTCAAAATGCTGCGTTGGGCCATGTGCAATTTCTATACTGCTCACCCGAGCGGCTTCAGAACGATGATTTCCTGCAAAGACTCTCCTTTTTACCGATAACTCTCCTAGCCGTAGATGAAGCACATTGTATATCCCAATGGGGCTATGATTTTAGACCTAGTTATCTTCAAATTGCAAGGGTTAGGAGTTATTTTCCGCAAACGCCATTAATTGCTTTGACAGCTAGCGCCACAGAAGACGTGGCCCTAGACATTCAAGCCAAACTGGAATTTAAAAAGGCCAAAGTTTACCGCCAATCATTTGCTAGAGCCAACCTGCGCTATATTGTTCAACACGAAGAAAACAAGTACGAGCGATTATTAAAAATCATCACCAATGTGCAAGGTTCGGGGGTTATTTATGTGCGTAACCGCAAGCGGACACGTGAAATTTCAGACTGGTTAAATCAAAAAGGTATTCCTGCTAGTTTCTATCATGCAGGGATGACATATGAAGAACGGGAACAAACCCAGCAGAAATGGATTGCTGGTAAAACCCGAATCATAGCAGCAACTAATGCTTTCGGGATGGGTATCGATAAACCTGATGTGCGTTTTGTGGTGCACCTCGATTTACCTGAAAGTCCAGAAGCGTATTTTCAAGAGGCTGGCCGTGGCGGACGTGATGGTCAATTGTCGTGGGCTGTTTTGCTTTTTGATGATGCGGATTTAAAACAACTGGAAGAGCATTTTAAAAGCAGTTTTCCTGAGCAGGAGTATATAAGACAGGTGTACCAAGCCATCTGCAATTATTTTCAAATTGCAGTTGGAGCAGGCGAGGGCACGGTCGTAACCTTTGATATTGAACAAATTTGCAAGAATTACAACCTGAAACCCTTGCCCGTTTTTAATAGTTTAAAATTCCTAGAGAAGAGCGGGTATCTTTCCTTAATAGATATAGGCTACGAAGCACCTAAGGTAATGGTGTTAGCAGGTAAGGAAACCATCTATGATTTTGAACTTAGAAATCCAAAACTCGAACCACTCATTAAGACATTACTAAGGAGTTATGGTGGATTGTTTGAACAGTATGTCCCCATTAGTTATAAAGAATTAGCATTGAGAGTGAAGACAACGGTAGTTGAAATTGAGAAACAATTGAAACAACTCGACAAGGCTCAAGTGATTACTTTTCTTCCACCAACTGAATTACCAAAATTATATTTTCAGCATCCACGGGTCAGCACCAAGGATATATGGTTGGACCATCAGGTATATGAACGATTGAAACAAGCGCAGTTGAACCGCATAGAGGCCATGCAACACTATGTCGTATCGAAGCAATGCCGACAACTGCAATTACTGTATTACTTTAACGAAAGTCAGCTACTGCCCTGCGGCCATTGCGACGTTTGCTTAGAGGAGAAAAGAACTGAAAAACCCGCCCTTCGAAATTTACTACTAGAGAAATTGACCCAACAGTCCGCCACCATTGATGAACTGAGAAAA
Organism: Sphingobacteriaceae bacterium; assembly: GCA_947457335.1. Classification (GTDB taxonomy): domain Bacteria; phylum Bacteroidota; class Bacteroidia; order B-17B0; family Aurantibacillaceae; genus Aurantibacillus. Next base: position 3,147 of record CANGWA010000084.1, read on the forward strand.
GTGATGTATGCCTATAACGATGCCAACTGGATCAATGCTTTAAATGTTCTAACCGATGAGGGCTTAGTAATGGAAGACCAAGGGATGTACATGGTTACACCGAAAAACCGACAAGAAAATTTAGAAAGTGAGGAGTGATTATTGCTTGATCAGTCGCGTTTGATAAACCGACTGACCATCTATCAACTTCACAACATACATTCCCTTGGCGAATCTACTTGCATCAATAGTGTATGTCGATCCATTGAAACTTGCAGACAAGATTAATTGTCCAGTCAAGTTATATACTTCAACTTGTGTGGTGCCTGCTTTTTTTAAGGAGAGGTGCCAACTGTCCTGTGCGGGGTTGGGATACACCTGAATGTGGTTTTCTTCCCCTTTGGCTATACTGAGTTGATTACCACTCCATCCTTTATATTCTACAACACAGCTGGCAAGATTCACTTTAAAATGCCATTTTAAGGAATAGTCACATCCATCTTCACAGGTACCGTAATTGTATGAATAAATGAGGTCGACGGTGTTGGCAGACAACGTTCCTGTGATATTATAAGTTGGATCTGTGTTTGGCAAGGGTTCTGCTCCGATAACCATGTTTAAAGCTGCCCATACAGCACATAGTTTTGTAAGATTATAATTGGTGTCTGTTTTAAAAATCGCTACATCATAATTGGTCGATTGATAATAATTTACTGGTTGGATCAAGTATTTGTTGAGCAAGTTGTCTACAAATGGGTCATTTGTAGGCAGTTGATTGGCAAGAAGTTTTCCCATCCACAAAAGATTGGAAGGGGCTTTTACCTGAAAGTTGTTCATTTCTGGCTGCGGTGCGTGTATTTTATAAATTTTAATCACCGTGTCTCTCACAGGTAAACTTGTAGCATTAAATACCGCCACAAGCGCTTTCATGAATTTGTTGGAAATGGTTTTATTGATTTTTACCGAGTCCTTCCAAGTCAGGGTGCTATCAAAAGTATGCCGCAGCGTTAAGCGGTCTGCATCTTTTTTATAAGCTTTCATAACTGAGTCGGTGCCGTTACAGCTCGATTGTGCAGTGAATGAAGGCACTACTTGTGCTTGGGTATGCGCTGCACAAATGAATAGTAAAAAGGGTAGTAATCGTTTCATGTAGTGAATTTGGTCAAAAAAACCAAATGTGCTTCAACTATTTGAAGACTTTTATCCACGTAACGGATCTTGATAACAAGTTAACCTGGTAAGCGCGGTAATCATGATAAATGACGCTGCTAGTAAGGGGGGTTTTTAGTCGACAAACAACGGTTAATTCATCAGGATAGTAAACCGACAGATTTGGATAGAGCAAATTGTAGTTGGGGCAGGCCTTAAAAACTGTATCAATTTTAAGGGAATTGATGTTGCACCGAAATACACCAGCTGTATTGCTCCAGTAAAAATTTTCATCGAGATGGTCAACGACCAGGTTGCTAAAGTAACGATTGCCCTTGGGGGAATAGGAAGCACTAATCAATGCCCTCTCGGTATTGGCTACTAAGTCCTTTTCATAGATTGTGACTTGGGCATCTTTTGAGCGCTGAATTAAGAACTTGTCCGAACGGTGATAGGTAGCAAACTGATTGAGGTCCACTTCCCAATAATCAACAATAGCACCTTTGAGATCTACCTTTAAAATCCTTGGCGGAATGGTGGAGTATGCTTCTTGGTAATACAGAATAAAATTCCCAGTGCGGTCCCACTTCGGTTCCATACAGTTTTTCATGAAGGTGAGCAGCATAGCGCTGTCTCCATTGGTTTTTATGCGCCACACTTGATTTTCAATGTCACTATACACCAACCAATTTTTTTTATTGACTTGAGGAAGGTAATCGCTTCCATTGCCCAGAAAGGTGAATTTTCGGGTGGGTAGGTTGACTTTGTAGATTTTGTTGTAACCAAATATATCGCCGTTGACTTTTATGATTAAATCTTCGGGATTCGAAGGATTGTACATGAAACAATTGATATTCTCATTTTCATCCCTGGTGCTATCGGTAAAACCAAAAGGTTCTGGGGCAGTGGGCAGGGTTTTGCAGCCAAACCCCGTGTCGGTAATGTTGGCTACAGGTTCGGGTTCTATGGGGGTGGGGGGACTAAATTTTTTATCGCAAGCCATCGCGATGAAGGATAAAACAAAGAGGTATAGTCCCTTTTTGACCACTTTAACTCTTTTTCCAGATGGTGCGCTTAAAGACAGCTTTATCAAAGTCTTCACCATTGATGCTAGTTTTTCCAGCAAATCCGCCCAACATCCCTAATTTTTTGCCACCGGAATCATAGACCTCTGTTCCCATGTCTGCACCGCAGGTGCCTGGATGTAGCGTGTAAACAGTTTTGCCTTGAAAATCAAATTCATCTACATGTGCGTCCTTGCAAGGCGGATTGGCTGAAAATTTTTGAATGATTTCCTTCATAGCAGAAGGATAAGCACTGGTTTTCTTTTTTGAGGCACAACCGGTACCAATTAAAAACACGAAGCAAAAGGATAGTAGTAAGGGGCGCATAGGTTTAAAGATAGCGTTTAATAACTCTTAAATTGTGGGTATATTGTTTTTTATCCGAGTGGTGAATTCCGTAATGATCAAAACGGTCAATTCTGACACTTCCTGAAGCATGAATTATTTGTCCCTCTCCAATTACCAAGCCCACATGAGTAATTTTTCCCTCCGCATTGTCAAAGAAGGCAAGGTCGCCAGGAAGGGCTTCCTCCACAAAACTAAGCGGTTCACCCAACTGTGCTTGTTGCCATGCATCACGCGGTAATTGGTAGCCATTCAATCGGTAAGTCAGTTGCGTGAAGCCACTGCAATCAATACCAAAGGGGCCTCTTCCTCCCCACAGGTAAGGGGCATTAAGAAATAAAAAGGCACTTGATACTAGCTCTTGTGCACCGTTTTTGGTCCCCGGCACCACCACTTGTCCATCAAATGCATAATTAAATTCCTCATCGTGGAAGGGACTATTTGCGTTTAAAAATGGAAGTTTGCAGCCAATAGTCACAGGAAAACTCCGTTTGCCTTTAATATCTGAGAGGATGTATACTAATTCAGCAGAAACAGGTACCTCGTTGTTTTGCAAGTAATTGAATTGTGCGCTGGTAATTGATGCATATTGTTTTTCAGAAATCCAGCAGGGATAATTGTCAATGGCTGTTTCAATTTGAATCCAGCCAGCGGTAGTTTCCTTTACCAGATAATGTTCTCCAAAAAGCAGTTGGGTGACCATTTCACTGGTACTAGATGGTTCCTTTCTACAAGGAACGATGCTCATGAGGCAAATGCCGTATTGCATAAAGTGTAAAGATAGTAAAACTAATTGAATGATGGCTTTGTGTAAACGGGCTATTAGCTGTAAATTAGACACTTGCTATGAACGAGGAAACACGAGAAGCTGTCAACCGCATACTGACCGACTATTTGGAGGCAAAAAAGCACCGTAAAACCTCTGAGCGGTTTGCCATCTTGAACGAAATATATGCGCATGATGGGCATTTTGATATTGAACAGTTGTACCTCATGATGAAGAACAAGAAGTACAGGGTAAGCCGAGCAACTTTATACAACAATATTGAAATTTTGGTAGATGCGGGATTAGTCATTCGTCATCAGTTCGGTAAAAACCTTGCTCAATTTGAAAAGGCCTATAAGTACAAACAACACGACCACTTGATCTGTACTGATTGTGAGAAGGTATTTGAGTTTTGTGACCCACGCATTCAACAAATTCAAAAAAGTACAGAAGAAATGCTTAAGTTTAAGGTAATTCATCATTCCTTGAACTTTTTTGCCAAGTGCACAGAATTGCACGAAAAAGGTATGTGCCCGAATAAAAAGAACTACCATGATATTTGAATTTACCATTAACCAGCATGGCGACCATGCCATCATTCACCTAAGTGGAAACTTGATTGACAAAGGACAGGCGGTAACATTACTTGAACAATGCGATGCTTTAATTATGTCTGGCTGCATCAAATGGGCAATTGACCTGCAAAAGTTGGAATACATGAATAGTAGTGGTCTTAATACGCTCATACAATTACTTACCCGATCTAGGGTAGGAGGAGGGGAGGCAGTGCTCTACCATCTGAATAAAAAGATGAATGAACTCATCCTCATTACCAAACTACATACACTTTTTAAGCTGGCGTCTGATGAAAAAGAAGCCATGCAGATGCTTGGGATTTAAACGCCATTGTCTTGTACGCAATAGCTACTCAATTATTCGATTTACGATTCGTTCAACTTTCTGTAAATTTGCACTATGAAAAAAACTATCCGTGTTGGTGATATTGAATGTGGGGGAAATGATTTGTTCCTCATCTCCGGTCCTTGTGTTATCGAAGATGAAATGATAATGATGAAAACTGCAGAGAAACTTCGTGAGGTCTCTGACCGTTTAAAAATAAAGGTCATTTACAAATCCTCTTTCAGGAAGGATAACCGCAGTAGTTTGAAGTATTACGATGGTCCTGGTTTAGACAAGGGATTAGCGCTCTTAGCCAAAATCAAGGAACAGTTTGGATTCCCCTTATTGACCGATATTCATGAAAGTTATCAAGCGGCACCAACTGCAGCTGTGTGTGATGTGATTCAAATTCCAGCCTACTTGTGTATGCAGAGTAGTCTTGTCGTTGCCGCTGCTGAAACTGGAGCGGTGGTGAATATAAAACATGGACAGTTTCTAGCGCCAGACAACATGAAACATCCGCTTCAAAAGTGTATTGATGCAGGAAATGATAAGGTTATCTTGACGGAGAGAGGTTATGTCTTTGGTTACAATGATTTAATTGTAGATCCTCGTAGTTTTTTTCACCTGAACAATTTGGGTTACCCTGTGGTGTTTGATGTGACCCATTGTGTGCGCAAATACGGCATTCCAAGCGCAGATGCTAAGGGAGGAATGCGGGAATTTCTACCTGTTTTAAGCCGCGCTGGCGTGGCGAGTGGAGTGGATGGTGTTTTTGTTGAAACCCACCCTGATCCATCAACAGCATTGTGTGACGCCGCTTCTCAATTGTGTGTAAACGATCTCGAAGAGTTTTTGAAACCCTTGTTGGATATTCATGCAGTGGTAAGAAAGTGGTCGTAAAATCGATTCAGTAAAATCCACAAAAGATTACCCATTTGAGGGTAATGCTTTAGCTGTTTCTTTCTTCTATCTTAGCATAGCGCTAATTTCTGTGCATTAACCCAAATTCAAAAGCGTTATGCGTGCTAGATTCTTTTTATGGATGCTTTTCCTGCCATGCTGTTGGTGGGCACAACAGTGGACCAAGCTGCAGCAGCAGGCCTCAGATGCCGCCAACAGTGGTGAGTTCCAGAAAGCCATTGAGCTCTCAGAAAAAGCACTTCAATTCGCCCTAAAGGATAAAAAGGCGGAAAAACAAGAGGTGCTTTCGCTCCGTTCTGAAAATGCAGCTTATCTTATACTAGACGAGCAAATCGACCAAGGCCTGTCACGAATGGATGGTGTGTTTGCTGAGATTAAAAATGGTTCTTATCCAAAAGCAGAGATGAATGCCTCTCAAAATTTGGGTATCGCTTTAAGCTACCTCGGTCGACCAGCTGATGCCTTGCCATATTTAGAAAGAGTCATCCAATTATCAGAGACACAAACATTAAAAACAGAGGATAAGGTCAATGTCCTTGCATCCATCGCCGTTTGTTTCCAAAGCCTTTATCAATACGACAAGGCAGAGCACTATTACAAGCAGGCTGCAGATGTTTGTGTTGCCGAGAAAATGACAGCAACCGTTGACTATGCGTTTTTGATGAGTAATATGGCTTTGTTTTACAAGGATACGGGGATGCCATTCAAGTGCATTCAAACATTTGAAAAGGCAGGACAAGCCTTTCGTAAATCAGGTGACACTGTGAATGCACAATATGCGGTTTATCTCTCGGATTATAGCGGAGTATTAGCAGAACATGATCAACACCAAAATGCATTGGGCTTGCTTTTTCGTTCGCGCGATTTGACCCGAAAACTATTTGGGGAGCAGTCTAATGAATATGCGGCAACGCTAAATAACATTGGGGAGGTCTATAGCCGTATGAACCGCTTGGTGGAAACGGAACAGTTTTACACAGATGCAATAAGTATAAGAAAGGGACTCAATTTTGTGCGGCCCGAGCAATACTATACATCCGTTAGCAATTTGATGGTGTTTTATGCTACTGTAGGTCGAAAACAAGAGGCATTGGAATTAGCAAAAACACTTGAGGAAGGCTTACAACGCCGCGATTTTACCGATACGGTGAAACGAGCGATTTTTGCACACAACCTCGCCATCCGTTATTACGCTTCTGATATGCATGACCAATCCTACGGCTATTATAAGGATGCTATTTTTTATTACACGGCAGTATATGGTGCCGATCACGAAAAGTTGGCGGAATTATATGTGGATATGGCCACCTTGTTCCAAGTGCAACGAAAGTTTGATGATTGCACCAAATCGCTTCAAAAAGCGGTGGAGATTTATAAAAAGCATCCGGATCGTAACCAGGTAGCCGATATCCCCAATCTTTGCAACATTGCACTGATCCTCAGAGGAGTTGAAAAGCCCAAAGAAGCGGAACCTTATGTCAACAAGGCTCTTGAATTGGTTAGGACACATTCGGTGACCGATGTTGTAGAATTGCAACAAGTGAACATTTGCAAGGCCATGGTGATGGCTGATCAAGAGCGGGTGCAAGAAGCCTTGACTTA
>CANGWA010000085.1 GCA_947457335.1 Sphingobacteriaceae bacterium
ACTTTGGCACCTTCTCAGATATTCAAGGGGCTTGGGTTGACACGGTACACTTTCCACCTTCTGTAAAGGCGTTTCCTTTTACTGGACCGGGGTGTTACCGCATCATTGGCAGAGTAACTGAAGAATTCGATCATCTGTGTATCGACGTCAGTCACCTTTACCGATTAGCCATGCTGAATCGCGACGATGTTTCCAACGGCGTCAAATTACCTAAACCTGTCAATGCATACGAAATCGTAAAATAGATCATTAAACAGGGTTTAAACGCTTGACCGATGCCATGAGATAATCGTATCTTTGTCCCGTGGCCATTATCGGTAACAATATTGAAAAAGCCGTTCAACTTTTAAGAGAAGGTGAATTAGTCGCTATTCCCACCGAAACAGTCTATGGTCTCGCTGCAAATGCACTCAATGAAAAAGCCGTTTTAAAAGTGTTTGCCACCAAGGAACGCCCAGCATTTGACCCATTAATCATTCATGTTCACGATCTCGATGAAGTTCAGAAATACGCAGAAGCAATTCCTGAAAAATTAATGGTGCTCGCGAAAAAATTCTGGCCAGGCCCCCTTACGCTTCTTCTTCCTAAAAAAAACACCATACCCGACATTGTAACCTCTGGCTTGCCACAAGTTGCTGTTAGAATTCCAGACCATCCCATTACACAAGCCTTACTGAAGGAAATCAATTTGCCATTGGCTGCGCCTTCCGCTAATCCCTTTGGATACATCAGTCCAACCGACCCAACCCATGTCGATCAACAATTAGGAGACAAAATAAGATACATCCTTGATGGCGGTCCTTGCAAAGTGGGATTAGAATCCACCATTGCTGGCATGGAAGGCGATGAGGTCATCATTCATCGTTTAGGGGGGATCAGCATTGAAAACATAGAACGTGAAATTGGTAAGGTCAAATTAAACATTAATCTTTCAGGAAATCCAAAAACTCCGGGACAATTAAAAAGCCACTACGCTCCACGAAAACCCTTGTATGTTGGTAATGTAGGTGACCTTTCAAAAATACACGCTAACAAAAAGACATCGTTGATTTTGTTTGGAAACACCGACATAGAAATCAACTCGGTTAAAACCTACCAATTGTCTGCCTCCTCGAATACCTACGAAGCCGCCTTGCACTTATTCAAAATTCTGCACGATGCCGATGCCGACTCAAGTGAGGTCGTTCTGGCACCCGTACTTCCAGAAACAGGCCTAGGCCCTGCCATCAACGATCGTTTGAAAAGGGCCTCCGTACAATAATTTATTCTACCACGATTTTTTGCGTAGCCGATAAATTGCCCGACCGGGCAATAACCGTGTATAAGCCTGGCGTGTACCCTGTTAAAGTAGTTCTAAAATGTTGCCCCTTGTACTTTGCATGCAACATCTCCTTACCAGTTGCATCATAAATAAATATCTGTCCAACAAAATCCGAATAAAAACTCACCGTCAACTTGTCTTTAACGGGATTCGGATAACACACAAATTTTAATCCACTTTCAATCGTTCGATTGCCCATTCGGGCAGACCCTGTATACCAGATTGGCGATGTCACGATCCAATGACCATCTTTTTGGCGAATTTCAATAAAGTAATAATACTCCCGACCTGGAAATAAATTCTGATCGGTGTAACTCAAGTCATTTGTTTCCGTTTCCTGATGAATTACTTCTGCCCACCATCCGCCGCTTCCAGCCGACCCCCGCCATACCTTAACGGTATCAGCCATTTCGCCATCTTTATCATCATGTTTCAATTCGATCTTAGGCAAGTCATCACCCGAAAAAATAGAACCCATTAATTGTCCATTCAAGGTAAAATAAACCTTCGCGTTGGCATCATCACTACCATAAAAACGCATCCATCGCATGGCATCAAAAAAATTCTGACGGCTGAGAGAGGGCATCATCACTACTAATCGACCAGCATTGCCCCTACCAAAATTCGTGTAATGGTTATCGTGATCGTATCCAATACCCAAGTGATAACCGTTGTAAAGCATCTTTTTGTAATAGTTGAAATAATTACCAGTGGGATAATCTGAATAATTCGCACTGCCATTGCTTGCCAAGCCACTGCGCAATGGCATTCCAACAATAGCACTATCGTAGGAAGCATTATAAGGCTGTTGTGTAAGCGCACCAGACTCCAACCCGTTTATACTGTAATCTGTAAAATTTGGATGAGCCAAATAACAAAACGCTCCAGGGATTTTATTGATTTTCCTAAACAATCCATCATAGTCCGACTTAGCATTGTACACCTGATAATTCGGCCCTGAAAAACCTGCTACATCACTCTCCCATCCCAATAATTTATCATAGCCATATACCAAAATATGTCCATTCAAATTGGAAGAAACGCCATACTCCATTCCGAACAACGCCAAAAATTTTCCTGTTTGATTCGCCGAGTTGGCCATTTGTAGTCCTGGCAGAAATAAACTCAAAAGAAATCCCGGATTATGACTGCTTGAATAGTGGTTGTGCTCTGAAATACCCAGAAAATCAAAGTTGATCGATTCTTTGGCGTAGGCATAACTGCCAGCTGGATCATGGACTCCTGTTATGGAAGAATCTTTATTTCCATCGCTATATGCAGTGTGGGCATGAAGGTTACCAAAATAAAAATTCAATTGCTGCGCAAACAGCAGAAGTGGACACAAAAAAAGGCATGTGAAAAGTTTTCGCATGCCTCTAATGTAAAAAAATACAGTACTGTAGAATCCGTTACTTGTAAATAAGTGCTACAGCCCAAGCATTCGCCCCCTCAGTTCTACCAACATAACCTAGCTTCTCGTTCGTCGTCGCCTTAATGGATACAGCATCTTCATCTACACCTAAAATGGGTGCTAAAACTTTTTGCATGGCAGGAATGTGTGGGTTTATTTTGGGTGCTTCTAAACTCAATGTGGCATCCACGTTGCCAACTTTGTACCCCTTCGTGCCAATCAGTCGAACCACTTCCGCCAATAACCGTTTACTATCGGCGCCCTTAAATTCAACACTGGTGTTGGGAAAATGAAATCCAATGTCGCGCATATTCGCCGCTCCAAGCAGTGCATCGCACACCGCATGCAACAATACATCGGCATCGCTGTGCCCTAAACACCCCTTCTCGGCAGGTATTAAAACACCACCGAGCCATAAATCCCGTTCAGCAGAAAGCTGGTGAACGTCGTATCCCATTCCAATTCTAAAATTCATTAGGCTTCAACTGCTTTAACACCAGGCAAACTTCCTTGTTCAATGTATTCTAACAAAGCTCCTCCGCCGGTACTCACGTAACTTACTTGATCCGCCAAATGGTACTTATTAATTGCTGCTACGCTATCGCCTCCTCCAATCAAGGTAAAAGCTCCTTTCTTGGTGGCCTCAACTATTGCATAAGCGGCCTGCTTGGTGCCGTTTTCAAAATTGCTCATCTCAAAAACACCCATCGGACCATTCCACAAAATGGTATTGGAATTCTTAATAATCTCATCAAACATCGCCACCGACTTCGGACCAATGTCCAACCCCATCCAACCGTCTTCAATGGAATGGATATCGGCTGTTTTAAAGGAGGCTTCGTTAGAGAAATTGTCCGCAACAACCGCGTCAACTGGAATGGCCAATTGCACTCCCGAAGCTTTTGCCTGCTCCAATAATGATTTAGCAATTTCTAAACGATCGTCCTCACACAGCGACTTACCTATACTACCACCCATCGCCTTTACAAAAGTAAAAGCCATGCCTCCTCCAATAATAATATTATCGGCCTTCTTCATCAATTGCTCAATGATCAAAATTTTATCACTCACCTTCGCTCCACCAATAATGGCGGTGAAGGGCTTCTTTGCTCCATTCAACACTTTATTAATGCTGTCTACCTCACCTGCCATAACATAACCAAAACAACGGTGAGCTGAATCAAAGTACTGTGCAATAACAGCCGTACTGGCATGGGAGCGGTGCGCCGTACCAAAAGCATCGTTGACATAGATCGCTCCATGTCCACTTAATTGCTTAGCGAATTCGGCATCACCCTTCTCTTCTTGTTTGTAAAAGCGCAAATTTTCCAAAAGCAATACTTGCCCAGCTTTCAAGGCTTGGGACTTCATAAAAGCTTCCTCACCGATACAGTCGTTGGCAAAATCAACCACAACGCCTCCTAAACAAGCGGAGACTTCCGACACAATATGGCGTAAAGAATACTTATCGGTTGGACCGTCCTTGGGGCGCCCCAAATGACTCATCAAAACCACACTTCCACCATCGGCTAGTACTTTTTTAATGGTTGGTACCGCTGCACGAATCCGAGTATTGTCGGTAACGGAAAACGTTTCGTTCAAAGGCACATTAAAATCAACGCGAATCAACGCTTTCTTTCCAGAGAAATTAATACTGTCTACTGTTTTCATTCTTACTTTTTATGGGGTTATGGTTTGAAATGCTTTCGCGAAAGCATTTATGGTAAAATCTAAATCGTCATAGGTGTGCGCTGCACTCACAAACCCCACTTCATAGCCACTAGGGCCCATGTATACGCCATTTGCAAGTAAGGCATGGTACAACTGACGAAACACCATCATGGAGGCAGGATCAATTTCATCGGCAGTCCTTACCGCTTCTAAATCCGAAAAAGCCAACCAGAAAATAGATCCTATGGTGTGTATGCGGAAAGGACGCACCGTGCAGACCTTTTTTATTCCCTCGATCAAATAATGCGTCTTCTTTTCTAACGCTTCGTAAAAACCAGGCTGCAAACATTGTGACAATTGAGCAATGCCAGCTCGCATGGCAACAGGATTACCACTCAATGTTCCCGCTTGATAAACATTACCTTCGGGAGATATACAGCTCATGATCTGAAGTTTGCCAGCATAGGCCCCCACTGGAAACCCACCACCTATGATTTTTCCATAGGTCACCAAATCAGGAACAATGCCATAATATCCTGCTGCACCTGTAAAACCAATGCGAAAACCATTGATCACCTCATCAAACAACAGCAAACTACCGTGTGTATCGCACAAATCCCTTAGTAATTGCAGAAACGATTTGTGTTGCAGCAACAAACCATTATTAGCTGGTACAGGCTCAATAATCACACACGCTATCTGTCCTTCATACATTTTAAAGGCCGCTTCTACCGCCTCGGGGTTGTTCAACGGAACAGTAATGGTTTCGTTAACAAAAGCTTCAGGAACACCTGCACTGCTTGAATTACCAAACGTTACCAACCCACTACCCGCCTTTACTAACAAAGAATCGGCGTGTCCATGGTAACAACCCTCAAATTTTAAAATTTTCGTCCTACCCGTATAACCACGGGCTAATCGTATGGCCGACATCACCGCCTCCGTTCCGCTACTGACAAAACGAATGCGCTCTAAAAACGGTATGTTTCTCAAGATAAGTGTCGCCAATTCATTCTCTAACCGTGTTGGTGCACCAAAGGAAGTCCCGTTTTGCATGGTTTCATAAACCGATTCCAATACCTGCTCATTGGCATGCCCTAAAATCAGCGGTCCCCAACTACAACAATAATCCACATACTCTGCACCATCTGCATCCCAAATGTGTGAGCCCTTGCCACGATCTATAAACACAGGTGTACCACCCACACTTCTAAAAGCACGTACGGGGGAATTAACCCCTCCGGGAAACAAATTCTTGGCAGTTTCGAACAATTCTGCCGATTTCGGACCAATTTTCATAATCGCTCACAAAATTAGGCATTTTTGAGGTGGATTGATAAAGTCAAAAAATCTGTTAATCCCCAAAATTCACTATACTTGTGGCTTGATTATTGGCTGTTAAAAAGCATGAAAATACTACTCGCAACACTAGGTATGGCATTGTTTACCATGATAATGCCGGGAGAAGGAAGCAAAATTCCAGCTGTCGTAGTGAAAAAACTCGACGGGACAAAAGTAAACACCTCCACTTTTTCCAACAACGGTAAACCCATCATCATTTCTTTTTGGGCTACTTGGTGCAAACCGTGCAAAAAAGAACTCGACGCTATCAACGAAACGTATGATGAACTGGTTAAAGAAACCGGTGTTAAACTCATCGCCATTAGTATCGATGACGCCCGAAGCTCTGGCAAGGTTGTCACCGACGTGAAGGCTAAAGGCTGGGAATACGATGTTTATATCGATGAAAATTCCGATTTTAAGCGCGCTATGAACGTCAATAACGTGCCATTTACCTTCCTCATCGACGGTGCCGGAAACATCGTTTGGAGCCACAATTCCTATACCGAAGGTGATGAAGAAAAATTATTCGAAAACGTTCGTAAACTAGCTAAAGGCGAAACCATCAGCCATTAATTGATATCAAGTGAGTTTTACTTCTTCCCTTTCAAAAATTTCTTCCAAAACCGGCAAATTCACTTTGCTGGTTTTGTTGCTTTCAGGCATTTCCTTGTTCGCACAAGAACCAGAGTTGAATTCCCTCCACGGAAACTTTCAAATAGATGCTCAGTACTACAATGCCGACTCCCTCATTGGTGCGCCGGTCGTAAACGAAAAAGTACTCTCGAACGCTTGGGGCAATATTAATTATGCCCGTGGTAAATTTTCTGCAGGGGTGCGCTATGAAGCCTACAACAACGTTATGCAAGGGTTCGATACGCGTTACAAGGGACAAGGTATCACCAACCGCTTCGCCAGATACTCTGATAAGTTACTCGATGTAACCATTGGTAATTTCTACGAACAGTTCGGCAGTGGTATGGTACTGCGTGCGTACTATGAACCGGGACTCCTTTTCGATAATTCCATCGATGGCTTTCGCGTCATTTCCAATCCATACAAGGGAATTACCCTCAAAGGACTTGTTGGGCGCCAACGCAGCTTCTTTAGCCTCGGCCCTGGTATCGTGAGAGGATTCGACGGCGAGGTCTTTCTTAACGAATTACTCGACTCCACCCTCGGAAATAAAAAGACCAAAATTTTCATGGGTGGTAGTTTTGTGAGCAAGTACCAAACAGATGAAAACCCTAGTTTCTACCTGCCTAAAAATGTTGGTGCTTATGGTGGACGACTAAATATCATTCACGAAGGCTTCAACTTTTTCGGAGAATACATCCACAAAGACAACGACCCAAGCGCAGATAATTTACGCATCGTCGACGGGGTTCCCTACTATAGCTACAAACCAGGCGAAGCCCTCTTTATTTCAACCTCCTACGCACAAAAGGGATTCTCCTTTTTATTGCAATTAAAACGCATTGACAACATGGGCTTCCGCAGCGACCGCGACGCCTCCCTTCAAAACGTCCTCATCAATTACCTGCCCGCTACGACCCGTCAACACACCTACTTAATGCCAGCATTTAACCCTTATGCCACGCAACCACGCGGCGAAGCGGGGGGACTTGCGGAGATGCAGTTCAAACTAAAGAAGGGGACATGGTATGGCGGCAAGTATGGCACAGATGTAACCATCAACTACTCTCACGCATCAGGTATCAATCAAATTGGCGTGAAAGATTCTACCACCGCAATGCACCTTTACACCACAGAGTGGAATCTTCTGCCCGATTCTAAAAACCTTGGTGAATTCTTCGGACGCTTCTCAAAAGACATTGGCGATCAATATTACCATGATTTCTTCATTGAAGTCACCCGCAAAATCAATAAACATTGGAAAATGAACTTCATGTACGCCAACCAGTTTTACAACCGCAACATTGTACAATTCGGCTCCTCGAGTGCTGGCTATCAAAACATCCTGTCAAATATTGTGGTGGTAGACCTCACCTGGAAATACTCCAGCAACAGTGCTTTGCGCTTAGAAACACAAGGCTTTTTCACCGACAACAAAAGCAATCCTAACGCAGGAAGCTGGGTAACCGGTATGCTCGAGTGGACCCCTAACACCAATGTTTTTATAGCCTTGCTCGATCAATATAACTATGGAAATCCCGATCCAAGCCTACAATTGCATTATGCCTTAGTGAGCGCCGGGTACACCTCCGGACCGCACCGTATCATGTTATCGGCAGGTAAACAACGCGCCGGTATCTTCTGTGTAGGCGGCGTTTGCCGCAATGTACCAGCTTCCAACGGTGTTTCTATTTCAATTACCAGTACTTTTTAGTAAATTAGTCTAAAGAATCTCCCAATGAAAAAGCTCTTTATAGCAGTCCTAACCAGTAGTTGCCTCTTGGCCGCATGCGATAAAGTAGAGCGTCCTATCGAAACCCCCATCGTTATTGAATCGAAACGAAAGGTGCTACTAGAAGATTATACAGGTCAGCAGTGCGGCAACTGCCCCGCTGCTGCAGAAGTGGCCGAAACCTTGAAAGAACAATATGGCGATAAATTAGTTGTTCTATCCGTACACGCTGGCTTCTTTGCGCGCACCTCTGGTACTAAATTCCCTACAAGCTATACCACCGCTGCAAGTGTAGAGTGGGACAAAACATTCATCGGAACTGCAGGTAACCCGAACGGCATGGTGAACCGTAAAAATTACAAAGAGAACGGACTTGTGACCACCCAAAGCAAGTGGCCTACTACTGTGTCGTTGGCGTTACAAGACATTTACTTTCTTGATTTATACATTACCCCAAAATACAATACCACCTCCCGCGCGCTCAATACCAGCGTAAAAGCCAAATTTGCCCGCAAATACAGCAACAATACAAAGTTGTCGGTAATACTCGCAGAAGACAGCATCATTGGACCGCAAACTGACTACCGTGAGAAACCAGACGATTATGTGCCAAAATATTTATTCCGCTATATGTTGCGTGGCGAAATCAATGGCACTTGGGGAACAGCCCTTAAGTCCGCCCCAATTCTCTACAACGACTCAGTGACGGTGAATTTCAACAACTACACCATTGACCCTAAAATCAACATTAAGAACGCTTACATCATTGCCTTTGCTTTCGACGAAACTTCTAAAGAAGTACTCCAAGTCGAAAAGGTAAAAATCGTCCCATAATTTTTTTCTCGTCTTTAGATATTCTGGGCGCCTGCCGCGTTTAACAACAATTCACTCCGCGGCACCACGCTCTCCGGCTGTAGTATACTTGTCGGGTGTAACTGGCACTGTGCTGTGCAGGGTCTGCCTTTTTCCAAAAGCCAGTCGCTGCCAGCACGTGCCAGTAACTCCCGCCGGCGTATAGCTACTGCCTGCGATCGTTGGCGCAGGTTGACTATGGAGGCACAAAACGTTTAACGCCAGCCATCGCTGCTCAGCGGCCAAAAAAAAATCGCAACACCTTTGGCATTGCGATTGTTACATGACATGATGAGTAAGATCAATACTGTTCTTTGTCGTTTGGAAAATCATTGGCCTTTACATCCTTAATGTACTGACCAAAGGCTTGTCCCATGCTTTCGTATAGGTTGAGGTAGCGGCGTAAAAAGCGGGGACTAAATTCATGCGTCATCCCCAACATGTCGTGCGTGACTAATACTTGTCCGTCGACAAATCGTCCCGCCCCAATACCAATCACAGGAATGCTTAATGATTCCGCTACGCGCTTAGCTAAGGATGCTGGAATTTTCTCCAACACCAAAGCAAAACAACCATAAGATTCCAAAAGTTTGGCATCTTCTAACAATCGCTCGGCTTCATCCTCTTCCTTAGCACGCACAGTATACGTGCCAAATTGATAAATGCTCTGCGGCGTTAAACCCAAGTGCCCCATGACCGGTATTCCAGCCGTGAGAATGCGCTCTATTCCTTCTTTAATTTCTCTGCCACCTTCCATTTTTACGGCATGAGCGCCGCTCTCCTTCATGATACGAATCGCAGACACCAAGGCTTCTTTTGAGTTCGATTGGTAAGAACCAAAGGGCAGATCCACCA
>CANGWA010000086.1 GCA_947457335.1 Sphingobacteriaceae bacterium
AACAAATAGGTAGACTCCGTTTCCAGCTTGCTTAAGTGCATAGGAGCTAATTTCACCTTTGGTAAACTCACCTAAGAAGAACCACGCTTCTTGTTGAATCCAAGTTTCTAAACCAGAAGTTTTCGGACCAACTACCGTGCGCCATGTGTTCAATTCACTAACGGGTAAGCTCACTTGTCCATAGCGAGGGGTAGTGTTTTTTTGATTAGGAAAAATCCAAATCTGAAGGAATTTAACGGGATGATTGGCACTATTGTTATATTCACTATGGGTAATGCCCCGCCCCGCACTCATCACCTGAATGTCGCCTGACTTAATTACAGAGGTATTCCCCATACTGTCTTTATGAGCTAATTCACCTTCTAAAGGAATGGATATTATTTCCATGTTGTCATGTGGATGTGTGCCAAACCCCATTCCTGGAGCAACTACATCATCGTTTAAAACACGAAGGACACCAAAATGAATTCTAGAAGGATTGAAATAAGATGCAAAACTAAAGGTATGATAACTCTTTAACCAGCCGTGGTCTGCCGCACCACGCGAATCGGAAGGGTGTATTATTACAGGCATTTATCGGTAAATATAGTAAATCAGTAGGTTTTTGCCTTGTAACTAATTTTTTCTTTCATCAAATGGAAAATTAGCAATTCAAATTAAAGTAATTTCTTACAGATTGGAATTAATTTATTTACTCATCGAGCGTTTCAGTCCATCCTACTGCTAGCTTAGGGCTATGAACCAAAGAACAAAAGTGGCCTGCTTAATTCCCGAAAAACTAATTTGGGAAGGAACAACTCGCTTACTGTCACAATACAACCAGTTGATTACAATCAATTCAGAACCAAGCCATATGTCACTTAATGATTTGATTCAGTCAGGTGTAGATGTAGTAGTGGCGGATTTTACTGGACCTTTATTATCTGATTTACCAGATTTGAATGCTATTTCACTTTGCTCAAAATTAAAAGGAATTAATCCTAGAATCAAGGTTATTGCATGTGCCGACAAGGTGCGCATAGAATCTGTGAATTCATTTTTTGATGCTGGTGGTACCGCTTTTGTATCAAGAAAATCATCTCACACTGAACTCGTGAAGTCCATTAATCAGTCCCTCCTTAACGTGCGCTATGTTTGCCCAATTATCGGTGAAGACACAAGAAACTTGATTCGGTTTATTAATGGTGTGGATCCTCTGCTCAAGCCAGTCTACCATATGTTTACCCCCGCAGAAACCAATGTGCTTGTTCATATTTCGCAAGGCTACTCTACCAAACAAATTGCAGCCATGTTAAACCTCTCTGAAAAGACGATTGAGACTCACCGTAAGCACCTGTTCGATAAATCAGGCGTCAAAAATGTGGCAGAATTAATAGCTTTCGCCTTTTCCAAAAAACTTTTATTTAAATACAATGTGAGCTAGTTAAAAACGCTATTAAACAATAGCCTCTGATGGATGTGGTAACTTCCCAAATTTTACCAATGCTTGCAAGTGAGATTGCACCGCTGATAATAAAGTAGGATGATGGTAGTACGGAATACCAAATTCGCTGGCCGTTGATTCCACAATTTTAGCTATCGCTGGATAATGCACATGACAAATGGACGGAAATAAATGGTGCTCAATCTGAAAATTCAATCCGCCCAAGTACCACGTTAGTATTTTACTATCTCGGGCAAAATCTACAGTCGTCTGTAACTGATGTACCGCCCAGTTATTGTGAATTACTCCTAAATCATCGGGTAGGGGATAACTGGTTTCATCAACAGTGTGTGCCAACTGAAAAACAATGGTCAAAACAATACCCGCTACAAAATGCATCGAAAGGAATAATAAAAGTGTTTGTAGCCAACTGCAATCGAAAAGATACACGGGTAGAATCAAAATAACAATGAAATAGGCCAATTTGCCAAGTACTAATTTCAAAAAATCGGGTAAGTAATCTTTTTCTTTGATTAATCCTTTTTTGTAATACCGCTGGAACTGAACAAAGTCTTTTACTGTCGTCCAATACAAGGTCATTAGACTGTAAAATAAAAATGCATATACAACTTGAATTTTATGGTACCACTTTATCTCCGTGTGGGGGGAAAAACGCAATATTAATTTGTCCTGTATGTCTTCATCGTGCGTAACAACATTTGTGTAGGTATGATGAAGAACATTATGTTGAATTTTCCAATTGATTAAAGAAGCTCCCAATAAATGGATGGAGTAACCAATGAGCTTGTTTATTTTATGACTTCTGCTATATGCTCCATGCACGGCATCGTGCATTATACACATCCCAATGCCAGCTAATCCAAGTCCCATCAAAACCCCAAGCATCACCGTGACCCAACTAACTGGATGTAAAAATAGCGCCACAAGAAAGGGCACTATGTACAAGGCTAACATGAATATGGTTTTTATCACCATTCTTTTATCCGAGTGCTTGTCAAGTGACTGAGCCTTAAAATAGGCATCCACACGCTGACGCAAGGTGGCAAAAAAAACGGCCCCGTCTCGCTCCGGATCAATAAATCGTAACAACGGTTGTGACATCCAATAATTTGCTAATCAGCCAAATATGAAAATAATTTTACAGAAAAAAAACTGATTTTTAACAGGAAAAAAAGGGGAAAAGGGACTCCAATACTGCTCACACAAACGCATTTGGTCGGATGATTGAAAACACAAACCTTAACCCTCTTCCCCAGATTCAGGTGACCGTAAATATACTTGCAATTAATATGCCAAATACCCCACTAAAGGCCAATTTTACCAATAAGTGATTGAAAATAGGTGTTAACTGAGTAAATTAAGTTGTGGAAAACCGCTAGAGTGAATGTTTCAAAGCATTTATTCTAGAGGTGCCAATGACTTGCGTTATGCTTGTAGTGTGATCTACAAAACTGGGATGTCCCAAATAAATGCAGTCCGCCGAATTAGAGTGATTTTAACTGTTGAATCGTCGTAAGCGGTTGTTCGCTACCGAAAACAGCATTGCCTGCAACCAAAACATCAGCACCTAATGCAATCAGTGAAGCGGAATTATTAGTGTCAACTCCTCCGTCAATTTCAATGAGAGCATTGCTGCCGCAGGACTGTATCATGGCCTTCAAGCGAACAATCTTGTTACGTGTCGCTTCAATAAATTTTTGACCACCAAAACCTGGATTAACACTCATCAAACAAACCAAATCGATATCAGTAATAACGTCTTCTAGTTGCTGAATGGATGTGTGTGGATTTAGGGCAACACCAGCCTTCATTCCACTAACTTTAATGGCTTGTATGGTGCGATGCAAATGCGTGCTGGCCTCAATGTGCACTGTTAGTAGGTCTGCTCCTGCTGCTTTAAAGGTATCAATGTAACGCTCTGGTTGAACAATCATCAAATGCACATCCAAAGGTTTCTTAGCATGCTGCTTTAAAACCTTCATAACCGGAAATCCGAAAGAAATGTTAGGTACAAATACACCGTCCATTATATCCACATGAAACCAATCGGCTGCACTGGAATTAATCATTTCAATATCAGTTCGTAGATTTCCAAAATCCGCAGAAAGGATAGATGGGGCAATTAAATGTGACATTAATGCAAAATTACACAAATGTTGCCGAAGCAGAAACCTTGTTTTTGTATTTAATAAAATCCTTTCTTCGGGATTCGGATTAAACCACTTACGGTCAATGTAAGTATAGTTTTCGCGTCAGAATAAAACGGGCCATGTAATTATACTGCTCCTGAGTAAACCTGCACCTACATTTGGTGTAAGCAGACATGAAATTGTCTACAGGTGGAAAATAATAATCCCCATTTCCATCCTTCAGTCCATACACAGGCCCACACCCCTCTATCGAGGGTGAACGACCTATTCCAGTTCCCGCTGGGAAAGGATCCGCCTCCGTATCACAAAACCCATCGCCGTGGGTGTAACAATTTGAGCCTGGCCCACGCTTTACCCACTCTCTCGAATTTATGGAAGGTGTATTAGCGGGTGGTAATGGCGAAACAGGACTGATGGTGTCAATCTCTGCGTTGGTATGCGGCAATCCGAAAAAATGACCGAAAACATGCTCTACATAACCATCTGTTAAGGCATCTACATCAATCACCACCACATCGGTGAATTGATTGCTGCTGAGGGGAGGGATGGTATAGGTATAGGCGGAACTTTCACCTGCTAATGGCGCCACTAAATCCATCGGTAAAAAGAGATTAATCGTATTGGCAGTGGAATAGGAGTTAATGGCAACATTGGCCAGTTGACTGTGCGACCATGTATTCCATAATGAATTAGGAATCACAACAGTACTACAAGCTTGAAACTTTACACAAATTCTCGAAAATGCATTATTTAATTTATTTAGTACTGCAGTGCGCGCAGCATTCATAAATGTAGCATTGACAATGGTACCCGTATCTTTGATGAAATAAAAAACAATCGAAAAAGTTTTGTTTAAACACGTGTCGTGCATGGCAGTGTTAACCATTGTTTGAACCGGCTTAACTCCTGATCCAAGCGATTTAGGGGTTTGAGCCAATAACTCTGAAAGTAGAATACCAAGAAAAATTGTGAGGTAAGCGACAGACTTGGTAGTGCGGTAATAAGAATTCACTATATTTGGATAATCCCAAATATATAAAATTAAACAATATGTCAGCCAGGTGGCTGTTGATTTTTCTGGTACTTTTTTTCTCTGCCACCAGCAAGGCACAGATTACCGCTAGTCCAGCCGCAGGCTGTGCCCCGCTTTCTGTTGTTTTCACAGGGCCGATTAATGCAACAAATGTCTCTTGGACATTGGGCGGTGGAAATGGAACATCAACACTTTCTTCCCCTAATGGATTATATGTTTCCCCAGGAAATTATTTAATCACATTTAATGGTAGTGTTAATGGTAGTCCTGTTACTTATACGTATAATTTGCAAGTAGGGACTGCGCCGACTGGAAATTTTGCGTTCGCCCTACCTTCTAGTCATTGTGCACCTATGACTGTGTCGTTTACCGCTAGTGGGGGTTCAAGCGGAAGTGCTTACAGTTTTGCTTATGGTGATCTTACACCAGTAGTGACCACTACTGCTTCTAACCTCGTACACGCTTATGCTAGCGCTGGTATTTTTGTGCCTGTTATGAAAATTGTGGACGCAGTTACAGGGTGCACCGCCGTTGCAGCCAACAGCTCAGGCTCAGTTATTGTATCCAATCCACCGCAAGTGGTTATGGCTTCATCTAACGGTTGGACCGGCTGTACGCCTCCTTTCTCTGCGACAATCAACGGCAGTGGTTCAACTTCAGGGTCTCCAACAGGCACTCTTCTGACTTTTAATTGGCAAATGCCTGGCGGCAACCCATCCTCATCAGGGGCGGCTGTGCCAGGGTTGGTTACTTGGAATCAAGGGATATACACGGTCGCTGTTGTTGTAACAGATAATAATAATTGTAGCGCTACCGCTAGCACTGCTGTCTCCGTTACTAGTCCAAGCCTTACAGCACATGTACCAAGTGTAGTCTGCATCGGCGAAGAGATACCAATCACCTGGTCAGGTACCGAGTTGACTACCAGCTGGTCGCACGTGAGTCTCGGAACGCCAACCGTTTTAAATAATTATAATCCTGGTGGAACCAATAACGATACAATTCCACCAATAACTGTTCCCGGTTTACAAACAGTTACAGTCACACTGAACACCTCTCCTGGTTGCGCTCCTATTATTCAAACCTATACCACTTTCGTTGAACAAATAACCGCTAGCTTCGTTATACCAGCAGTCACGCCACAATGCAGCTCACTTGCTGTCGTCACGGTTACCAACCTCACAACTGTCAATAGTGGCGCAGCGTTAAGTTTTAATTGGACATCAAGTGCGGCTCCACTTCCGCCTGCAAACCATATCTTAGGAAATCCCCAGACAACCACCAGCACCCTGACTCCCGTATCGTTCACCTATTATCAGGGGAGTAATCAAAATTATGTAACGTACGATTA
Source organism: Sphingobacteriaceae bacterium (assembly GCA_947457335.1). Lineage (GTDB taxonomy): Bacteria > Bacteroidota > Bacteroidia > B-17B0 > Aurantibacillaceae > Aurantibacillus. The sequence goes on from CANGWA010000086.1 coordinate 5,979, forward strand.
CTTCACTCCAACTATAATTCTGGTTGTCACCTCCACAAATGGATGTACTGATGCAATGGTAGTAGGACCTGTAATGAACATGCGCCGCCCAACCGCAAAATTCAACATGACACCAAAAATGGGTTGTAGCCCACTAGTGGTGAATTTCAGAGATACTAGTCAATTCCATTCTGCATTGCCCATAACGAGTTATACATGGAGCAATGGCGCCAATCCGCCAACATTTGTCTCTGGCAATGGTAGCTCCATACCACCACAAACGTTTACCTACTCCTCTCCAGGGGTGTATTATCCGCGACTCAAATTGCAAACAGCAGGTGGATGTATGGATACTTCATATGTGGATACGGTCTTTGTCGCAGGTCCTCCCTCCATTTCAGCAACAATTATTCCCCAACCTTCTGTGTGCGTGGGACAAGCGGTGCAAGTGGTAATGTCGGGAACGCCATCGGTCTCCACACCTACTAACCCTATTCAGCACTGGCACGTAAGTTCAAGCAATGGCATGTTCTCTGGTTGTGTGAGCAATTCCAGCCCAACCTATTCTTTTTTCCAAACGGGAACTCAAAATTTCACAATATCAGCATACCACTTCGGCTGTGCAACTACCTCCGTGCTCTCACAGAATATTCTAATTAAAGGACCACTCGGTCGATTCCGTCACGAGACAAATTGTATTGGCAATAAAAAAGCCATCAATTTCTATGTTCACCTTGAAGAAACGCAAAGTGCCGTATTAAATTACGGCGATGGGGCCTTTACAACTATTTTAGGAAATGCTTCGGGAATATTCAACGCTGTTTATACCCATACGTATAACTCCTCAGGTAATTATTCGGTAACGTTGGTTTCTACGAACAATGCGACGGGTTGTGGTCCAAATACCTATACAGAAACAATTAAGGTCAGAGTGCCAAGAGCCAAAATTGATTTTAAGGGACAACCGCTCGTAAATAATGTAGCTATTGCATGCACAAAATCAAGGTACTATTTCACAGGTAACGCTTCAACGGATGCCTTTGTTTCTTGCAATCTCGGCTACCGTTGGTTCTTTCGATCACCAACCCACACCATGACACCGGTTGACTCACCCCTTCCATTTTTACACGACAGCATCATGTCCGTTCTCGATACATTAGTTTTTGATCCGCTGTTCCTCGACACATTCAGGGTGGCAGGAAATTATACAATTACGTTAAGAATAAAAGACGAAAACAATTGTACCGATACCACCACGCGAATTTTTCGCATCAGTAGCGCTAAACCACAGTTTACACTCTCTCCAAATCCCGTTTGTTCATCCAATTTAACCTTGCAAGTGCAGAATGGAACGTATTCTACAATGGTTGCACCGGATGCTATTACGAATTATTCGTGGTCCGTTTATTCTCCAAATTTTCAAGCCCCAATTTTTAGCACAGTAGTCGCAGGTAATCCAACCTATAATCCAACTTTTAGCTTTGGTATCGTCCTTCCTCAATCACAAACGTTTTCAGTAATGGCTATTGCTAAAAACAGTATCGGGTGCATCGATACAACTATTAAAACACTACAAATAAATAATCCGTTCCCCAATTTGGTCACCAATAGCTTAATCACGTGTATTCCCAAAAATTCAAGTGCAACCATCACCTTTAGCGCGGTGGCGGGGGCTACGAATTATGTGATGGATTACGATGACCCGCCAGGCTTTACCCTGCAGTCCAGTAATTTTTTAAATAAGAACCACACCTACGTCACTCCAGGGACCTACAAACCAAAATTAACGATTACTGATATTGCTGGCTGCTCCTCAACCCAAGAGTTAACAATTCGTGCAATTGGACAGCCTACAGCCAAAATTGTCTTTAAAGACAACGTCAATTCTTTCTGTGCACCTGGCTCACCAACTATCTTCTCAACACCCTCGGTCAATTTAACTCAACCTAATTGGCACTTGTGGACAGTAGGGGCAGTTTCAACACCACCTCCAGGGAATGATACGCTGACAAATATTTTTCCAAAAACAGGGGTGTACCCAATAACGTTAAAGGTCAGCGTGGATGGCTTCTGCGAAAGTACTGCTAATGCTACAGTAACGGTAGTGGAACCCCCCTCTGCAAAGGCTATTGCTAATAAGAGTAAATTGTGCGTTGGTGATACTTTGAAAGTGTCTATTAAGGATAGTTTATACGTCATGGGATGGAAGTGGTTCTTTATGGATAATTCGCAACAACCCTTGATAGTGGCTGGTTCGCTATTGGCAAACATGTATCCAAAATTTCCATATACCTATACCTCCGTGCCGGCTTCTGCTGTTAATGGTAGTGTTACAATGTATTTATTGTATTACTCTTCCGGAATGGCCTGTAATGACGTGTCACAAATCAAAATCCAACTGATTGACATAGATCCTTCCTTCATAAGAGAGAATGATATTTACACACATTGCCTGGGAGTCAGCGATAAGTTTATAAGTACTACTCCGAATCCACTTGGATTGCAACTGAATTATTCATGGAACTTCAATTCCGCTACTGGTGCTAATTCGGGATCGAACACTGTTTATACGTTCACACAGGCAGGTCAACAAAATGTTTCATTGACAGTTCTGGATACGGAAAATGGGTGCATAAAAACAGCGGCAAAATCCATTACGGTATTTCCTCTTCCTCAAGCCGGTATAATAGTTGCAGATACTGCTTGCCCTGATGCACCGTTCTTTATCGTTGGAACGGGTACTCCTGGTCTCTCCGGACCAGTTTCTGGTACCCTTCAACCAAAAGGGACGCTTCTCAATGTGCCTTTCAAGCTTAAGGATAGTGCAACGGTCTCCACGCGTTACTCCCTTATTGTTTCTGATAACAATGGCTGCATTAGTCCTACAAGTGCCGATAGCATTTATGTTCAACAACCAGCCAAAGCAGTTAAATGGGATACAACAATAATAATTGGCAAACCTGTGAACATAAATGCTTGGGCTGGGTCTAATTTCACCTATACTTGGTCCCCTGTTACACATGGATTAGATTGCCTCAACTGCCCAAACCCCGTTTCTACAGTTACTGCAGATATTTCCTACACAGTATTAATTGAAGATCAACCTTTAAATTGCTTTGTGACTGAAAATATTTATAACGTAAAAGTGCTCCCGCTTACAACCCTCGAATTACCTGGAGCGTTTACGCCAAATGGTGATGGCATTAATGATGCCATTGTACCAGATGGATGGGGTATTAAGAAATTGATCTATTTCAGAGTGTATAACCGATGGGGACATCTTTTGTACGAAACGGATGATATTACGAAGGGATGGGATGGCAAATTCCAAGGCACCCCTCAAAATATGGATACCTATGTTTATCAAGCTTCTATTGAAACATACACTAACGAAACCATCGAAAAATCAGGCACATTCAAGCTAATTCGTTGAAGAAAGTCATCATATTTATTTTGTTTTATTGCGCCATGTTAATGTCCGCTCAGGACGTTCACTTCAGTCAATATTATTTTTCACCATTGAGTTTGAACCCTGCTCATACGGGTAATTTTAAAGCGGATTATAGGGGGTTTCTAAACTATAGAAGCCAATGGAAAGAACTGGGACATGCTTACGAAACGTATTCAACGGGTGCTGATTTCAACTTCTATCCTAAAGGAAATAATTATAGCGGGGGATTATTATTTATTAATGACCGCAGCGCTGGTGATTTAGTGGTGAATAAAGTTATGTTCTCAGCTGCAAGACACCTGCGCCTTGCAGGATTCAAAATTCATGGGGGAATA
>CANGWA010000087.1 GCA_947457335.1 Sphingobacteriaceae bacterium
TATCTCGGTCTCTTGCTCTTACTCATTGGTAACGGATTCTTTAAACCGAATATTTCCACATTAGTAGGACGTTTGTATGAAGAAGGGGACTCCCGCCGCGATTCCGCTTTTTCCATTTTTTATATGGGAATCAACCTTGGGGCTTTTTTGGCACCATTGGTAGTGGGTTTGTTTTCAGACAACCTCTTTGCTGTTAAAAATGAGAATGGTGACATCGTTACATACGGCTACCGTTACGGGTTCCTTGTTGCTGGAATTGGCATGTTGCTGGGTCAAATCTTGTTCAACGGTTTAGCCGCAAAACACCTTGGTCAAATAGGTGTAGAGCCTGCAGGCAAAAAATCGACTACCTCTACCACAGATACTGCACAGGAAAAACCAGTGACGCCTGAGGACAAACAGCGCATGACGGTCATTTTCATCCTTACAGCGTTTGTTGTTTTCTTCTGGGCAGGCTTTGAACAAGCAGGTTCCTCGCTCAGTTTGTATACTGATAAATTTATCGACCGTACGGTAGGAAATTATGTGATTCCAACTTCATTCTTCCAATCTGTAAATCCACTCTTTATTGTTGCTCTTGCACCATTGTTCGCCATGTTTTGGACCAGTAAGTTGGGATCACGACTCAGTACCCCCGTTAAAATGGGATTGGGCATGATTCTTCTCGGCGTCGGTTTCTTCTTTATGATTGCTGCTGTTGCACAACGCGGTGGTGATGTGCAAGATGAATCAATCAAAGCAAGCCTTATGTGGTTGGTGTTGACTTATCTGTTGCACACCATTGGTGAATTGTGCTTGTCTCCCGTTGGACTTTCTGTGGTAACCAAATTATCACACCCCAAATTCGCCTCTTTAATGATGGGGGTTTGGTTGCTTTCATCCTTCCTAGCGAATATCCTCGGGGGTTTCGTAGCTGCATATGTAGAAGCGATGGGAGCTGGGGCGATTTTCAAAATTATCGCCGCATTCGTAATTGTGCTTGGATTAATCATGATCGTGCTCGCTAAACCCATCTTAAAAATGATGCACGGGGTGCGTTAATCTGAAGTTTATTCAGAACAATTGACAATTTGTCATAAAGTCCGAAACCTAGTTTCGGACTTTATTTTTTTATATATACCTGAAAATCAATAGGGTATAATGATGTGCGCCATTCCGCCCTTCATCGGTACAGCATTTGCAGTATCATGGCAAAACGTATAACATCATGGCAAACGGAAAGATTAATGTACAAACTGAGAACATTTTTCCAATTATAAAAAAGTTTCTTTACAGCGATAACGAGATTTTCTTACGCGAACTGGTAAGTAACGCTGTGGATGCTACCCAAAAGTTAAAGGCCCTATCTAGCATGGGTGAAGCCAAGGGCGATTTGGGTGACCTGAAAATTGAAGTAGAGGTAGACAAGTCCGCCAAGACCATTACCATCAAGGATAAGGGGATTGGTATGACCGCAGAAGAAATTGAGAAATACATCACACAGATTGCATTCAGTGGAGCCGAGGAATTCGTCAACAAGTACAAGGACAAAGTCGATAAAAACGTTGTTATCGGACATTTTGGTTTGGGATTTTACTCGGCCTTTATGGTTGCTAAAAGGGTAGAGATTTACAGCTTATCCTTTAAAGAAGGTGCCCAAGCAGTGCGTTGGGAGTGCGATGGGAGTCCGGAATACACCCTCGAAACCATTAGCAACCGCACCCAACGTGGAACTAACATCATATTGCACATTGCAGATGATTGTGAAGAATACTTGGAAAATCATAAAATTGAAGGGCTACTTACCAAGTACTGTAAATTTTTACCCGTTGAAATAAAGTTTGGTACCCGCAAAACATGGGAAAAACCAGAAGTGAAGGAAGGCGAAAATGCAGAGGATGTTAAAGAGGTAGAAAAAGAAGTTGATAATATTATTAATAATCCAACTCCGGCATGGACCCGCAAGCCTGCTGACCTAAAGGATGAAGACTACAAAGCTTTTTACCGTGAGCTTTATCCAATGCAGTTTGACGAGCCCCTATTTCATATTCATCTCAATGTTGATTACCCATTCAATTTAACAGGCATTCTTTACTTTCCGAAATTGACCAATAAGCTGGAAATGCCTAAGGACCGTATTCAGCTGTATTGCAATCAGGTATTTGTGACGGACAATGTCGAAAACATTGTGCCTGATTTTCTGACCTTGTTAAGAGGGGTCATCGATAGTCCAGATATTCCGCTCAACGTCAGCAGAAGTTACCTGCAAGCAGATGGTAATGTCAAGAAAATTTCATCCCACATCACTAAGAAGGTGGCTGATAAATTGGAAGAGATGTTCAAAAACAACCGCGAAGAGTTTGAGAAAAAATGGGATGATATCAAGATTTTTGTCCAATATGGCATGATCAGCGATGAGAAGTTTTATGAGCGTGCTGCTAAATTTGCATTGTTGAAAAACGCTGATGGGAAGTACTTTACACTAGAGGAGTACGAGCAACACATTAAGCCACTACAAACTGACAAAAACAACAAGCTCGTCTATCTGTATGCCACCAATGTGGCTGAACAACATGCGTATATTGATGCCGCTAAAAATAGGGGATACGATGTGCTGTTGATGGAAACCATGTTAGACCCTCACTTTATCAACCACATGGAATCTAAGTTAAAGGATGCTTCATTTGTAAGGGTGGATGCGGATACTGTAGACAAGTTGGTCAATAAAGAAGATAATACCATTAGTAAGCTGACGGACGAAGAACAAAAACAAATCCAGCCCGTGATTGAAGAGGTGGTGGATAAGGAACAGTTCTCGGTTAAATTTGAAAACTTGAGTGAACAGGATGCGCCGATGCTCATTACACGTCCCGAGTTCATGCGCCGCATGAAGGACATGAACCAACTTGGTGGAGGGGGAATGAGTTTTTATGGCAGCATGCCGGATATGTACAACCTAGTGGTCAATGCCAACCATCCCCTCATCACACGAATTTTGAAAGAAGGGGATAAGGAAAAACAAACCAGTTTAGCGCGCCAAGCAACCGATTTGGCCTTGCTTTCGCAGGGATTGTTGAAAGGGGAGAAACTAACTGCCTTCATCAAACGAAGTGTGGAATTAATTTAACTAAAACGGCCTCCTTCGGGAGGCTTTTTTATTTATTTTTATGGTGATGAAGCGGTTAATCCTATTAGTTTTTTTGGTTGTTGCTGCCATGCTCCTCTTCTCCTGTAACCGTAACAAAGTGGTCGTAGTGCGGGTGGTGGATGCAACCTACAACGGCACTGTTGCTGGTGTGAAGGTGGTGCTCATCAAAAACAATTTCGCCGAGGTATTTGTCAACCGAGCAGATACATTGGCTTCAGTATTCACTGACGCCAATGGCGAGGCGGTGTTTGAAGATGTCGACAGAAAATCTGAAAATGGAAGTCTTTCCTTTCGAGCGGTCAATTCAACCTACTTTGTAGCTAGCAGCTATTATGGTGTACCAAAGAAAAACCAATTGGAAATCACCATTCATCCGCGTTATAACTTGCGTTGTCGATTAAAGTCACGCGGAGTATTTCCATTTGTTTCGGTGTTTGTTAGCAATTCGCTTAACTCTGAAAGCTTTCAACTGGATAGCTCTCAGTTCAAGTATTTCCAGATTGCACTTCCGGCCAATCAAGAGTCTGTCATCTCACTCTCTGCCAATACCACAGGGTTCTTTGCCGATAGCAATTTCACTGTTTTTGCCGAACCTTCTGACACGCTTATTCGTCAACTCACCTTGTCACCGTTTTAAGGGAGGTCAATCCTGCTGAATGTTTAATTTTGTGATGCGGTGACCATGAGGTACATTTCACATCTTTATCTTTTACTCCTAGTTTTTTCTTGTAGTAAGGATGCGCCCATTCTTCACTTCAATAACCTTTCAGATGGTAAGTTGTTGGTATTGGGACATGGTGGAATGGGTAATAAGTCACTTTTACCGATGGACAGCCGACCTTCCTTGGACCAATGCCTTGAGGGAGCCGCCGATGGTTCGGAAATGGATGTCCGCATGTCAGCCGATGGCATCCTTTACCTCTTTCATGACCAGGAACTTGATCACGCCACCAAATCGACGGGGCTATTTAAAACCAAGACCAGTGCGCAATTGGATCCTCTTCAGTATAAATGGTTAAATAAGCAAAACCATATCGAAAAATTAGAGGATCTTTTATTACGTCACCAAGACCACTTTTCGCACCATTACACCTTTGATTGCAAATTAGAGCACGATGATGATACAGCCTATGTTTATGCCTTTGCAAAAGCTCTCTCGGGCTTAATTGAGAAGTACCACTTGCAGCAGAGGTGTTATCTAGAATCTTTCAATAGTGATTTTATTGTTTGGATGAATCGGTATCATCCCGATTACCGCATGTACCTCTATTGCAATAAGCTGGTTCGTGCAGTCGAGCTCAAAAACCTTTTGAATTTGTATGGATTGGTGATGGACCATCAGTACCTGACCCCACAACAACGTGATTCAGTGCTCCACCTGGGTTGGCGGCTCACCTTGTTTAATGTAGCTTCATCCGATGAGCACCGAAAAGCCTTCGCCCTTGAACCCGATTGCATCCAAACAGATGCTATTGATAAAACATTGACCCTGTTGGGACGTTATTGATTGAGCAAGGTTTGCGCCTCAGGTCCAGAAAGTTTTTTGCCATCCTTGTAAACCGTAATCACAGCAGAGGTGATACCATAGCTTTGGCATTGTTCAAGTAACGATTTGGCCGCGCCCGCAGAGGTGAAATTCCCAACAGTGTATATAAATGTTTTGCTGAAGTATTTGTGCTCAATTGGCCAGTTTCTAATCTTTCTATATTTAGCAGCGACCTCTTCTGTGATCTCTTTTTTGTACATCCCAATTTCAACACGGAAGGCAATGCCAGCATCGCCAGTGCGAATACCATTTTGAGGGGTAGCTGCAGGATAAGCAGTGATGAAATTGCTGAAGGCCATAATGTCCTCTGGCTCTGGCTCATCACCATTGACCACCAATTCATTAGCCCCTCCAGTAGTGGTTGAAGCGGGTATTTGCGGTTCTGCAGGGGCTGTCGTTTCTGGATTGGGGTTAGCTACTGGATTTGAAGGAGTGCTCGTTACAGTTAGTGTTTCTGTTTTTGGCGTTTGTTCAGGAACATTGACTGGTTGTTGTGCCGGAGCAGTGTTTGGCCTTGCAGAAGTGGCTGCAGGAACAACAGGAGCATTTCCACCAATGACAACAGGATCTTCACTAGCCATTTTAATGCTTGGGTCATTCGCTTGGCGGGTTCTGCCATCGGCGAATGGAATGCGTTTACCATTCAGGTAGGCAGTAATAAATGCATCGCTGAAGCCAGCAGCAACCACTTTTGTGCGGTCGGCACGCACCCGTTCAGCATCGGCATAAATACCCGCGGTATAACGGAAAACGCCATTCGGCAATTTTTCAGTAAAGATTGGGCGGATGTTGCGCATTTGTGCGATGGTTGCTTTACGGTTGTATACGCCAATTTGAATAGTAAAGAGCAAGCCATTGGTTGTTTCCAATTCCAATTTAATTGGTGCAGGTACCTGCATGGCAGGATTGGCTTCGGCTTTAGGCACATTGGCGTTAGCAGTAATGCCAGCTGTTTGTGGGGCATTTGGATCAGGTGTTTTGCCCTCCTTGCTCAGCATCGCTAATGCTTCTGCTATGCTGAGGCGTTTCCCATTGAAATAAGCCACTACAAAGGCATCGGTGTAACCAAGACCTCTTAGGTCGTTTTTAACAGCATTGGCGAGTTCGTATTTATTGAAATTACCAGCAGTATAGCGGAAATAACCAGTGGTCGTTGTTTCACCGTTTAAAGGACTCAAGCCACGGAAGGCATTGTTAGGTAATGGACTTTTAAATGCGCCAATTTGAACACGGAACACCCAACCATCCGGCATTTTTGCATCCAACGGAATCGGTTTATCATCCGTATAGGCATTCCCACCTTTTACTTCGAGGCCTTCAATTTTTACAACGGTAGAATTACGGGCTGGTGAGGGTGGAGGCGTTGTTTTATTTGCTGCTGAAATAGCGGGTTCATTCGTGTTCACCACAGGGTTGTTTGTACGGGATTTAGGGAGCCCCTTCGATAATTCTTTTAACGCCGCATCTCCTGCCTTAGCGGCCAGAGTGAGCATGCGCATTTTCTCAGCAAGATTTTTTTCCTTTGCTGCTTGCACAATCAACTTTTTACTGTCTGCATTATAAGCGTCCGCATTTTTTCTGGCAGCTGCTTGAGCTGGTGTTGGCTGCTTTGTAAATTGTCCCTTCGATGTCTCGTACTCCAGCGTTAGCGCATTGGCTAACATGGTTAATTCGTCTGCTTGTTGCGAACGAATGGTAGTATACTTTTCAGAATTGTCAGCAGTGTTGGCTGTAACCGGCGCATCCTTTATAGTGTAGTCAGGGTATTTCAAAAGCAAGTCCTTTAACAATTCCGATTGTTTAACGAGGATTTCTGATTCTTTCTCTTCTGCATTACTATAGGCCCCATTCCTCGCCGCCAAACTTTTCATCGCCCCAGCTTCTGAGCGCAATTGCGATGCCTTGGTTTTTTCAGATTGAATAACTTGCAAGCGCTCAGTTAATGCAGTGGCTTCTGCACCATTGTCTTTTCGCAGCCGTTCGAGTAGTTCTGAAATAGCCAAATCATTGGTGTTCATCTCCCGTTTGTTCGATTCACCAATGGTTTGAGCAGCATCCAATCGTTTCTTAAGCGACAATTCTTGTAGTCGGCTGACTTCTTGTAGGGTAGCTTCCTTTTCAGTTCCTTTTTGTGTTTCAGCCTCTTGTTTGAGTTTAACCGATTGATTCCACGCTTCTTCAGAAGCGGTATTGAGTCCCTCGGTCATTTTTCTAAGCTCACTGGTGGACTTGTCACCAAACGCTAGTGCAGGGGACGCTCCTTGCAATTCTTTCTCTAGAGCATTGATCTTCTCTAAAGAAGATTGAATTTTTTTAGCAGCAGTTGGGTTGGATACTTCTGGAGGATCGTTCCTAAAGAAGGTGAGCAATCCATTGGCAGTAGTGTCGCCACCATCGAGTGAGCGTGTTGTTTCATTAATGTCGGCAGCGGGTGCTGTAACAGGAATGGCATCAGGAGCAACATTCACAACGGTTTGTGGATTGTTTGTTGCTTGTGTTTCGCTATTGGCAAGCACTGGTGAATCACCCGTGCTATTTCCTGCCACTTTATTGAGCTGTTTTACAGCGTCATTTTGCTTTTTAACAGCCGCTGTCATGAGCTTTAATTTTTCACCAGGGGTGGTTGCTGTTTCAGCTTGCTTGCGCAATTCGGTGGCTTCATTTAGCTTTTTGTTGGCAGACAGGTATTCCGTTTTCAAAGCGGGATTAGAACCAATCAATTTAGGTTTAGCACCAATTGCGGATTGGAGTTGGGTCACTTCTGCATCGTTAGCACCGTATAATTTTGAATACGATTCAAACTTAATGGTGTTCACCTCATCGAGTCCCTGATTCACTTTGCCTATATCTTGTTGTAAGTTTTCGGCGTTACCAGAGGCAGGAGCAGCTAGGGTTTTTAAAACAACATCGGGATTGCTTTTTTTGAGTAATTCTATGGCTTGCAATTGCTTTAAGATGGCTTCACTTTCTTTTTCTTCTGCATTGGCTTGTGCTCCTGCTTGTGCCCCTTTGTCTGACATGGCATCCGCTTCCTTCCTGATGTCTGCTGCCTGCTGGAAGGAGGTTCTTGACTGTTCTAACAAAACAGTCGCTTCAGCCATTTCTTGTGGTGACGATTTGCCAGTCGACTTCAAGCGTTCAATGTTTTCAGCATTGTTCTGATAATTTCGAGCATTATCATTTCTCATAATACCAATCGCTTGCAGGTGTTTGTCTAAGGCCACCTTGTCCAATTGGCCCGCCTCTTCATAAAGACGGTCCCGTTCTGGTCCCTGTTTTTGTTTTGCTGCCGTGCGCTTGGATTCTGCTTGTGCATGCAATTCCTCTTCTTCTTTGAGAATGATATCGGCCTCTGCTGCTGTTCCTCCACCTTGTGGTAGATTGTTTTTAGTGACCGTGATTTCTTCACGCAATTTTTTCTGACGGGCCATAGCATCGTTGATACGTGCATCTGCCTCTAATTTCAGCTGTTGTGCTTTTGGGTCTTGGTATCCATTGTAATCAAAATTTTCTGTTTCTGTGCGTTCGAGTGATTTACCAAGTGCATCTAATTTCGTTACTGCTTCGACGGGGGTGCTGGCTGTTACAGGCGTGTATTGCGGCTCTAGCGCGGACTCCTTTTTAGAAGCAAGAGCGCTCATTGACTTGTTGTTGTTGTCTATGGCAATTGTATTTTTCTTCTTTTGGGAATCGATCCCTTTTAATTCATCACCAATTTGGGTTTTTCGAGCTGGATTGGCTGATTTCTGTTCCTCTTGTAGGTTTACGGTTAATGCATCCAAGGCTTGATTCCACTCGTTGAGTTTTTTGTTGTTTTCCTCAATGGTGATAGGGTTGGAAGGGTCACTAGCAATGTTGGATTTGTACCGGGCATTAACATCCTTTAAATTGCTTGGAGCAGCGGCGATTGGCGCCTCAGGAGCTGCAGGATTGGTCACAGGGTCAGGTACAGGTTGAGGTGTGGTGATTTCTTGTGTGACAATTTTATTAGCCGTTTCTGTCTGTTGACGCAGAAGATCGGTATCTTTTTGAATGGTTGAGCGTTTTTCTTCTGCTGCTGCGACTTCTTTTTGCGCGCGACCTAACTCAGCACGGTCCTCTTCCAATTCTTGTTCAATGCGGGCTTTTTCTTTTTTCTTGCGTGTATTGGCTAATTCGGTTTCCTTGTTGCGAATAGCAGAAGAAACTTCAGATTCATGCGCTCTTGCTGCCTTAACATCCAACTCAGCCGATTCGAGTTCCTTTTCCTTAATTTCTAAATCCGCCTTGATTTTTTGGACAATGGCATCGCTGGATTTTGACTTGCCTGACTGGTCCGCAATCTTTTGTTTGATGATTTCAACACGTTGGTTGGTTAAGGTTTTGTCCTTGTTGCCCATGCCACGTTCAATTTCTACAGCCATGTCCTCGTTTAGACTGGCAATACTGTTCTTTTGAGCGGCATCTTCTTCAAGTGATCGCGCAAAGGAGTTCAACGAATTCAGAACTTCTTGTTGGCGCGTTATTTCGTTTTGAATCTTTTCAGCTTTCTCTTTATCGTTGGCTTGTTCTGCAACGGCAAGGTCCTTTTTAGCAGCATCAATTATTTTCTGTTGCTCCGCAATGGTGGCGTATGCATCCTTGGCGTCATTTCTCAACTGCCCAGCTTCCTGACGCAAATGTCCCGCTTCTTTCCGAGCCGTTTCCGCCTGTTGGCGTTCACCCGCAGGAGATGGGGAAGGGGTTGGGTTATTGGTCGGGAGACTTGTCGTGTTTTGCGCTACAGCGTTTGGATTTACCGGGGGATCTTGATCTATGATTTGCGGCTTTACATTCTCCTTTTTCGGCTGAGTTGTTTTGCTGGCAATAGGTGGCGAAGGCTTGGTGTCGTTGACTTCTAATTTCGCTTTTTGTTCAATTAGCTTAAGGTACTTTTGATAATCTTCTTCGGAGGGTTGTTCGATTTCACTTTCGATTTTTAATTTACCTGCTTGGTAGGTGATGGTTTGGCGGCATGGTCGACTTGCTTCCACTTGCGGCAGCATCACCTCTTGCTCCTGCTTCCCTAATCCA
>CANGWA010000088.1 GCA_947457335.1 Sphingobacteriaceae bacterium
ACGTGATTTTATTTTCACTTATTGGCAGCTTAGAATCCTTGCTCACGGCCAAAGCGGTAGATGGTATGGATCCATGGAAGCGAAAAACCGACTATAACAAAGATTTAATTGGTGTAGGTATTGGTAATGTGCTTTCTGGCTTTTTAGGAGGGCTACCCATGATTAGCGAAGTTGCCAGGTCTTCTGCTAATGTAGGGTATGGTGCACGGACCCGTTGGTCGAATTTCTTTCATGGAATTTTTCTGTTAATAGCCATACTATTTGCCGTGCCCGTGATAGAGATGATTCCAAATGTTGCATTAGCAGCCATGCTTGTTTTTGTAGGGTTCCGTTTAGCGCATCCTAAACATTTCGTACATGCATGGCATATAGGAAAAGAACAATTAGTCGTCTTTGCAACCACAGTAATGGTTACCATTGCAACGGACTTACTCATTGGCGTAGGAACCGGAATTGTTCTTGAACTGATTATAAATTTTATCCGAGGTGCGAAGCTCAGTGAACTATTCAAAGCAAAATTGGAGACGGCGCATCACGATAATCAAGTGACCATTAAGGTGAATGATTGTCTTTTGTTTTCTAACATACTTGCCTTTAAGAAAAGCTTTCAAGCTATTGAACATGGTAAAGAGGTCATTATCGATTTTTCAGAATGTAAAATAGCAGATCATACTGCCTTGGTAATGACCTACAATTTAACAGAGGATTATGCGCGCTCTGGAGGCAATGCCAAAATTATCGGACTGGAAGTGCATCAAGCTGTTTCGGATGATCCCACCTCTGCACGTATTGCAAAGCAGAACAAATCGGCTTAGAACTACATTGTTCTAACTTTAGTTTATATTTGTGGGAAAAGTGTCACTCCAAAAACATCTCCCACTACTCCTTATTTCATTGATAATCAATGGATTATCTCTGTCATTAGCCCTGCCTGTGGTGAAATGCATTCGAGGGGAATCTATGTTTTTCATTAAAAAAACCTTAAGTGAGTCCTCTGCCAAGTCAGATACAGACGAAGAAGACACGAATGAGGAATCGACAGAAACAGAAGAAGATTATTTGGAGGAAGAAAGCATTTTATCGGAATTGACCTCACTTGTCCTGCCCATTCATCATTTGCCAAATCATGCATTTGACCAGTCTAACCTACTCTATGATTGCCTTTATGTCAATCAAATCTTAACACCGCCTAAACTCAATGTTTAAAGTATCTGAACGCTGTTCTTGAATCCTTTAAACATTCTTTATGCAATTACAAAAAACGCAATCTGACTTAAAAGCAGGTGTGGTAGTGTTTCTGGTAGCACTCCCCCTTTGTCTGGGAATTTCTCTCGCCTGCGGCATACCACTCCTTTCTGGAATTATTTCTGGAATTATTGGAGGGTTAATCGTAACTACCATTAGCAACTCGGTTTACAGTGTTTCTGGACCTGCTGCGGGATTAACGGCAATTGTTATTTCCTCTATCACACAGCTAGGTTCTGTTGAAACATTTATGTTTTGTGTATTCCTCGCTGGACTTTTTCAACTGGCGATGGGTTTACTAAAATTAGGTAACATTAGCACTTACGTTCCTAATGCCGTGATTAAAGGCATGTTATCAGGGATTGGTATTATTCTCATCATAAAGCAGGTACCGCACATGGTCGGTTATGATGCAGATCCTGAGGGTGACTTATACTTCACGCAATCGGATGGACAAAATTCTATTACCGAATTAACCAACATGATGAATTACATCTCGCCGGGCGCTATGTGTGTAGCGGCGGTTTCGTTACTCATTCTAGTCTTGTCGGAACAGAATTTTTATAAAAATGACAGATGGTTTGGTTTAATTCCTGCGCCGGTATTAGTAGTAGTAATGGGAATTTTACTAAACATCTCGTTCCAGTCGAGTACGTTTTTTGCCATCAGCAAAGAACATCTTGTCAACCTACCAGTAATAGGTTCTTTTGAAGAATTAGTAACCACCATGATAAAACCCAATTTCTCCCTTTGGAACAATTCCCAGGTATGGCTCATTTCAGGTACGATTGCTATGGTGGCGAGTTTGGAAACCCTTCTATCGCTGGAGGCGATTGAAAAACTCGATCCAGACCGACGCCCCACTAACGCGAATCGGGAACTCCTGGCGCAAGGCGCTGGAAATATCTTGTGTGGTTTGGCAGGGGGCCTACCTGTAACCTCCGTAATAGTTCGTAGTTCAGCCAATATACATGCTGGGGCAAAAACAAAATTGGCCATTGTAGTACACTCCATTCTATTATTATTATCTATTTTATTTATACCTGGTTTCCTTGGATTAATACCGAATGCCTCTCTTGCTGTAATTTTAACCTACACGGGTTACAAATTAGCAAAATACCAACTGTTCAAGGAACAGTACCGTGCAGGTTGGGATCAGTTTATTCCATTTATCATAACAATAATTGTGATGTTACGAACAGACATGTTAAAAGGAGTGGGAGCCGGATTGATTGCCTCGGTTATTTTTATCATCCGTTTCAATCTGAAAAACACGTTTGAAACTGTTGAGGATGAAATTGAAGGGCGTAAAACTTACCTCATTAAATTACCCCAACATGCCACCTTTTTCAGTAAAGGTTTTATTACGCAGTACCTCAGTAAAATTGAGGATAACAGCACCATTATCATCGATGGCAGCATCAATAAAAGCACCGATAAAGATGTGAAAGAAGTACTTTTGGATTTTAATCAAAATTCACTTCAACGAAACATACATATCCACCTTGTAAAATTCAAGTTTTAATGGAACCAAAAAAAGACATGGAAGCCATGTACCGTCGCCTGCTCGATGGAAACAAACACTTCTCAATGAACAAAAAAATCAATGACCCTGAATATTTTAAGAAACTATCACTGGGTCAACGCCCCGATTACCTCTGGATTGGTTGTAGTGATAGCCGTGTGCCAGCCAATGAGGTTACTAGTACTGAAAGTGGGGAAATATTTGTCCACCGCAATATAGCCAACCTCGTAGTTCACACCGATGTCAACCTAATGAGTGTATTGGAATACGCCCTTGTTTATTTAGGCGTAAGCCATGTTATTGTTTGTGGCCACTATGGTTGTGGTGGTGTAAGGGCTGCAATGAGTAATGTGATGTATGGACATGTGGATAATTGGTTGCGCAACATCAAAGATGTATATCAAAAAAACCAAACAGAACTCAATGCCATTAAAGATGAAGACAAACGTGCGGATAGGCTTACAGAATTAAACGTCATTGAACAGGTCAAAAACCTTGCTAAATCTGCCATTGTACAAAATGAATGGAAAAAAAGACCAGTGCACTTGCATGGTTGGGTATATGGAATTAACAGTGGCTTGATTACCGATTTATCGGTAATCCATGATGGTACTGAAGACATTGACCCTATCTACAGGTTTCAAATATGACAAAAGGATGCCATATACATGCATTCGTTATCTTTGCTGAATGAAAACGGTTCTAATTACAGGGTCAACAAGTGGTATTGGTTTGGGCATAGCTAAAAGTTTTGCAGCCACTAAAAAATACAACATCGTCTTTAATGGACTAGAGGCGAATGGTCAAGAAATTGCAGATGCAATTGGATTAGAATTTGGTATTAACGTCATGTTCAGTAGCGCCAACATGCTATCTGAAAACGAGCTGGCCGAAATGGTTTCATCTGTCACTCAACGGTTTGGAAGCATTGACATCCTTATCAACAATGCGGGAGTGCAATTCGTGAGTCCCATCGAAGACTTTCCAATTGAAAAATGGAATCTCATTCTAGGTGTGAATCTAACTTCAGCTTTTATCCTTTCAAAGCTTGTATGGAACAACATGAAGGCTAAAAAATTCGGACGAATCATCAACATTGCTTCAGCGCATGGTCTTGTTGCTTCAGAATTTAAAAGTGCATACATAGCCAGTAAACATGGGATCATTGGCTTAACCAAAACACTTGCCTTAGAAGGAGCTCCATTCAACATCACCGTCAATGCAATCTGTCCCGGTTATGTTAAAACGCCACTTGTTGAAAAGCAAATTGCTGACCAAGCGAAGGCCCATCAATTAAGTGAATCAGAAGTAGTCTCAAAAGTAATGCTACAAAAACAGGCTGTGAAATCATTTGTACCTGTAGAAACCTTAGGCGCCGTGGCGCTAATGTTAGCGGATGAGAATGCCTCCACCTTGACCGGCACCTCCATTCCTGTTGATGGTGGATGGAATGCGCAATAATTATGTTTAACCACCCGCCGTTTCTACAACAACTGCGCCTCCCTTTCCAAACACCCGAAGCAAAATTTCGCTACGGGCTTTTTGTAGGTCTTTAATAAAAAATTGTTGCACACCATCTTGCCCCATGTTACTTGACGACATCTGAACATGATATAATTTATCTGTCTTTTCAATATCTATAGCAACTTTAAAATCACTTTGCGCTTCTCCAATTAAACCCGCCGAATCAAAAAATCCAAGCAGGATTTCCCTTTGTGCATCAGTACCATTAATGTGCACATCAAGTTTTGGACGGAACTTGGAGAATGGAATGAGTTGTGGATACACTACCGTTAATTGTCTTAACCCCTCCTCGTCACCCTGCAATTCCAGTAACCGGGCCGTTATTAATTTTTCATCCATTGTGCGGTTACCTGTAGGATCATTTCTTAAGAGCGTGAGCGCCTGACTCGCTGTCTCTACCGAGGCGGTTTCATCACCTGCAGCCCTTTCCATAAGTGCTTTGAAGTACATGAAATACGGCTGTAGACGAAACCGTTGATCATTATCAGCATAACTTGTAAATAATTTTCTAAAATAATTACTACTGAAATCTTCGAACAAATATCTTAATTCATCAAATGTCACTGTACTTTCGCCACAAAATAAATCATACAATAACCTTTGGCGCTCTTCCATTTCAGAAACTTCGTTCACTAACCTATATTCCAACACCAGTTTACCCACCCAGTTTTTGAATAGCACCAACCAGTCGTTTGGTGTGTACCACCATCCCGTATTTAAAAACTTAACCAAGGCGCTTCTTCTCTTTATCAATTGTAGATTTAACAATTGAATAGTGAACCGGTACTGTGCGCCTGTTAAGGTGGTATTGATATGTAATTCATGAAAACGGTCTGCCTTTTCCAAATAAAATTGAGCGCTATCCAATTGTCCATCGTAGAGATAGGAACGCCCTAAAGCAATGGTATACCAACCATAACCTGGAAGCGAATTAGACATGTTGACCTTTCTTGAACAAAACGCAATCGCCTGCTTAGGCAAACCTTTAAAAATCAACAAGGAAGGAATATAATAGTATGATTCATTCAATCCGAATTCATTATCTCGAGCCTTATTAAAAAAATCGAGAGCAGAATTAAAATCACCAACTTCCTCCCTCAAGTGGGCATAGTTTCCCCAAGACACAAAACCTTCGGCCGCCATTGCTCTATAGTAATATTCACTACTATCATAATTTCTATTGTAATTGTGTAGAAGTGCCAATTGGTGAAAAACATGCATCCTATCGGGAATAGACTGGTCTGGTCCAAACCAATAATCATTAGCAGGGCGCGTCTCTTCGATTTCACCAAGTCGTTTATAGCACCAATAAAACGCTAGGGATTCGTTTTCCTGAATAGAATTACCTAAAAAACTGTACTTCGCCTTTTTGAAAAACCGATTTCGGTGTACCATCCAGGCCTTCTCACTGCTGATATTGAAGAAATCTTTTTGAAATCGATATCCCTCTAAAATTTCAAGTACTTTCATCGATGAGTCGGGGCATTCCAAAACATTGTAACACGATTTTAAAGCGTCAGCAATTTCAAAAAGATCGTTCAGGCGCCGGACATTGTTTTGATAAAAATCCATGTTGGTGAACAAGTCCTGCATGTTAGCTCCATAATCTCTATCAAATAAGTTAAGAGCCTTATAAAGAGGCATGACTGCTTGTCTATACCCATAATAATCGGCACTTCGATTGAACCGGTAAAGGCCTTCAACCATGTATCCGGCATAATAAGTGCTATCCAAGCGAATAAATTCGCGGCTTCTGGGCAATGCTTCCCTATCGTTATAATTGATATCTATTCGTTTCGCATCAATTTCGTAACGCACTGCATCTCTATCGCCTGGATTAGCGCAGGCCAAAAAAGGCAACAACCAAATAATTATGTACGCTTGGTACTTCATCCCAATTGTAAACGCCGCAGGCGATCAAGTTCCTTCGCCAACAGTCCATTCAGGGCATTTTTTCTCAATTCACTAGTCCGTGCCACAATTCTATGATCGAGTACTGGTGCCGTTAATTGGGCCAAATCGTCATCATTCACAAACAAACGGTTACTTAGTAGTGCATGTGCCTTCAAACATTTGATAAAAGCAATACCGCTTCGAGTGGAAGCGCCTAATGAAAGATCGGGATGATTTCTTGTACCATGCACAATATTGCGTACGGCAATTAGCAACTCATTATGAATGGCCACTTGTTCAGCGGCAACTTTTAAAGCAATTACCGTCTCAAGCGATACGACCTGTTTAACCGATTGAAGGGCTGCATTTATACCGAGATAATCTTTATAAATCATCAACTCCGTATCGGCATCGGTGTACCCGAAGTATAGTTTAATGGCAAAACGATCGAGTTGTGCTGCGGGAAGAGGATATGTGCCTTCCGTTTCAATTGGATTTTGCGTAGCAATAGTAAAAAACAAACGTTCTAATTTAAATGTTCGTTCACCCATGGTGATTTGGTTTTCAGCCATACACTCCAGTAAAGCCGACTGTACTTTTGGTGAGGCCCGATTGATTTCATCCGCCAAAAGGACATTGCAAAAGAGAGGCCCTTTTCTAAATACAAATTCCTTGGTACGGTCATCAAAAATATAGGAACCCGTTAAGTCCATCGGCAATAAATCAGGCGTAAACTGTATGCGTTTGAAGACGGCATCGGACTCACCCGAACCGCTGATACTGCCTGCCAATGCTCTAGCTAAAACGGTCTTTCCAGTACCGGGATTATCCTCCATTAACACATGTCCCCCCGACAACAATGCCGTGAGCACCAATTTAATTTGATGCGATTTACCCTTAATAACACTTTCAATATTGGCGGTTAGAAGGTTAATCTGTTCGAACGCAAGAGTTGTATCTTCCATTTTATTTCTTTAAAGGTTTAAAAAAAGCAATCATTCTTATAAAATCCATCCAAGAGCGCAATCGTTGTTTTAGTGGAATGTACTTAACAAGAGAAGCATTGAATTCTTTATACGCATAATGCGTTTTTACTTTCGAAAGTTGTTCATGTGGATTAAAAAGCACGTTGGCATACTCTTCACTGATAGAGCGATACCGCGTATTGAAACGATTATCAACACGGGATGCAAACTGAAGAATACTTTCTTTTTCCGGCCGTATGTTTAACATGTGTAATCTAAACAAGTAAAGTTTATAAACAGCAGTGACACTATTTTTAGAAGCGCTTTGTTTAAGTAGGAGGAAGCACGTGAACGGTAGCAATAAAAGGATAAAAAGTATAACAAAAACGCCGGTAGCACTGTACTTCAGAATGCGCCACCAATTAAAAGAGTTGTGTTGTTGTTTAGCTTTGTTCTCCCTTTTATCTTTCATTTGCTCAAAAATCAATTTGAGCTCATCTATTGGTACAGGTTGTTTTAAAACCTCTAAAACACCAGAAAAATCATCCTTAAACGGCTTTTTATCTTTCAATGAAATATCCCGAGATATTGCCGTTCCCGACATTCCGGGTTTTAATTTATTAAAGGCTAGGTTGCCCGTGTCGACTAGAATTCTGGCTTGTGATAGGTTTAAGTCTAAGTTGACACTGTCTTTCTGTTTGTACTCTTTTTCTTGATACACTAATAGATTGGTTCTGAATCTAATCGTCTTATGCACCGTATCAACCGCCATTAAACGACCATGAGCTAAGAGATAAATTTGCGGTATCTCCTCTGGTGGTGTTCCGTCGGGCTGTTCGGCTTGTTGAGTATTTTGATCGGGAACAGTGGTGTCGAAATCCAACCAACCGAAATCTGGAAAATATACCTGTACCCACGCATGTGCCTGATCTTGATAAAACCAGTACCAACCTGGATTTTTATTACTTCGATCAACCGCCAGATAGCCAACTGCAATACGTGAAGGAATACCCAAACTTCGCAACATGAACAGTGTAGCCCCAGCAAAATAGGCGCAATACCCTTTACGGTTTTCGAATAAAAAGTACTTTAATTTTGAGGCAGAAGGAAGTCCCGGCACACCAGGATTATCAGAGTACTTAAACAATGGTTGACCATACTTATCTTTAGAAGTAAAAAAATTTCGAATAGCAATTATTTTATCAATTGGTTTGTCAATTCCTTGACTAATTGAATCGGCTAATCGATCAATAACGTCGTACTCGCCATCTTCGGGCATTTTGGTATAATACGCCAAATCCTTTTCCGAACGCATCTCAATTTTATCAATGGTTCTAAGCATTTCAAACCGTTCTTCTTGAAACGACTCCAGTTCAGGATTGTTAGCGGGATTATAGATGAAGTAGGCGCTGTTTAGCTCACTCACCCACATTTTAGCTTTGTAAGCGCTTTTAAAAGATGTGTTTTGTGGAACAGATACAGGCTGACAAAAAAATGCAGTAGAAGGTGCTACAAATGAATTGGCGGCCATTGCTACCTTGTATATTTCAGCAGAGACAACTTTGCGATGGAGTATACCACCTGATTTTTCTTTTACCGAATTATCACTCACCGCACTGTACAAAGGTACTTGAGAAGGATCGGGCTTGAAAAGATCATTCGAAGGCATGTTAGGATCGGGCTCAAAGGTCTGTGTTTGTTCATCAAACAACGTGTAGTAATGTGATGTAAAATAAAGTGGATTCGGAATACCGTTATCAAAGAAATTATCGAGTTTTGCTACGAATACCAACTGCTTATCGCGCTGAAGAGCGCCTGTCAATTTCGTTTGGTCCTTGTTATCTACTCCACCTTCGCGATTCTGCTTGGTCATTGATTCGCTGTCTTTCTTACCATTGTTTGCACTTCCTTTACCCGTTGCTTTTCCTTGAGCCCACTCTTTTTCAACACCCTTAATATCGCCACTAAACCAATAAAGTACTGCACCTACAAGTGACACCACCATCAGCAGAAACAATACGCTGCGAACCAAAAACTGTTTCCCATTCTCATTACCCTGGTCCAGTTTGTTAATGTAAGCTGTCGCAAAAATTAACCAGAAAGCCGTTACAATGAATGGGACGGCTGAGAGGATTAATGAAGTAGCATTTTCAAAAGGCAATTGTGCAATGACGTAAATGTGTATAGCGATCAGAATGGCTAACTGCACTGTGAGGGTAACAAGGCTCCTGCGAAGACCATACCCAAATAACCAACACCAACCAACTAACCATGAGCCAATCATTAATTTTGCCGTAATATAAAATCCATCAAATTCCCCGAACGAAAAAAGATCGGCAGATTGAACAATGACATACAGGATTAAAACAAGCAATCCGGCTGTAGCACTAAATCGGAATCGAAAAGAGTAAATCAACAATGAGAGCACAACGGTAGTGCACAAAAAGGTGGTGTTCATTAATCT
>CANGWA010000089.1 GCA_947457335.1 Sphingobacteriaceae bacterium
AAACTTATATTTTCCCATACTCCTGACCGCTCTTTGAAAAAGGGCCGCGAAAATAAAATTATTCGCAACAATTTGCAATTGATTTCAAAAAACAAGTCTTTTGCACCCTAAAATCCGGCGGGGTAGCTCAGATGGTTAGAGCGCAGGATTCATAACCCTGAGGTCACGGGTTCAACTCCCGTCTCCGCTACTAAAACCCTTTAATTATCAGATAATTAAAGGGTTTTTTGTTTCTTAAAACTTTTATCGGAATTCTTGTTCCTTAAAAAGTCAGACCATACGGTCGATGATTTTTTTCGCGGATTCCTCACTCAAAGTCACTTGATTGCGTTTTACCCACTCATAAAGATTACGGGTGAATAAATCTTTTTCAGAAAGATGCTCCAACTTGAGCGTAACAGTTTTGTGGTCCTTTTTCACTAAAT
Source organism: Sphingobacteriaceae bacterium (assembly GCA_947457335.1). GTDB lineage: Bacteria > Bacteroidota > Bacteroidia > B-17B0 > Aurantibacillaceae > Aurantibacillus. Next base: position 426 of record CANGWA010000089.1, read on the forward strand.
AGAAGATGTCGTGCCGAAATTCCACTAAAAGAATTTCAGAGGCAAAGACTTTTTGAATCCTATCATCAACTAACAGTAGGTAATTTGCGTAAATGTTGACAAAGAACATGGAATTGCGGTAACGTAACCAGGTAATGATACCTTCCGTCATGGCAATCACTAAACAAATCGGATACAACATCCGGAAACGGTCCTCCGCAAAATACAATACTACCGCTACAGCAAGAAAAATAGCTGTCTTCAGTGTTTTGAATAAAAGGGTACTGTAGGAAAAATAAGGAAAACGTTTCAATGGTAACGCGGCCTTATAGCTGGCATTCAGGTATTCATAACAACTTAAAAACACATAAACAAAACCAGTTGCGATTTGCACGGCTATTAATGTTTTAAAGGCCATCGCCCCCATAAAAACATTGACAACAGTAACCAATAATAAGGCTAGCAACAAAATGTTCTTCCCAACAGAAGCGAGTACAGTATTCATAGGTAATTGCACTAAGTAAAGTTAGTAAAAAGCAAGGCTAACACAGCCTAAATGCTGAAAAATTTTTATTTCTACACCAACCGATTTTGTAATTTTACATAATGACCTTTGTATATCCTGCTTTTCTCTGGGCGCTGCTTGCATTGGCCATTCCAATCATTATCCACCTCTTTAATTTCAGGCGGTATAAAAAGGTGTATTTCACTAACGTGAAATTCCTTCGTGAACTCGAAATCGAACAGAAAACAAAAAGCCGATTAAAAGAGTGGTTAATCCTTCTTACTCGTCTGTTTGCCCTTGCTTGCTTGGTTCTGGCGTTTGCACAACCCGTAATACCTGGTACCAGCGTTAACGGGCCGCATGCGGTTACCGCCATTTACCTAGATAATTCGTTTAGCATGCAACGGGTCAATGGCAATGGACCTTTGTTTGATTTGGCGCGTGAACGTGCTAAAGACCTTGTTAAACGTACTGCAAATAGCAGTAAGTTTTACCTTATTACTAATGCCTTCGAAGGCAAACACCAACGCCTCTTTTCTAAGGAAGATGTCTTGGCAGAAATTGATCAAATTAAAATTCATCCCGCTCCAAAGACCCTTCCACAAGTCCTTAGTCGCCTGCAAGAGTTCCTCAGGGGTGTTCCGGCTGGAAACAGGGAGGCTTGGTTACTGTCCGATCTACAAAAGAACACCTTCCTCCTGCAGATGATACAACCCGATACTTCCATTCATTATACTGTATTGCCGCTCACTGCAGAGCAGTCGGTGAATGTGTATGTCGACAGTTGCTGGTTTTCATCACCCATTCAACAAAAAGGCTTTATTCAATCGCTGCATGTCCGATTAAAAAATGAAGGTCAACAGCCAGTAGAGTCGGGTGGGGCACGACTGGTTCTAAATAACCGTCAAACAGCTGTCAACTCCTATTCGATTGCCGCAAAACAATCCGCTGAACTTTTGTTCTCTTTTGAATGCCAAGAGGATGCGAATGTTTTTGGTGAAGTGTCGATTGAAGATTTTCCTGTGAACCACGACGATAAGTTTTTCTTTGCCTTTCAGCCAGGAATTAGAATTCCCATTACAGTCATCAGTGAAGCGGGAAAGGAATCGGAATTTCGAACATTGTTCAGTCGCGACAGCCTCTTCCAGCCAGTTTTCTTTACGGATAGAGGGATTGATTATGCACAACTGCGGAAATCTCGCCTGATAATTCTCAATCAGTTGAAAGAAGCGGGTAGTGGTTTGCTGGATGAACTCCAACAGATTCGCAATGCAGGTGTGGCTGTGGTGGTGATTCCCTCGCTCTCCAGCTCCATAGCCAATCAAGCACTTTTAGAACGATTGCAATTGCCAATCCTGCAACAACTGGATACGCTACGTCTAAAATGTGACGAGGTAGAAAGCAAAAGCCCCTTCTTCGAAGGCGTTTTTGAAAAACTTGAAAAACGTACCAATCTTCCACAAATCAATAAACACTTTAAAATACCATCAACCAAAGGGATGGAGGTTTTGATGCGCCTGGCAAACGGCGACCCGCTGCTATTGTCTCAAACACAAAAAGCACCGCTCTATTTGTTTTCAACGGGATTTGCAGAGCAGGAGTCGAACTTTGCAAGGCATGCGCTTTTTGTGCCCGTCTTTTATAAAATGGCTTTCAGTGGTGTAGATATTCGCCCCCTCTACCAAACGGCGGGTGAAGCGACACCAGTATTTATCCAAAACTGGACCAGGACTGAAAAACCACCCGTGGTGCGCTCTCTTAAAAAGGACCTTGAAATTATTCCCGAGTTAAGAACAAAAGGATCTGGTGTAGAGTTGAATTGTAGGGGACAACTTACTCTGCCTGGATTCTATGAATTGATACAAGGTGAAAAGGTGGTTCTTCCCATAGCGCTTAATTATTCCCGTGTAGAATCGGTTATGGATTCCTATTCACCCGAACAAGCACGCGCTGTTATTGCAGACAAACATTTTAGCCGCTTTACCATTAGCGAGGCAGCCGACCAGAAAGTGCCTGAGTCGGTAATTGTGAGTAACGAGGGAAAAAAATTCTGGAAATTATTTATACTTTTAGCCCTCGCAGGGTTGTTGGCCGAAATGGTCATTATCAGATTGCTTAAGTAGTATTATGAATGTATTAATCCGCCAGGCGAAAATCATAGCTCCGGGTAGTCCCTACCACGGAAAAACAAACGATATTCTTATTGAATCAGGAAAAATTACTTCTATAAAAAAGTCCATTTCAACGAAGGGTTCCGTTAAGACTATAGAAGAGGAGGGACTGTGTGTTTCAATTGGTTTTATGGATTTACAAGCGGTGAGTGGTGACCCTGGTTTCGAACACCGTGAAACCCTTGAAAGTCTCGCACAGGCTGCAAGAAAAGGGGGCTTCACTGCTATATGCCTGCACAACCACAATTATCCTGCTCTTCATTCCAAGTCACAAATCGCTCATCTTCGCGCAACTGCAGCGGACTTGGATGTGGACGTGTTGCCATTTGGCACTGTAACGGTGGATGGCAAGGGGAAGGACCTTGCAGAAATGTATGACATGCACCTGGCTGGTGCTGTTGGTTTTAGCGACTATAAAACGGCTCCAGCCGATTCTGGTATGGTAGTGAGAGCCTTACAATATGCCAGTCATTTCAACGTGTTTCTATGTTTACACGCTAATGAAGAAGGCCTTTCAAAGGGAGGGCAGATGAATGAAGGCGAAACTTCGACCGCTCTGGGGATGAAGGGCATTCCAGCTCTGGCAGAAGAACTTGCCTTACAAAAAAACATATCTATTTTGGAATACGCAGGCGGAAAAATGCACGTCCCTGTTATCTCCACCAAGGGGAGTGTTGATCTGATCAAGAAAGCTAAAGCAACTGGATTACCCATCTCGTGTGGTGTGCCTGCAGTGAATTTAGTTTACGATGATACTGCCCTAAAGGAATTTGATACCAACTTCAAACTCCATCCTCCTTTACGCACCAAGCGTGATATCAATGCCTTGCGCAATGCCATTGAAAATGGAACCATAGATGTGGTGGTGAGCGACCATTCGCCATTGGATTTAGAATGCAAGGAACTTGAATTCGATCAGGCCGAAGTAGGCATGATCAGTCTTCAATCAACATTCAATCTATTGGTTGAAGCCTTGGGTGATAAGTCCGATGCACTCATTGTTCGCCTCTTAGCTGAAAATCCCCGTAAATTACTTGCATTAGAATTGCCAAAGATTGCAGAAGGAGAAAAAGCAAATCTGACTTTTTTCACCTTAAAGGGCGAGTCAATTTTGGATAAAACACACAACGCTTCGCTCTCAGAAAACAGTCCTCTGTTCGGAAAACCGCTCAAAGGCAAGGTGATTGGTACTTTTTATAAAGGAAAATTAGTGCTAAACAGCTAACCGTTTTCTAGACCTTCCAAAAGACTTTTTAAGGAATTGAACCGAAATTTCAAATCCAAATCATAGATAATTCCGTTTTGCTCATCGAGCAAGTACCTGTAAATCACAAAGGCTTTAAAACAGGAGTTTTTCGCCAGTTGGGTATTGTCGAGCGCTAATAGCAATTCACAATGTTCTTGCAATGCCCAGCCAAGTAATTTCTTTTTTTCAGGAGATAGGGTGTCGGCCGCTAATACTACCTGCTTGAATTCCTCTTCATCCATGGCTAAAACTTCATAAGTTTGGACACCTAAATGATGTTTTATCAATGCCAACAAGTCCTCTTCTAACTGATCGTACTGTTGTCCTTTACGTTTTAAAATTAATGCAGCGAGCAGCTTACTGAAGGTTTCAATTTGTGCGGTTAATAAATCACGGGTGTACATCTTTTATTCTTTCTGAAATAGTGAGCACCTGTTCGAGCAAATGGTCATGGTCATTGTTATAAATTACAAAATCCGCCTTTTCTATTTTTTTGGCTTCAGGCCATTGCGCATTTAGGCGTTGGAGGATTTCTGAGGCTGGTAAGTCGTCTCTTTTTTGTAGCCGTCGAATGCGCGTGGCTTCATTGGCTGTGATTACAATTACTTTATCACAACGCTTATCAATTCCTGTTTCAAACAATAAAGCGGATTCCTGAAGGATGTGGCCTGGGTGCAGTTGAACAAAACGCATGAAATCACTCGTCACCGCAGGATGTATAATAGCGTTCACCGAAGCACGAAGTGAGGCATCATCAAAGATGTGTTTACGGATAAAAACCTTGTTTATTTCATTACCGTTATATGCCGATCTACCCAACAATTGGATAATTTTTTCTTTGATTTTAGGGTCAGCGTACATTCTTTTCGCAGCTTCGTCACTCGAATAAGTGGCATACCCGATAGCTTTAAATATTTGAAGGGCTATTGACTTACCAGTTCCGCTCCCGCCTGTCAATCCAATAATCATTTTGATAGAATTATGATATCGGCCTCTTTGGGCTCATAATCAATAACGCTCACATGACCAGGTACTGTGCCAAGAAACACAGGGTATTTTTTTGTGCGTGGATTTCTACGTTCGCTGTTAACCATCACTTTAAAGAGCAAGGAGTCCTCGGGTACAAAACTACCCTGTAGCGTGGTGAATTTTATGCGTGATAGAGCTGGAAAAATGCTTACAGTTTTGCCCGGATGTTGTTGCACATCATTAATGGCAATGTAAAGTTGATGTTCCACAAGACGACCTACTTCTATTTGCACGTTTACATGCGTAAGAGAGGTGTAAACTCCGCCCCCAGGTCTAATGACCGCTATGTTTTCAGAAATACTGTTGGTAATCTGGGTGAGGTTCAGCAATTGCGTATAAACAGTATCCACCGATTGTGGAACGGTTGAATCGCCCCATATGGTAATAAAATAAGGGTTGATAATAGGTTTCTTTTAGCCAAAACCCTCACGGCAAGAAATATGGAGGGGGACTTTTAAAGGCACATTTTTTTCCTAGCCAGTTCTGTCAGTAAAATAAAGTGTATCGGGTGACAAGTGCTTAACGGTGGTTTCGAAATGGAATATGCTCTCGAAATCAATGGGTGAACCGGATAACACATAGTACTGTCCTCTATTAACGGTTTTCAAACTGTTGATGTCTACTGCGAGTGGCTTAAATGGTTGCCTCAGCAACATGAGTCCAAGTTTTAAACCACTTGCCTTGATATCGGCATTGATTTGCTGGGGCAATTGCATCAGTGGCTTCTTGTCCGAAGGCAAATTTTTAAAAGTCACTGGAATGGCAAAACTATACGTGTAAACTGTATTCAGCGCGTGTACCACCCAGAGGAAGGAGGCTATCACCAAACAAATAAAAAAAGCCTTGGTTTTGCCAGGCTTTTTAAAGGTTGTTTCAAATATAGTAGAAGCGTTGGCCATTAGGCATTGCCCTGGTTGAGTGTAGCAGAAGCTTCGTTAGAAACGGCATTTTTGGAGATTTTCATGCGACTGCCGTCTTCAATCTCCATGATGAAGGTAGCATCATCACGCACTTCAATGATTTTGCCGTAAATACCACCAATGGTCAACACTTGATCACCTTTTTTAAGCGCCTCAATGTATTTCTTTTGTTCTTTTGCTTTTTTCATTTGAGGACGAATCATGAAGAAGTAAAATACAATCACGATGGCACCCATCATAACCAAGTTCATCATTCCACCTCCCTGAGGTTCTGCTGCAAGTTGAATCATTGCGTTTTTCATTTATTTTATGTGTTTATTTTGCTGTTTGTGCTACAATGACTTCCGTTTTAATCCGAACAACCCGTGTGGCTGGCTCGCAATTTGTTAAAACAGTAACGGTTTTTTCTTGATACCCTTCCTTACCCTCGCTGTGAAAAACAACGTTGATTTTTCCTTTGTCTCCAGGTTTGATTGGCTCTTTTGGCCATTCGGGAACGGTACAGCCACAACTCCCACTGGCGCCGGTAATGATCAAATCAGATTTGCCAGTATTGGTAAAATAAAATTCATGGCTCACATTTTCTCCTTGTGTTATTCTACCAAAGTCAAATTCTTCTTCGTCAAATTTGACCTCCGGCAATTCGCCTGAGTTTATGCCAGAGGCTGAAGCGGAATTATTAACCATGTCGGCGTTCACACCTTGTTCGCCACCGTCAGAGCAAGCGGTGAGTAGAATTAATGCAAGTGCAATGAAGAGCTGTTTCATAACAGTTGGTAAAGATAAGGGATTGAACTGAAAAAAGCCTAGAATTTGGCGCGAATCTTTCTTCCTCTTCTATATTTTTTAGTAAAGAAAGAAGTGTTTTTGTTTCTGTAAAAACTACTCTTGCCACGGATGACATAGCTGTAGGAAAAGGCCATAGTCATGTAGGAGTCTTTATTCGTTTTATCGCCACGTTTTTGGCCCCAGGTATGTGAATTGTAAACGCCTGGATATTCAGATGCGAGGGTTGGGTCAATTTCAAGGGTGCGTAGAACCAATCCCCGCTCATAGTCGTTGCCAGGATCGCTAGGGTAATTGCCACTAATATCATCCAAATAATCCGTAAAGGTTTTACGGTAATTCATCTCAAAACCAAGCCGATGCATTTTGTTGATGGTAAAATAAAAGCCAATCCCCATTGGCACGCTCAAATTGAATTTATGATAAGAAACGCCTTCTGTCGCATACGGCTGAAGGGCTACCCACTGGCCGCGGTAAAATGTCTTCGGGTTGCTGTAAAAGGCCCCGCCGCCAGCAAAGACGTAGCAACGGAAATTGTGTCGGTATCTGTAAGTGCCCCCTAAATCGTTATTCTCGTAAAAGAAATATTCAGCAGTTAAAGAAAAATCATAGATATCGTTGCGGAAGTTGAAGTTCCGGAACATTCTGCCCAAGTTGGTGGATAAGGCGTCGTTCCCCTCTATCCGCAAATATTCCAATCCCGCTTTAAACGAAATTTTAGGCAACCACTTGTAACGAGCAAAACCTCCAAAATTCCAACGGGTTTTGGATAACTTCATGTCAGCAATAAAATCACGCCGATCTTTATCCTTTCCTCCAATATCTCCTAAATAATTGGAAACACCCATCTGTCCACCAAAATCCCACCGCCATTGTGCTTGTGCAATGGCAGAAGTTAAGAGAAAAGCTAAAAGGAGTCCACGTTTCATTTCTGAAGAACTTTTTCGGATTTTTGGATTGTCAATTTATACAAATATACATAAAATAACACCTTGTAAAAGAGGAACTTTGGGTGTAAGTTTCAACTATTTTTAGTTAACAATAGTAAACAATTGAGATGAGTCAAAATAGAATTTGTGCCTTGTTTGGCATTCAAAAACCGGTTATTCAGGCGGGAATGATTTGGTGCAGTGGCTGGGAATTGGCCGCTGCGGTGAGTAATGCAGGGGGACTTGGCATTATCGGGGCTGGAAGCATGTACCCTGATGTGCTTCGCGAGCATATCAAAAAATGCAAGGCAGCTACCCACCAACCTTTCGCCGTCAATCTCCCTCTCCTGTATCCCGATATTGCAGCTCATATTAAAATCATTGAAGAGGAGGGCGTTAAAATTGTTTTCACCAGTGCGGGAAATCCTAAAACACACACCGCTCGTCTCAAAGCGGCAGGTATTACGGTGGTGCATGTGGTGAGTGCCGTAAAGTTTGCTAAGAAATGTGAGGAAGCTGGCGTTGATGCTATCGTTGCCGAAGGTTTTGAAGCGGGGGGACACAATGGCCGGGAAGAGACGACAACGCTTGTACTCATTCCTCAAGTGAGAGCTGCCGTGAAATTACCGCTCATTGCGGCTGGTGGCATTGCCACAGGCGCACAAGCAGCAGCGTGTTTTGCACTCGGAGCTGAAGGCGTACAAGTGGGTAGTCGTTTCGTGGCAACTCCCGAAAGTAGCGCCCACCAGGCCTTTAAAGAAATTATTGTCGCTACACCCGAAGGTGGAACGCAACTGGCTCTCAAACAACTTACACCTGTACGCTTGATCAAAAATAAATTTTATCAATTAGTTGAAGCCGCCGAACTACGTGGCGCTTCGCCTGAAGAATTGAGCGTGATACTGGGAAGAGCAAGGGCTAAAAAGGGAATGTTTGAGGGTGACCTAGAAGAAGGTGAGCTAGAAATCGGTCAAGTCAGTAGCATGATTAAAACGATACAACCTGCAGCTGAAATCGTGGATGAGATTTATCTCGGTCTCAAATCAAGACTTGCAGAAATGGGTAAGACTGCTGGTGAACTCTAAGAGGTATTGCGTAACTTTCGGATTCTTATGATCGATTTTGAACGGTTTACTTTATCCAATGGACTAAAGGTGATTGTCCACCAAGACAAAAGCACACCCATGGCTTGTGTCAACATGCTTTATAATGTAGGAGCTAGGGATGAGGATGAAAGCAAAACTGGTTTTGCACATCTTTTCGAACACCTCATGTTTGGTGGTAGTATCAATATCCCGAATTACGATGAACCGCTTCAACAAGCTGGGGGGGAAAACAATGCTTTCACAACAAATGATATTACCAATTACTACTGCACTGTTCCCGCAAACAATTTAGAAACGGCTTTCTGGTTGGAAAGTGATCGCATGCTCAGCCTTTCCTTCACCCCCAAAAGTCTTGAAGTGCAACGCAGCGTGGTTATTGAGGAATTTCGACAACGCTACTTGAATCAACCTTATGGCGATGTATGGCT
>CANGWA010000090.1 GCA_947457335.1 Sphingobacteriaceae bacterium
GAATGCGGTAAGAAACTCGACGTGCCCGTTTATAAATTTTTGAAAGAGCCTCTTATTCGCAAATACGGTAAGGAGTGGTACAAGCAACTTGAGAAAAGCGCGAAACTCGCCGAAGAAACAAAAAACAAATGAAGATTTTAATCACTGGTTCGAACGGTTTACTCGGACAAAAGCTCGTTTACAAACTGCGTAACAAAAGTGGTATCACGTGCATTGCGACGGCGCGTGGCGAGAACCGCCTCGTTGAAACAACAGGCTACGACTTTCACACGCTCGACATCACGAATCCTACCGATGTAGAAGCGCTTTTCAGAAAAGTAAAACCCGATGTGGTGATCAACACCGCGGCCATGACCAATGTAGACGCTTGCGAAACAGAACGCGAAGCGTGCTGGGAACTCAATGTGTCGGCCGTTGAATTTCAGGTGGAATCGCTGGAAGCCTTGCAGCAAGAAGATGCCAACTACCGTCCCCATTTCATTCACCTGTCGACCGACTTTATTTTTGATGGCACACACGGACCATTGGATGAAGACGAAAGTCCGAACCCCCTCTCCTACTATGCAGAAAGTAAACTGGCCGCAGAGCGCATCGTGCGTGGCGCACGCGTGAGTTGGGCCATTGCCCGCACGGTATTGGTGTACGGCATCGTTGACAACATGAGCCGCAGCAACATCGTGCTATGGGTCAAATCCAATTTAGAAGCAGGCAAAACCATCAACGTCGTAGACGATCAATTCCGTACCCCTACACTTGCTGAAGATTTAGCCGATGGTTGTTTGCTCATTGCTGAAAAACGGGCTACGGGGGTGTATAATATTTCGGGACCTGATTTTATGAGCATTCTTGATTTGGCACGCGTTGTGGCAGATTATTACGGATTAGACAAAAGTCTTATCCAACCGAGTAAGAGTGCCGATATCAAGCAGCCAGCCAAACGCCCACCCATTACTGGATTTATTATCGACAAAGCCAGAAGGGTGCTGGGTTACCAACCACACACATTTAAAGAAGGCATTGCCCTGCTTGAAGCACAAATCACAGGCACAAAGTGATATCCAACCACTGTTGGTTAATATCTTCGCACTTTCAAAGCTAGGCCAATAAGCGAATCGCCTACTTTTAAGGCTGAGGACTGTGTCACATCCATTAAAGAAATTAGCCGGACAAACGGTGGTGTACGGGCTGGGAACAATTGTGCCCCGGCTATTAAATTATTTGCTGACCCCTTTTCTTACTTATGGATTCACAGCGGCGGAATTCGGCATCAACAGTGAATTGTACGGGTACATTGCTTTTCTGAATGTGATTTTCACCTACGGCATGGAAACCACCTTCTTTAATTTTTCAGCCAAAACAGAAAACAAAAACGAAGTCTATAATACCGCCCTGGTAGCGCTGTTAATGTCCACCGCCGTCTTCACGGGACTTTTGTTGCTCTTCTCCAACGCCATTGCAGGAAGCCTCTCAACGCCTAATGCCACCTATCTACCAAAATTCATTGTGTGGTGTACACTCATCATTGGCACCGATGCCTTAATGGCCATTCCCTTCGCCCGCTTAAGAGCCAACCAACAAGCTTTAAAATTTTCATTGCTCAAATTGTTTAATGTGGTGGTGACTTTTGGGTTAACCATCTTCTTACTCCAATATTGCAAGAAGGCCTACGAAGCTGGCGACACAGGCTTTGCAGCCTCCCTTTACAACCCTGAAATTGGCATTGGGTATGCTTTTCTCGCTGCACTCTTGTCTAATTTTGCTACGCTGTTGTTACTCGGACCTGAGTTTGCGGGCATTCAATTCAAAATCAATACAGATTTATTAAAAGCAATGCTGCTCTATGCTTGGCCCTTGGTTATTCTCGGCCTTGCCGGCATGGTGAATGAAACACTCGACCGCATCATCATTAAAGAACTTATGCCGGATAAATCGTTGGCACAAGATGCAGTTGGTATTTACAGTGCGTGTTACAAAATCGCCATACTGATGTCTATTTTCAGACAGGCCTTCCAATTCGCTGCAGAGCCCTTTTTCTTTGGCAAGGCCCGTGATAAAGATGCCACCCACACCTATGCGGTGGTGATGAAGTACTTTGTTATTTTTTGCTTGTTTATTTTTCTAGGCACCACCCTCAACCTCAACTGGATTCAATACTTCGTGGGTGAGAATTTCAGGACGGGCATGGCGGTTGTGCCCATTTTACTCATTGCCAACATTTGTCTCGGCGTGGTGTACAATCTCTCCATTTGGTTCAAACTCAGCGGTAAAACCCGTTACGGCGCCATCATTGCTATTGCCGGCGCCATTGTCACCATTGCCCTAAACGTTGCTTTTGTGCCCACTTACGGCTACATGGCCAGCGCCTGGGCAACCCTTGCCGCTTATTTTACGATGATGGTGCTGTCTTATTTTTTCGGACAAAAGTACTACCCCATCAAGTACAACCTCCGCGCCATTTTTACCTATTCTGCTTTAACACTAGGACTGTATTTATTGTCCCACCTCTGGCACAACACCATTGGGTTCGGCTCCGAAATCATCATCAATAACCTGTTAATACTGGTATTTGCAGCATTGGTGTATAAACTGGAAATTAATAACCTGAAACGCATCAGGAACCATGCCAGTTAACATCAAGATCACCAACACCTCCAATCACCCCCTACCGGCTTATGCTACGTTGCATGCAGCGGGAATGGATTTACGCGCTCATCTTGCCGAAGCCATAACACTCGCACCTTTGGAGCGGCGGCTCATCCCCACGGGAATGTACATCGAACTACCTGAGGGGTATGAAGCGCAAGTGCGCCCGCGCAGCGGACTCGCCTACAAACACGGCATCACGGTATTGAATGCTCCCGGCACTATTGATGCCGATTACAGAGGAGAGGTGGGCGTGTTGCTCATCAATTTATCCAACACTTCTTTTGTTATTGAAAATGGCGAACGGATTGCCCAAATGGTGGTGGCGCCATACACGCAGGTGAACTGGGTAGCGACAGAGCAATTGAGCGATAGCGAACGGGGCAGCGGTGGCTTTGGCTCCACGGGAAAACACTAAAAAAAACGGGGACCAATTGGTCCCCGTTTTTTTTATCGATTCAGAATTATTCTTTCACCAGTTTAACCGTCTTCACTGCCGAACCGTCTCTTAGCTGTAAGTAGTACAATCCGCTTGGCAATGCTTCCAAATGCATCACGCCTTCGTTTGCGGTGGGCTGAATGGTTTGCACCAATTTACCTTGTGCATCGTACACCACTATCGTGCAATTTCTATAATCACCCGTTAGGACATAATTCACTGCCCCATGGGTGGGGTTGGGAACCAGTTGTACGGTTAAACCCGACTGTTCTTCAAGGCCAGTGCAGGCTTTAACAGTAATGCTAATGGACGAAGTGCCTACACAACCATCTGAACTGGTGCCGACTACCGACAACACTGTATTGGAAGTAAGGCTTAGGGTTTGTGAACCTGTGCTCACGCCGTTGCTCCAGCTATAGGTGCTGGCGCCCGATGCGGTAAGGCTCACCGATTCCTTGGCACAAATAGAGGTGCGGTTGGCAGCAGTGGTCACCGTTGGATTGGGGTTCACCTTGAGTGAACCTTGTGCGGTATCTGAGCAATTGGTGGTAAACGAACCAATGACTTCGTAAGTATAAATGCCGGTTGCTGCGGGCGACATGGTCGGGAAAGTAGTGGAGTAGGTATAATTGGTAGCGCCACCCGCTTGAATGGTATAGGAGCCTCCTAAGCAAATGGTGCCAGAGCTTGCCGAAACCGTAGGTTTGCTATTGACCACCAGCGTGGTGGTTGCAGGGTTGGGCGAATCACAGCCATTGGCCCCTGTTCCGTAAATAGAGAGTTGATAAACGCCTGCAGCCGGTGACACTGTAAATACATTGCTCACCGGAACGGCACCCGGTTGCAGGGTATACGTGGCGCCACCATTCACCGTAATGGTAGAAGCTTCACCGGCACAAATCGTAGACGGCAAAATGCTCGCCAACGAAATAAAAGGTGGCGTCATGCTGGTGACAGAGTAGGTGATGGGATTGGAATTTCCGCAAGTGTATGTAGCCATCACCGCCACTGTTCCACTGAAACCAACGGTTGGTATGGCAATAGCAGTAGTGGTGCTGGTGCCACCCGACCAACCACCCGGCAGGGCCCAGCTAAAGGTTTGAGTGGCAGAAGGTGTAGCGAGGGAATAGTTAGCACTCGTGCCAATACACACCGACGAAGGTCCCGTAATCGTGCCCGTTAACGGCGCTGGCGTATACGTAGTGATGGGTGTCCAACGGTAAGCATCAGGTGTTGTGACTTGGAAAACGGTATTGCTGCGGCCACTCACACAAGAACCGGATGAACCAGTTTGGTTTTCAATGCCCTGTGTTCCAGTATAAATATTGGTTCCTGAAGAGTTGATGCTTGCCGAATGGATCTCAATGCGATCAGAGGTTTCATAGAGCACAATTTGTCCCGAGTTAATGCTCGAATTGTAACTCCAAATCGGCACTTGGCTATACGTTACCACAAACATGCGGTTGGGGGCTGTGCCAATGGTGGTATAGGTAATTGAACCGCCCATGTTTGGGTCAAAGTCATTCATGTTCAAGGCAATGATGCCATTGGGAGAAGTTGGATCTGGGAACGCCTGTGAGGGATTGGAAAAGGATAAGTTCGGTGGCGAACCAATGTCCATCTGAATAAAGCCGTTGGAGCAAATTAACACCGCTGTATAAGTGGCGCAATAATACTTGAAACTGAAGCCAATGGGCAGCGGCGAGGTAATCCCGTCATCGATGCTTGGCGACAATTGAGAAATGATGTTGGTTCCACCGGTGGGGAACTGTGAGTAGGTAATCGCCGACTGTGAGTAGGTGTAACACCCGGGTAAACATTGCGCAAATCCCTTTATAGAAATGAACGCAAAAAGTACTAGTAATTGGATTGTCTTCATGTTAGTGGCTCAGTTGTAACCTTAAATTTACATTAATCCAAAGCCGAAAACAAGAAAAATTAACCACTTGTCAAATTTTTAAGCGGCAACAAGACCAATATCCCTCCCCAACCAACAAAAAAAGGCCATCTCTAGAGATGGCCTTGTGTTATTATCTAAAGTCGTATTATGCAGTGGCCTTGATGCCTTTAAGTACGGCAGCCATTGTTTTGCCGATTTCAGCGGGACTCTCACACACGTGAATGCCACACTCGCGCATGATTTGCATTTTTGCTTGAGCAGTGTCTTCAGCGCCACCAACGATAGCACCAGCGTGACCCATGGTACGGCCTTTTGGAGCAGTTTGCCCTGCAATAAAGCCTACCACTGGTTTTTTATTGCCATTGGCCATGATCCAACGAGCCGCATCGGCTTCATAACTTCCTCCGATTTCACCAATCATCACAATCGCTTCGGTATCTGGGTCGTTCATCAACAATTCAACCGCTTCTTTTGTCGGTGTACCGATGATAGGGTCGCCGCCAATACCAATAGCGGTGGTAACACCGAGACCCGCTTTTGCAATTTGATCAGCAGCTTCATAAGTAAGCGTTCCGCTTTTTGAAACGATGCCCACAGTTCCTTTTTTGAACACGAAGCCTGGCATGATGCCCACCTTGGCTTCGCCTGCAGTGATAACACCCGGGCAATTCGGACCAATGAGGCGACACGTTTTGTTCTTGATGTATTCTTTAGCGTAGATCATGTCCTTAACAGGAATGCCTTCGGTAATACAAACAACCACTTTAATGCCCGCGTCAGCCGCTTCCATGATCGCATCTGCTGCAAAAGCAGCTGGAACGAAAATGATAGACACATCGGCGCCGGTTTGTTTAACCGCATCCGCTACAGTATTAAAAACGGGACGGTCTAAGTGCTGTGTACCGCCTTTACCAGGTGTAACGCCACCAACGACGTTGGTTCCATATTCAATCATTTGAGTGGCATGGAATGTACCTTCGCCCCCAGTAAAACCCTGTACAATGACCTTTGAGTTTTTATTTACTAATACTGACATGATCTCTAAATTTTGAGACACGAATATAGGTACTTATTTACTGAGGGCAAAATGATAGCTTTGCAACCGTGGCAGAAACCATAGAAATATATACCGATGGAGCCGCCAGTGGCAATCCGGGTCCAGGCGGCTTTGGCATTGTGATGAAATTTGGCACCCTGCGCAAGGAATTTTTCGGGGGGTACCGCCGCACCACCAACAACCGCATGGAACTTTTGGGTGTCATTGTTGCCCTAGAACAGATTAAAAATAAGGACATTCCCGT
This sequence comes from Sphingobacteriaceae bacterium, assembly GCA_947457335.1. Classification (GTDB taxonomy): domain Bacteria; phylum Bacteroidota; class Bacteroidia; order B-17B0; family Aurantibacillaceae; genus Aurantibacillus. The sequence continues at coordinate 6,284 of CANGWA010000090.1, forward strand.
GGTGGTATATTCCGACAGCCGCTACGTGGTTGATGCCATCAACTTAAAATGGATTCAACGCTGGCGCAGGACCAATTTTGAGAAAAAAGCCAATGTGGACCTCTGGCTGCGGTTTTTACGCGTATACAACCCCAAAATCCATTCGTTTGTGTGGGTGAAAGGCCATGCCGAAAATGCCGAAAACAACCGTTGCGACCAACTCGCCGTGCAAGCCTCCAAACAACCCAATTTACCCGATGATCCGGGGTTTGAGGGAGAGAGGAAGTTGATTTAAGGGTGGATTTTTAATTGTTAAAGGTGAATTGTAAATGGTTAATGCGTTAACAATATATACGCTTCGAATTGAGAGTGGAGAGTTGAGAATTGAGAATGCGCTTGCAATTGAAAATTGAGAATTGAAAGTTGAGAATGGAGAATGGAGAGTTGAAGCGTTAACATCACCTTACCTACTTCGTGTCCGCCGAGCGGGCATCCATGGCGTCTCTGAGGCCATTGCCGACCAACATAAAGGCGAGCACCAACAACATAATGGCCATGCCGGGAAGAAAAGCGAGGTAGGCTTTGTCCATCAAAATATATCCGTGGTGGGCTGAGGTGATTTCTCCCCACGACGGAATAGGCGGCTGTGCGCCTAAACCGAGGAAACTTAAGCCGGCCTCCATTAAAATAGCAGTGGCGAAATTACTGGCGGCCATTACAGCAACGGGTCCTAGAATATTTGGTAAAATATGTCGCAAGATAATGCGCGAATGGCTATAACCCAGCACCTTGCCGGCTTCAATGAATTCACGGCTGCGGAGTGAAAATACTTGTCCGCGTACTAACCGCGCTACATCTACCCACATGGTCAAACCAACCGCTATAAACACTTGTGTTATGCCCTTGCCTAATACCAAGGTAATAGCAATAACGAGCAACAACGTCGGGATGCTCCACACGACATTCATGAACCACGAAATAAAGGCATCGGTTCGTCCCCCGAAGTACCCAGCCATAGCGCCCAATAAAACCCCGATGAGAATTGAAATCACCACGGCTACCAAGCCCACACCCAAACTAATGCGTGTACCAATGATGATGCGGCTCAACAAATCACGCCCTAAACGATCGGTACCTAAAACGAACCGTTTTTTTACTAAACTGTTCTTGCGAATGGTTTGTTCGACTTGTTCTGATGACAACTGCTTGGTTTCACCGTTGAGCAAGGTAAAACCATAAACCTCTTTTTCAAACGTGGTTGGTTGCTCTGTATTAATAGCAAACAATACATCCGCTGCGTAAACCGATTGTATAACCGGAACACCGTCTTCATGATACACGGCTATTAACTGACCCTTTGAAAACGACAAACTATCACAAGGCAGGTAATCGTAATTATCAGTAGCGCCGAAGACCATTTTTTCAAAAAAGCCAGTGACCACGGTATCCGTGTTTTTTCTAACTTTTAAAAACTGAACGGTAGTACCCGGTGAAAGCACGTGCAACGCAGGGTTTTGGCGATTGGCATACGGACTCTCGTCGGGTGCTACCAAGTAACCCGTTATAGCAATAAGCACTGAGAAGGCAATAAACAACAAGCCGCCCAACGCCAATTTATTACGCTTGAAGCGTTTCCAAACGACAGTGCTTTGTGAATCGGCGGTATCGGACATTGTTGCAAGATACCCTTTCATAGCGTAAGCGAGAGCAGAAGTGTAATGCAAATATTAACGAAGGGGTGTATATAAGCTAAATGGCAAAAAGTTAATTGGTTGTGTGGTGTAAAAGCAAAGCGTTAAAGTGGCTTAAGGACAGAAGCGGCAGCCCTGCAAAAGCCGCCCTTAGCAAAGGAAAAGCTGGTGGGGCTCTGCGCACGAACGGAGAGACCCCACCAGCGCTGCTACTGCCTTTGCTTGGGGCGGCGTTGCAGGCTACAGCGGATGGCCTGGCCCCGGCTGGCTGCTACTAGCATTAATAAAGACAGCCGGGGAAAGCCCCTCCTACCAAAAACAGGCCGACCCTTTAAGGCGGTTAGGATTACGAACCCAGCTTTTCGTTAACTTTACCCTGTGTCATTACGCATTTATACAAAAACCGGCGATAAAGGCGAAACGTCTCTTTTAGGAGGCACCCGTTTGCCTAAACACCATATTCGCATTGAAGCCTATGGTACTGTTGATGAATTGAACTCACACATTGGGCTGTTGCGCGATGTAGCGGGTGAAGAAAAAATCAGTGACTTGCTGATTGCTATTCAGGACCGTTTGTTTACAGTCGGCGCACAATTAGCTGCTGACCCAGAGACCAACAAAATGCCGTTGCCCGCATTGCAGGAATCGGATATTACGCAACTCGAAAACGCCATTGATGAAATGGAAAATTTGTTGCCACCAATGAAATCGTTTGTGTTACCGGGCGGACACGTGCATGTATCGTATTGCCACATTGCGCGCTGTGTATGCCGAAGGGCCGAACGTGCGGTAATACGACTAGCTGAAAACGAAAAAGTAGACGAAATAAATTACAAGTACCTCAACCGTTTATCGGATTATTTATTTGTCTTATCGCGTCGCATGACCCAATTGCTCAACGCTCCTGAAACACCTTGGAAACCGAAGGTATGAGTGCCTCGCCCGCCGATATTGTTGCCAACATGATGCAACACGACGCCTTTAGTCAGTGGTTGGGCATTGAAGTATTGGCTACCGATGATGGCTCGTGTCGCTTGCGTATGCAAGTTCGTCCTGAAATGGTTAACGGTTTTGGCATTGCTCACGGCGGCATCACCTATTCGTTTGCCGATAGCGCCCTCGCCTTTGCTAGCAATGCAGGTGGACAACAAGCAGTAAGCATCGAGACAAGCATTGCTCACATTTCACGCTTACTCCCTGGCGACGTATTAATAGCCGAAGCCAAACGCGAAACAGAATCTAAAAAACTCGGCCATTACGCCATCACCATTTATTTAGAAAACGACATGGAGAAAAAACCAGTGGCGTTGTTTAGGGGAATGGTGTTTAGGTTGGATAAAAATTGAGAGTTGGGAGTTGAGAGTTGGGAGTTGAGAGTGGAGAGTTGAGAGTTGGGAGTTGAGAGTGGAGAGTTGACAATGGAGAGTTGAGAGTTGAGAATGGAGAGTTGAGAGTTGA
>CANGWA010000091.1 GCA_947457335.1 Sphingobacteriaceae bacterium
CTTGTCTTCATCAAGCTACTGCCTTCAATCCCTCGCGCAGGTTGACAAAGGATTACACCTCGTTTCATTCATTCTTAAAATCGCTTGCTGCAACCATTACCGCGTTAATGGCTAACAAGGTTAGTCTTTTTGCAACTTGGGGTTTTGCAAGTGACGCTCGTGATCGCGGTTCGTCTTCTTTTCTAAATTTTTTTGAAGGGCGGCTTCTAAATCCACTCCTGTCTGGTTGGCCAGACACATCAAAACAAACAACACATCCGCCATTTCATCGCCAAGGTTTTTTTGCTTGTCGCTTTCTTTTTCGCTTTGTTCACCATAACGGCGCGCGATGATGCGGGCTACTTCGCCTACTTCTTCTGTCAGCATGGCCATATTCGTGAGCTCGTTGAAATACCGAACGCCGTATGTTTTTATCCACGCATCAATGCGCTGTTGGGCTTCCTGAATGGTCATGCAGTGGTTGATTTAGCGGGTAAGATGTTGTTTTCGCGAAAAGCAATAAGGAGTTTTTTGTAGAGATTGGATTTGACCAAGGCTCCTTTTCCAGGGACGGTGTGGGGCAGGACTTGTATCACCAAGTTGCCATCGTCAATCTTCTGAAGGAACATTTTTGTGGCAGGATCTTTTAAAATCAGTTCTTCTTTATCAAGCACCGACTCAATCAGGCGCATGACGGTATCGGGATTGTTTTCATTGCTAACGGTAAGTAACAATTCAGTACGTACACTTCCTCTGCGGGTAACGTTAACAATAGTGCCGTTGGATAAAGGACCATTTGGCAGAATCACCGTTTTGTTCTCAGCAGTTTTAAGAATGGTGTTGAAAATCTGAATTTCAAGCACATCGCCACTTTGACCTACGGCTTCAATGCTATCTCCAACGCGAAACGGTTTAAAAATAAGAATGAGCACGCCACCAGCAAAATTGGAAAGCGAACCCTGTAAGGCCAAACCAACTGCCAGTCCCGCTGCACCCAAAATGGTCACAAAACTGGTGGTGCCAATACCCAACATGCCGGCAACGGTAACAATCAACACAATGCGCAGGCCGATGGTGGTTAAGCTTTTTAAAAAGGTGCGCAAGGAGTAGTCCAGCTCTTTGCGACTCATGGCCTTGTCGGCGAGTTTCCCAATGCGTTTGATGAGCCACAGCCCAATCAGCAGCACCAAAACCGCAGATATCAGGTTTGGCAAGAAAGCAACGGTTTTATCGAAAATAACATCCAAATAATTGGTGATTTTTTCTTCTTTTTCTACGAGCTTTTCTTTCACTTCGGGAATAATGCGCTTCACCACACCTTCCTGCACCCAATACCAAGAATATTTGTAAAAAGACATAATGCAAAACTACTAAAATTGCCTGTTGAACGAATGAGCCGTAACTTTACCGCTTGTATGATTTACACCTCACTGGAAGAATGCATCCGTGACCTTGAAAAAAATGGTCACTTGGTCAGAATTACTGAAGAAGTAGATCCAGAACTGGAAATGTCGGCTATTCACCTGCGGCTCTTTGCCAAAGGGGGCCCCGCCGTTCTGTTCGAAAAAGTGAAGGGATCGCGTTACCGCGCGGTTAGCAATTTGTTTGGCACTTTGGACCGGAGTCAATTCATGTTTCGCACGACGTTTGAAAAGGTGCAGGACCTGGTTAAACTCCGCAACAATCCCCTAGCAGCCCTCAAGCAGCCGTTTAAATACGCCTCAACAGGATTGGCTGCACTGAAAGCGTTGCCACGCAAAGGCACCATGGGTGGTTTTGAAGAAATTTCTATTTCAGATTTGCCGCTGATCAAGCATTGGCCAATGGATGGAGGAGCGTTTGTGACCTTGCCACAGGTGTATTCTGAGGACATTACACAACCGGGAGTGATGCAATCGAACGTGGGCATGTACCGCATACAACTGTCAGGCAATGATTACGTATTGAACAAAGAAATTGGATTGCATTACCAGCTGCACCGCGGTATTGGCGTGCACCAAACCCGGAGCAATGCACAAAACAAACCGTTGAAAGTAAGCGTGTTTGTGGGAGGACCACCCGCTCATACCTTGGCGGCAGTGATGCCTCTGCCTGAGGGAATTAGTGAGCTTACCTTTGCTGGGGCGCTCGCAGGTAAGCGTTTTCGCTATGCCTATCACGACGGGTATTGTATTTCACTGGATGCGGATTTTGTTATTACAGGAGAGGTCTATCCCAATGAGAACAAGCCAGAGGGGCCATTTGGCGATCATCTCGGTTACTATAGTTTAACCCATGCTTTTCCCTTAATGCGTGTGCACAAGGTCTGGGCCAAGAAGAACGGCATCTGGCCGTTTACAGTAGTGGGTCGTCCCCCGCAAGAAGACACTGCTTTTGGTGCGCTCATTCACGAAATTTCTGGGTCGGCCATTCCTTCCGAAATACCAGGTGTTTCTGCTGTACATGCAGTTGATGCCGCAGGGGTGCATCCGTTGCTATTGGCGAATGGCAGCGAACGTTATACCCCGTATTTAAAACAAGAACGGCCTGCAGAATTACTAACACAGGCCAGTCGCATTCTGGGTACGGGACAATTGAGTCTCGCCAAATACCTCTTCATCGCAGCAGGATCGGGCATGCCCGATTGCCACGATGCACAGGCTTTCTTACAGTATGTGTTGGAGCGCATTGATTGGAGCCGTGATTTGCATTTTCATACCAAGACAACAATGGATACCCTCGATTATAGCGGCAGTGCTTTGAACGAGGGAAGCAAACTCGTCCTCGCTGCGTGCGGAGAAAAGAAGCGCGACTTGGCGCAACAGGTACCTGCATCAGCAGCCGCTCTTCCAACCGTGACGCATGTACAATTAGTCATGCCAGGCGTTGTCGCGCTGTGTGTGCCTGCTTTTCAAGAAAGTGCTGCCGCACAAACGGTGGTGCACAATTTGGCGGTGGCCATCAAGGCGCACAACGATTGGCAGGGAGTGATGCAAGTGGTGTTGATAGATGCACCCATGGATGAAAACAATTTAATGGGGGATTATTTGTGGATGACCTATACGCGCAGCAACCCAGCTAACGATGTGCATGGAGTAGAGGCCTTTACAGAAAACAAACATTGGGGGTGCCGTGGACCGTTAATCATCGATGCCCGCAAGAAACCGCACCATGCGCCTGAACTACGGGTGAATGAAGCAACGGCTGCTGCCATTGAACGGTTTTTTAAACCCGGCGGTGTGTTGGAGAAATGGGCGTAATCAGCCACCCGCTTTTTTTACTTTGTATCCTTCCTTCGTTAACAAGGCAATAAGCTTATCGCGGTTATCGCCTTGAATCAAAATTAAGCCGTCTTTCACATTACCACCCACACCACATTTTTGTTTAAGTGTTTTACCTAGTGCTTCTATATCAACGGTTGTGCCAATAAAGCCCGTAATGCGACTAACCATTTTGCCGCCGCCCATACGATCGAGAAAAATTTTTAACTCCTGTTTCCCCGGAGGTAAGGTTGTGGCTTCGTTTTCACCCAAATCTTCGTACTTAAAATTAGGGTTGGTAGAGTACACTACGTTCACCCTGTTTTTATCCTTAGCCATACAGTTGGTTCGTTGTTCGAAGGTAGGGAAATAATTGGGAAGTGGAAGTTAGAACATTACCGATAAAGGACAGAGATTGAATTGAATAATAAGACCGAATGAATGGTTAATTGTAAATGGTTAATGGTGAATAGCCGAGTGGTCAAATACGCGCTAAATCAAGAGTTAATTATTGTAAGCAACAAACGCGGTTACTCCAATGACATGCCCAAGCGGTGGTATTCCTTAACAAGTACCAAGAAATTATCGTACGGCGAGTCTGATGACCACAGGTACGAATTAAAGGCAATGCCGTAAAAGCCGTATTCACGCGCTTTTTGAATGATTTTAGGGGTAGCGCCTCCGCGCGCAACAAGTTTCTTGCCACAGGTTTTGTTGGCGGCAATAATACCCTCTGGGTAAAATCCACTATACAAATCGCCATTCATGTTATTGAACATGGTGCCAATTAAATAGTAATCAAAGGCATGTTCTTCTTTATTATAGGCTTGTTGCAATTTGGTGTAGGAGCGGCTTTTGCTGGTGTGTCCGAACTTTATTTTTAAACGAAAACGAACAAACAGGTAACGGAGTTTTTTAGAAAAATGAATGCGGCTCAAATGAATGCCCTTGAGCTTAAATTTGATGGCTAAGGAGTGGTGCGAGTGAATGATAATACGGTTGTGATAGTGCTCAGGAATTTCCTTGATGTAATCACGCATCTGGGCTGTTGAATAATTAGGCTTGCGCAGGTGCAGCGTCGTTAAGCCACTTTCAAACATCCGTGTCACCAACATCGGCTCATCGGTAAAGTCTTTGGATGGGGTGATCACTATTAGTTTCATGATCGAGATTTAAAAATAGGATTTAACGATTCAAGTAAAGTTACATCTTTTTCTAGAGCATTGCCAACCACTACAAGGTCGGCCCCAGCATTTACCAGGGCGCGTGCTTTCTTGGCCGAATCTACTCCGCCACCAGCAATTAGAGGTACCTCAAGTACGTGTTTAACGTTGCGGATAATACGTGCATGCACAGTGTGTGAAGCACCACTTCCTGCCTCTAAGTATACAGCCTTGCACCCCATGTATTGGCAGGCTAGGGCCGTATCGGTTATCAGTTCCAGGTCCTGGGGATTCATCGGTTGTGTGCCGGTTACTTGTTGGGTGGCCGACTCCCTACCTCCGTCAATAAGCAAGTAGCCTAATGGTGTTACAGGAAGTTGAAATTTCTTGATTCGAGGAGCCATGAGCACTTGCTTACCACCTAGGTAATCGGCATTGCGACCTGATAGCAACAACGGCAACAACACACCATCTGCTGCACGCGTGAGTTGGTTTTCATCGCCAGGAAACAATATAACCGGCTTACGGGTGAGCTTTTTTATCTTCAACGCTGTGGCATGCACATTGCCGTGCTCCAAACGACTGCCTCCAAGTAGCACACACGTCACCGCACTTTTATCGCAAAGCTTTACCAAGTCAGGATTGTATTTATCAGGGTCGATAAGCACTGCCAGGCGCGACTTTCGCGGCGATTTAAATAAGGCTATGAAGGGGTTAGTATTCACCTAGTGTGTACACAAGTATATGTTGCTTTATCTTTTCTTTACCAAGCAATAGCCTTTTTTTATACACACCTTTTTCGATCTCCCCTGTGAATTGCGGCGTCAATTGCACGTGCAGATGGTTACAGAAATCAAGCGCTTTTAGTCCGTAGTACTTGTACATTGCTTCCTTCGCTGCCCAGAAGGTTACCAAGCGCTCTACATCGCCATCGGCCTCCTCTAACTCAGAACCGCTTAAAAATTTGTGCTGCACCCGAACCACCTTGTCCCGCATCAACTCAATGTCAACCCCCACCGGCTCCTTTTCGTTTAAGGCTACTACCAACCAACCGTGTGAATGTGAAACGGAAAGGTGGAAGGGACTGCCTTCTACCCATGGCTTACCATACGCGTCGTGAACCAATGCGGCCTCCCTACCCATCAAGGCACTCAATACCTGCTGGGCCCCCGCACGGTGACGGTCCTTTTCCGGAATCGTATTGTACAATTGTGAAAACTGGTCCATGTTCAACAAACCAATTCGAAAGCCAGGCTGTATGTCCTTTATCGTTAGCACGCCAAAAATCCCTGAAACAGCTTATGACCTGAGGGTTACAGCGTAAGGTGCTTTAACCGTTTTCTGCTGAAGACGGACGTTAAAAAAGCGCTCTCTTCTGCACATCTGTTTGAGAAATACAAACTTAAAGGTTATCTTTGTAATCCTTTAAAAAATAACACTTTAAATCAAAATCATGCAGGACACAACCACCAAGTACATTCCATACAAGGTAAAAGACATTTCATTGGCAGAATGGGGCCGCAAGGAGATTAAACTGGCTGAAGAAGAAATGCCGGGACTCATGGCGCTTCGCAAAGAATACGGCGCTACAAAGCCACTGAAAGGGGCACGCATTGCCGGTTGTTTGCACATGACCATTCAAACAGCGGTACTCATTGAAACGTTGATTGAATTGGGTGCTGAAGTAACCTGGAGTTCATGTAATATTTTCTCTACTCAAGATCATGCTGCTGCTGCTATTGCTGCTGCTGGCATTCAAGTATACGCCTGGAAAGGCATGAACGCTGAAGAATTCGACTGGTGTATTGAACAAACGCTTTGGTTTGGTAAGGACCGTCAACCGCTCAACATGATTCTTGATGATGGTGGAGACCTTACCAACATGGTGTTTGATAAATACCCTGAATTAGCAGCTGGTATCCGTGGTCTTTCTGAAGAAACAACTACTGGTGTTCACCGCTTGTACGAACGCATGGCTAAAGGCACCTTGTTGTTGCCAGCTATCAACGTCAACGATTCTGTTACTAAGTCTAAATTTGATAACAAGTACGGTTGTCGCGAGTCGTTGGTTGACGCCATCCGCCGCGCTACCGATATCATGCTCGCTGGTAAAGTGGCTGTGGTAGCTGGTTATGGTGATGTAGGTAAAGGTTCGGCTCAATCACTTTCTTCGCAAGGGGTGCGTGTCATCGTGACCGAAATCGATCCTATCTGCGCGTTACAAGCGGCAATGGACGGTTACCAAGTCATGAAAATGGACAATGCAGCGAAGATCGCTGACATCATTGTAACAGCTACAGGCAACAAAGACATCGTTGTTGGTCGTCACTTCGAATCCATGAAACACGGTGCTATCGTTTGTAACATCGGTCACTTCGATACTGAAATCGATATGGCTTGGTTGAATAAAACGTATGGTGCTACTAAGGACGAAATCAAACCTCAAGTCGATAAATACACCATCAACGGTAAAGACATTATCGTGTTGGCTGAAGGCCGTCTTGTGAACCTCGGTTGCGCGACTGGTCACCCAAGTTTTGTGATGAGTAACTCCTTCACCAACCAAACCTTGGCGCAATTAGAACTATGGGCTAATTCGGACAAGTACGAGAAAAAAGTTTACACCTTACCAAAGGCGCTCGACGAAAAAGTAGCGAGCTTGCACTTGGGTAAAATTGGTGCTGAACTTGATGTGTTGTCAAGCGATCAAGCCGAATACATTGGCGTAAACGTGCAAGGACCATTTAAACCAGAGCACTACCGCTATTAATAGTCAACTACTTATTAAAGGCTTGTTTCGTGAGGAACAAGCCTTTTTTGTTCCTAGACACATCATAACAAGCGCCACATACTCATGAAAGTAATTTCTTTTAAAGCACTGCTACTCCTGGTTATTAGCACAGTCGTTCTTAGTTGCAACAAACAACCAACAGCCGACTTCTCCACCGATAAACTTGAATACACGCAAGGCGAAACAGTGGTATGCAACAACCTGTCTACCAACGGCGATTCGTTCGTGTGGATACTTCCAGAGGGACAAACGAATTCCTCCACCAATCTTAATTTCATGACGTCAACGTCCATGACGCCGGGCACTTACAACATCTCCCTAAAAGCTCTTTCAAAAAACGGGAAGAAAACAGCCAGCGTCACCAAGTCGTTTGTGCTTAAGCAAGCTAGTGGACAATTAACCGTGTGGACCTCCCGTTCAAACGTGGGTCCCATTACTGTTAAAGTGAACGGCACTACGTACGGCACCATAACCTTGTATTACGCCAGCAGCACACCGGCGTGCGGTGCAAATGGCTGCGTTACCGTTAATTTACCAGTGGGCCGCCACACCATTTCTGCCACCGACGGCAATAGCACTTGGAGTGGCTCAACCGATGTGGCGTTAAACAAATGCACGGCCTTTCAGTTAAAATAAATCTTGTGTCAAAAAAAGAGCGGTATTTTTATGTTTAGGGCGCCTGCCGTTGTTTACCAACACCTACTATCAACGGCACCACGTTTTCCGGCTATAGCGGGCTCCTCAGGCCCAAGCGGCTTTGTGGCGTGCGGGGTCTGCACCCGCAGAAAAGCGGGCCCAGCCTCCGCCGCCACAAGCCGCTAAGGCCTGCCCTCGCCCGGCTGCCGCCTACAACCGTTGGCGCAGGCTGCCGGCAAATCGTTTACATGACTTTACGCATGGCAATGTAAGCACATTAACAAACAAGAAAACGCCCCCTGCTTCACTGTAAGGCAAGGAGCGATTTATAAATCAACTTAACAGATGTTTGTTCTAACTACCGCTGATCATCAAGCGGTGTGTACGGTGAACCGTCGAACGCAAGAATCAAGTAGAAAATGGGGCCAAGGAAAATCAATCCAACGGTAAAGCCAGAGTTTTTACCAAAAGACTTAGCAAGTCGATCCATCATCACCACCAAGAAGTAAATGTTCACCAACGGAATCATTAGCATCAACAACCACCACCAGGGCTTGCGAATGATTTCAAGAAGAATGATGAGGTTGTAAATGGGTACAATGCTAGCCCAGCCGGGCTGACCGGCTTTTGTGTAAATTTTCCAACTCGCTATGATTGAAATGATGGCTATAGCAATCAAAAGAAGAAGGTAGGCGCCTAAAACTGCGAATATCATGTTTTTGTTTTTTTGGTTACACCGAAAGTAGGAATAAATGAATAAGAAACAAATGTGGTCATAGAAATAAGCGACCTGACCAACGCTACTGCTGTTTCTGTGCACGAATCATCTCGCCAAAGTTCATGCCTTTGTGGAGTGCAAGAATGGTTTCAACGATACGTCCCGCCTTGGTGTCCATTCGCTTAGCCGTGGCCACGTAACGGTGGAAATAATTTTGATGCGACCGGTTGAGTGCTTGGAAGGCCATCCACGCAACGCCATCTTCTTTGAGCGCTTCTATCAGTTCTTCAGAATACAAGGCACCAGCTGTATCCACTTCTAATTTAAAGGCGACCGTATCACCCGCTTCTTTTCCCAATTTTTTGCGCAAGGCACCATTTAAGGCAATGATAAATTTTCCGGCACCGATGGGGTAGACAGCCAGTTTTTCTACAGCCACATCGTCAATGTACCCTTTCACGCGAAACTCTTTTTTATCTGTGCGCTTGAATTTCTTATACACCGCATCAGGCACATGCGCAATGGTCCAACCGGTTTTTTCGCCCTTGTCTGCAAAGCGATCAAGTATCACAGTGAAGGTGTACATGCGATAAAGATAGTTGGTTTAGTCAATTGTTAATGCCGTTGAGAAAGTATACGCCAATAGAAATTGAGAGTTGATAGTTGAGAATTGAAGCGTTGACGTTCATTTACGCGTGAATTGTTAATGCGTTGACAAAATATACTCTTTAAATTGAAAATTGAGAGAGGAGAATTGAGAATGCGTTTATCTATACTTCGTGTGCGTGCCCTGAAGCGAAAGCCGCGAGCATATGCAAGAACCAACCTCTTTCTGCTTCATGGGTTGCGTCCTAAATTAATTGAAAGTTGAGAGTTGAAA